>DAIQOT010000185.1:0-7873 GCA_036787695.1 Solirubrobacterales bacterium | reverse complement strand
GGCGACGTCGACCCAGGGGAGGATCGGGGTGGGGTGGCCTTCGAGCCGCGAGCCCTGTTTGCGGAAGGTGAGCAGCTCGTCGTCCTCGATCGCGCCGACCGCTTTCAGCACCGAGTAGTACAGGGGCGAGGCGTGCCCCTTGGAGAAGATCAGGTGGTCGTTGCGGGGGTCGTCAGGCGTGCCGAAATCGAGGCGCAGGTGCCCGTCGATGAGCACCGCCAGGAGGTCGGCAGCCGACATCGAGGAAGTCGGGTGTCCCGAGCCCGCCGCGTCGGAGGAGCGGATCGAGTCGACCCGCAGCTGTTGGCCAAGTTCGCGTCGAAAATCCATGTCTCCACTCATGTGATGGACGCTAGCGGAGACGGGCGGTGAGCGTCTGCGATCCTCCCGCAATGAGCGCGACGACGATGCCCGACCCGGGGCGCGACCGCTACCGCCGCGGCCAACGTCGCCGGGCGCGCATCGCCTGGGGGGTGCTCGGGCTCCTGGTCGTCGGGATCGGCCTGGCGATCGCCTTCGGCGGCAACGACGGCGAAAGCTCCGGCGGCGACTCGGTCATGGGGCTGCTGCCGGCCGAAATGAGCGCCTCCGCCTACACGGAAATCCACAAAGGCCAATCGGAAGTCGAAGTCCTGGGCCTGATCGGGGTTCCGGGCCAGCAGGAATCGGAAGTCGAAACCGAACTGCTCCAGCTCCTTCCCTCGTCGCCGGCGGGGACGAGCTGCGAGTTCTGGCGGATCACCGAGGCGCCCAACCATCTGGTTCGGCTCTGCTTCGGCGGGACGCCGGCGTCGCTGGAGCAGAAATCGGTGGCGGCGAAGGGCGAGAACGCGGCGCCGCAGTCTTTGGCGTAGAGGGGCCTCGCGTTTGCGCGGGCGGGGTCGAGGGGGACCCTTCTCTCACGAACTGCGGGGAGGTTCGTTCAGGGTCCCCCTCGACCCCGCTCAGGCCTAGGCGGGGACCTGCTGCGTGATGCAGTGGATGTTGCCGCCGCCGAGGAGGATCTCGCGGGCCTGCACTCCGACCACCTCGCGGGTGGGGAAGACCTCGGCCAGGATCGCTCCCGCCTCGTCGTCGCGCTCCGGGTCGAGGAGCGGGTAGACGATGTGGGAGTTGGCGATGTAGAAGTTGACGTAGCTGCCGGCGAGGCGATCGCCGCCGCGGCGGGGGATCGCGTCGTCGGTGGTGAGGACGCCGGCTGCCTCCTCGTCGGTCGTCGCCGGAGGGTGCGGCGTGGGGACCTTGATCACCTCGAACGGGCGGCCTTGGGCGTCGGTCGCCTCCTCTAGGCGCGCCAAGGCGTCGGCGGACCGGGCGTGCTGGGGATCGGTCGGGTCCTCCTCCCAGGTCAGCAGCACCACTCCCGGCCGGGCGAAGGCGGCGAGGTTGTCGACGTGGCCGTCGGTCTCGTCCTCGAAGACGCCCTCGCCGAGCCAGACGACCTTCTCGGTCCCCAGGTATTCGTTCAGCGCCGCCTCGATCGCCGCCCGGTCGAGCTCCGGGTTGCGGTTCGGGTTCAGCAGGCACTCCTCGGTGGTCAGCACCGTGCCCTCGCCGTCGACGTGGATCGAGCCGCCCTCGAGGATCAGCGGCGCCCGGTAGCGGCCGTCGCCTTCGAAAGCGAGCACCTTGGCGGCGACGCGGTCGTCGCGCTCCCAGGAGGTGTAGAGCCCGCCGTGGAGGCCGCCCCAGGCGTTGAAGCGCCAGTCGACGCCGCGCCGCGCGCCCTTCCCGTCGATGACGAAGGTCGGCCCGATGTCGCGCATCCAGGCGTCGTCGCTGGAGACCTCGACCACCCGCACCGCGGCCGGCAGCGCCGCCCGGGCGCGCTCGAACTGGCCGTCCGAGACCGCCATCGTCACCGGCTCCGACGCCGCGATCGCGCTCGCCACGGCGACGAACGCCGCCTGCGCCGGCGCCGCCTCCTCGCGCCAGTTGTCGGGCCGCTCGGGCCAGACCATCCAGCAGCCGGCGTGCGGCTCCCACTCGGCGGGCATGCGGAAGCCGTCGGCGGCGGGGGTGCTCGGTAGCGGGCGAGTCATCCCACGGATTGTCGCCGAACGGTCGGAGCGCCTACAGTCGGGGGTGTGACCGAGCTGCGTTTGATCGAAAAGAACGGGGTCGAGGACTCGCCCGCGCGCACCCGGGAGCCGGCGAGAGAGCCATTCCGGATCGGCGCCGTCCAGCAGCGCTGGCTACCCGATCCCGACGAGCACCGCGCCGGGCTCGCCGCCGGGATCCGCATGGCCGCCGGTGCGGGCGCCCGCCTCGTCTGCCTGCAGGAGCTGACCCTCTCGCCCTACTTCGCCGTCGACCCGGCCGGGCCCGAGGCGGTCGGGGTCGAGCCCGAGGAGCTCCCCGGCGGCCCGACCTTCGAGTTCGCCGCGGCGATGGCGAAGGAGACCGGCGTCCACGTCCACGCCTCGCTCTACGAGCGAGCTCCCGACGGCGGCCTCGGCTACAACACCGCGATCGTCGTCGCCCCGACCGGCGAGCTGGTCGGCCGCACGCGCAAGCTCCACATCCCGATCACCGCCGGCTATTACGAGGACCTCTACTTCCGCCCCGGCCCCGCCGACGAGGGCCCGGCCTTCCCACTGACCGTGCTCGGCGACGCCCAGGTCGGGCTGCCGACCTGCTGGGACCAGTGGTTCCCCGAGGTCGCCCGCGCCTACAGCCTCGCCGGCGCCGACGTGCTGATCTACCCGACCGCGATCGGCTCCGAGCCCGACCACCCCGACTTCGATACCCAGCCGCTCTGGGAGCGGGTGATCGTCGCCAACGGGATCGCCAACGGCACTTTCATGGTCGCCGTAAACCGCTTCGGCTCCGAGCCGCCGCTGACCTTCTACGGCTCGTCCTTCATCAGCGACCCCTACGGCCGCGTGCTGGTCCAGGCGCCGCGCGACGAGGCGGCGGTGCTGGTCGCCGACCTCGACCTCGACCAGCGCGGCGACTGGCTCGAGCTCTTCCCCTTCCTGACGACGCGCCGGCCCGACGCCTACGCGAGCCTGACCGAGAGCGCCGAGGGGGCCGCCTGATGAGCTCGACGCCCGACGGAACCTCGACCGGGACGATGACCTGCCCCAAATGCGGCGCCGAGATGCGGACGCACGAGCGCAACGGCGTGACGATCGAGCAGTGCCGCAAATGTCACGGGATCTTCCTCGACGCGGGCGAGTTCGAGCAGCTCTTGGGACGCGAAATGTCGCCCCTGGGCCAAGAGGGCGGCGACGGGACCGAGCGGGGGTGGCGACCGTGGCGGCGCTGATCGAGTTCCCCGCCGACGACACCGAGCGCGCGCTGCGCTTCTGGCGCGGCCTGCTCGACCTCGACCTCGCCGAGCGCGGCGCGGGGGAGGGCGCCGGCTGGGTGGCCGACGCCGACGGCGTCCGGCTCGGCGTCCACGAGCGCGGCCGCGGCCCCGGCGACACCGGCTCGCTGCCCTACTTCCCGGTCCCCGACATGACGAGCGCGCTGCGCAAGGTCGAGGACCTCGGCGGCGCGATCGTGCATCCGGGAGAGAACTGGTCGATCTGTCGCGACTCCGAGGGCACCCCGTTCGCCCTCGAGCAGCGCTAGGCCGGTCCGGCGGGCTAGGAGCCCGTCGACTTGGTCGAGTCGACGCCCGCCTCGGCGATGAAGTCGCGCTCGCTGACCACAGTCCCGGCGGGCAGGCCCTTGAGGTAGGAGCCGGCAGCCGCCGGGTCGACCAGCATGTCGCGGAAGGCGAGCAGCTCACCGGTATCGGGCGAGAAGATGTACTCCGACTGCATCCCGTGCTCGCTGTAGGCCTGGATCGCGTCGCCTTCACGGCCGAGGCCGTCGGTCGCCCCGCGCTCGACCTTGATCCCCGGCAGTTCGGCGAGCGCGTCGAAGATCGCCGCCTGTAGTTGCGGGGTCGGAAACCCTTCCTGCAGGACGTTCAGCAGTTCTTCTTTCGTCTCCTGCGCATCGAGATGGGTCTTCTTGCCGCCAGCGTGGTTGAAGCCGGTGTATTCGAGTTCGTTGCCTTCGGCCGCCTGCCGCAGCGCCTTCGGTTCGGTCGGCAGCATCGAGGTGTCGGGGAAATGGAAGGTCTCGCCGTAGCCGTCGGTTTCGCTGTCGACCACCTTCGAGTTGACCTCGAGCGGTTTCCCGAAGGCCGTCTTCGCGTAGCGCCGCTGGTATTCGGCGTCGAAGGGCGCGGGAAGGGGCGAGCCGCCCGTCTTCCAGTGGGCTTCTTCGGTCTTGCTCCAGAATTGCAGCGCGCCGAGCTCTTCGCGGCGCCGGCCGCCGCCTTCGTCGTCGGTCCACGATTCGGTCGTCACCGGGACGAGCGCGTTGTAGGCGTGCGGCCCGTGCATCGTCCCGCCGACGGTGCCGCCCGGCAGGTTGTCGCTGGGGAGCGGAAGCGGGCTTCGCCACCCCTGCACGTCGATCCGCTGTTCCTTGCGGTAGAGGAACTGGCCGGGCCCGGGCACCGTGGTGGCCGGCAGTTCGGCCGCGGCGTCGGCGGCCTGGTGGAGGATTTCGGCGGCGCTGGCGGGCTGGGTGGTCGGGCCGGAGCTGAGGACGAGCGTCCCGGCGACGACCGCGGCGGCAAAGGTCGCGCCGGCGAAGGCGAGGCCGAGTCGACGGCGGCGCGAGGGTTCGCGGCGGCCGCCGAAGGAGAAGCCGCGACGGGCACGGGGTGGGGCGGGGGGCGCCGAACCGGCGACCGCCTCGCCGAAGGCGCGCGCCTCGGCCGCGGCGGCGTCCATGCGCGCCTCCATCGCGGCCCAGATCGCGGCGCGAGCCTCGGGCGGCTCGGTGTCTCGCTCCACGTTGAAGTCTTTAATTGCGGTGATGTCGTCGATAGGAGTCGGCATCGGTTACCTCCGGGTCGTGCTCAGATCATTGGTAGGAAGGTTGGCGGGGAGGTCGAGGGCCTCGCGCACCCGCTTGCGAGCGCGGGAGAGGCGGGACTTGACCGTCCCCAGGGGCACGTCGAGGGCGGCGGCGATCTCGGGTTGGTCGAGTTCGGCCCAGACGAGCAGGTAGAGGACGTCGGCCTCTTCGGTGGGAAGTTCGGCGAGACAGTGGGCGAGCGCGCCGCGCATCCGCTCGGCGTCGAGCTTCGACTCGCGCGCCTCGTCGGTGGTGCGCGCGTCGGCGTCGAGCGCGGCGATCGCCCGCAGCTCGCGCACCTCGTGGCGGCGGTGGCGGCGGGCGACGTTGGTGGCGATCCCGAAGAGCCACGGCCGGGCGCTCGCGTGCTGGGGGTCGAAGCGGGCGCGGGCGTCGAAGGCGAGGAAGAAGGTCTGCGCCGTCGCTTCCTCAGCGTGGCGGTCGTCGAGCCGCCGCCGCAGGTAGCGCAGGATCGCGCCGAAGTGCCGTTCGAACACGACGCCAAAAGCACGCGGCTCGGAAATCGATGCGGCGATCGCCTCGCCGTCGGTCTGTTTAGCGCTCACACCCCGTACTTGCCCGATCAGGGCAAAACGGTTCGCGCCACCCTAGGTTTGCGCCACCCCCTCAGGTGAGTTCGCAGTTACCCGCGCATACCGCGGGAAAGTGCGAACGCGGTCGGGCGGCCGGCCCGCCTAGCGGCGGACGGAGCCGTTCGGCGATTCGATCCGGAAGGCGGAGCGGGTTGGGTTCGACGACTTGTAGAACGTCGCCGTCTGGTTCGTCAGCTTCCAGGGCGAGGGCAGCGTGCCGCCCGAGCCGAGGAACCGCTGGAAGAGGGCCGAGGCCTGGCCGCACTTGATCGCGGTGCCCTGCGGCAGGTAGATCAGGAACGCGCCTTTGGTGAAGCGAAGGGTCTCGATCTGGGTCGTCGAGTTGACCGTGAAGGTCCCGGGGCAGAGCGTGCCGAGGTCCGGGTTGGTGCCGCTGCCTTCTTCTTTGGCTCTGGCGGTCAGTTCGACCGAGAAGCCGCCGAGCGAGCCGCGGATGAAGGACGCCTTGCCCGAGCCTTCGCCGGCTACTTTCCACGGCTGGGGCAGGTTGCCGTCCCAGTCCTCGAGGAAGCGGGCGAAGAGTTCGGCGCTCGATTTGCAGGTGAGGCTCGGGTCTTCGAGGTTGACCGTGTAGGTCCCGGCCGGGAAGACGGCGGTGCCGATCCGGTCGTTGTGGAGGACTTTGAAGCCGGGGCAGGCTTTGGTCGCTTCGGCGGCCACCGGCGCGGCTCCGGCCGGCCGAGCGCCGAGGGCGACGGCGAGCGCGATCGCCATCCCGACGAGCGCGACGATCACGGTACGCCCGTGTCGGGCCTCGTTTCGGGAAAGCGCCTGCATCGGGCGGGGAAACTACCAGCCTCCGCCGTCCTTAACATGCTTCGGTCCGATGCCCGAACCGATTACGCGCGGAGAGCGCTACATGCCAGGGCTGGACGGCCTGCGCGCGATCGCGGTCCTGGCGGTCATCTTCTTCCACCTCGGCTTCGGCTGGGCCCCCGGCGGGCTGCTCGGCGTCGGCATCTTCTTCACCCTCTCCGGCTACCTGATCACCGACATCCTGCTCGGCCAGTTCATGAAGCGGGGCGCGATCCACTTAGGCCGCTTCTGGCTCGGCCGCGCCCGTCGCCTGCTGCCGGCGCTCTTCCTGATGCTGCTGATCGTGATCGCCTGGGTGACGATCTTCGGCCCCGCCCAGCCCGATCAGTTCCGCAAGGCGGTCGTCTCGGCGATCTTCTACGTCAACAACTGGCAGCAGATCGCGGCGAACGTGTCGTACTTCGCCCGCTTCGCGCCGGAACAGCCGCTGAACCACCTCTGGTCGCTGTCGGTCGAGGAGCAGTTCTACATCTTCTGGCCGTTCATCCTGCTGGTCGGCCTGCGCTTCATCCACGAGCGCGAGGACAACGGCCTGCGCCCCAAACTCGCCCTCTGGACGCTCGCCCTGGCGATCGCCTCCTCGATCCTGATGGCGGTCCTCTACCACCCGAGCCTCGACCCCTCGCGGGTCTATTACGGGACCGACACCCGCGCCGCCGGCCTCCTCTTCGGCGCCGCCCTGGCGATGGTCTGGCCGAGCCGCCGGCTCTCCAAACGGATCACCTTCCAGGCCCGCCGCAACCTCGACGTGATGGGCTGGATCGGCCTTGCGATCATCGCGATCATGATCTGGCGGACCGGCGAGTTCTCCCAGTTCCTCTACCGCGGCGGCTTCGTCCTCCTCTCGCTGGCGACGGTGATGGTGCTGATGCCGCTCGCACACCCGGCCTGCAAGCTCGGCAACATCGTCGGCTGCAAACCGTTGCGCTGGATCGGCGTCCGCTCCTACGGCATCTACCTCTGGCAGACGCCGGTGATCGTCCTCACCTCGCCGCAGGGCCACCACGGCCAGGACCTGATCCGGGACATCCTCCAGGTCGCCGCGATCTTCATCATCGCCTCGCTCTCCTGGCGCTTCGTCGAGGAGCCGATCCGCCACGGCGCGATCGGCCGCATGCTGGCGAAACGCCGGCGGCTCGGCTGGAAATGGACGACCTTCTCGCCCGAGGGGCGGATGGTGCTGGTCGGCGTCGGTGTGCTCTTCATCATCGCCATCGCCGGGATGGCCGGGCTGAACAAGGCCGAGGCCGAAGGCGAACAGATCCGGGTCAAGGAAGCGGTCGCCGCGGGGACCAAAGGCCCGGTGCCGCTGACCAAAGCGCAGGCCGCCGACTCGCAGCGGACCTCCTGTACGAAAGTCGTCCACATCGGCGACTCGACCTCCGAGGGGCTCGACTCGGCCGAATACCTGCCCAACCCGAAAGAGCGGATCGAAAACCGCTACGCCGAAGTCGGCGTGAAGGAAACGCACATGGAAGTGCAGGGCGCGCGCTCGATCGAAGAGCGCTACGAAGACCAGCCGAACGCCCAGGAAGTCGCCGAGGCGTGGAAGGCCGAAGGCTACAAAGGGTGCT
>DAIQOT010000184.1:0-7930 GCA_036787695.1 Solirubrobacterales bacterium | reverse complement strand
AAAACTCAAGACATAGTTGAGTTTTCGGCCCGTCAACACGGCTGTGTGACGCCTTCGAGGAGGACGCGCTCGATCTCGAGGGTGTCGGTGAGGACGAGGAGGTCGGCGCGGGCGCCGGGGGTGATGCGGCCGAGGTCGGGACGGCGGGCCATGCGGGCGGGGGCTTCGGTGGCGGCGGCGAGCGCGGCGGCGAGCGGAACGCCGAGGGCGAGCGAGTTGCGCACGGCGGCGAGCATCGAGAGCGTGGAGCCGGCGAGCGAGCCGGCGTCGTTGCGGACCACGCCCTCGGCCGAGTGGATCGGGACGGCGCCGCCGAGCGTGTAGTCGCCGTCGGGAGCCGCGGCGGCGGCGACCGCGTCACTTATAAGGACGACCCGCTCCCCCGCCGCCCGCCAGGCCATCCGGACCGTGTCGTCGGCGAGGTGATGGCCGTCGACGATCAGGGTGATGAAGACGCCGGCGCGGCCGAGGGCGACGTAAGCGATGCCGGGGTCACGAGCCTCGGGACGACGCATCGCGTTGAAGAGGTGCGTGACCGCGGTCGCGCCGCGGTCGAATGCGACGCGCGCCGCCGCGGCGTCGGCCTCGGTGTGGCCGCAAGAGACGGTGACGCCGCGCTCGACCAGTACGTCGATCAACTCAAGCGCCCCCGAGAGCTCCGGCGCGAGAGCCACCTGGCTGACCGTCCCGTCCGCGAGCAACGCGTCAAGCGCGTCGAGGTCCGGCGCGAGCAGTGCGGAGGGATCATGTGCGCCGGGCCGCAGCGGCGACAGGAACGGCCCCTCCAAGTGTGCGCCGATCACCCGGGACCCTTGGGCGACCTCGGCGCCAGTTGCGCGTCGGTCGGGATCGTCGCCCGTGTCGCGAGCGCCCGGGCCCGAACCGAGCGGAGGACCAGCGGTCGCGCATCCGGAATCCGAGATCGAGGCGTTCCCGCCGGGATCGACGGCGGGCATTCGCGCCAGCGACTCGCGCATCTCGCTCAGCTCAGCGGTGACGAAGGTCGGTTGGAAGGCGGTGACGCCGTCGCGGAGAAGGGCCTCGCGGGCGGATCGCCATTCGTCCTCGCTCGCCGCCGAGAAGTCGACGCCGGCGTAGCCGTTCACCTGGAGGTCGACGAAGCCGGGGACGGCGAGCCCGTTGCCGCCCGACCCGGCGAGGCCCACGGTGGCGATCCGGCCGTCGACGATCTCGACATCGCCGGGCAGCAGCTCGCCGTCGACCAGCGCCGCGCTCACGCCGAGCCTCATCGGCCTCCCACCCGTTCGGGATCTCGTGAATTCCGCTTCACGCCGCCGATGTTGACGGCTCGCCGCGTTCCGGCGCCAGTTTGGGCGCATTGGTCAAGGCGGCGTTTCTTTTTTCCGATGCTTCGGTGATGAGCGACTTCGACCACACCGGCGACGACATCGCCACCGGGCGGCGGCGGCAGAGCCCGATCGCGGTCTCTCGTCACCGCACGGTCGAGCGGGCGGGGCGGCTCGATCGGGCGACGATGGCGATCGCGCCGATCGTCGGCGTGATCCTCGCGGCGACGGCGATCTTTGACGACGCCTGGGCCTGGCTGCCGCTGGGCACCGTCGTCATCAGCCTGACCGTGATCCCGCGGCTGGTCCAGCGGCGCGGCAATCCCGAAGCCTTCGAGCTGATCGGCAGCCTCTGCGTGACGATCGCGATGGCGACCGCCGCCGGGCTGACCGGCGGCACCTCGAGCCCGATCGTCTTCCTGCTGCCGATCGGCGTCGTGCTCAACGGCCTGCGCGCCGGCCGCGACTCGATCCTCATCTGCTCCGGCGTCACCGCCGCCGTCTTCGTCTTCGTCTCGCTGCTCGAGGAAGGCGCCGCGATCGTCGGCGAACCGCTGCCGATGATCGCGATCGTGGCGATGCAGCTCGGCGTCACGATCGCCTCGGTCGCCCTCGCCGAGGCCGAGATCGGCCACCGCCGCGCCTCGATCGTCGACCCGCTCACCGGCCTCCTGAACCGCCACGGCCTCCCCGACCGCTTCGAGGAGCTGCGCCGGCAGGCGCTCGTCTCGCGCGCGCCGATCACCGTCGTCCTCTTCGACCTCGACCACTTCAAGCGCCTCAACGACCTCCACGGCCACGACATCGGCGACCGCCTGCTGCGCGAAGTCGCCGACGAGATCCGCACCAGCCTGCGCCGCTTCGACCTCGTCTACCGCGTCGGCGGCGAGGAGTTCCTGATCCTCCTCCCCGGGATGGCCGAGGAGGAGGGCGAGATGGTCGCCGAGGAACTGCGCTTCGCGATCGAACAGCTGGGGCTCGGCACCGGCTACGGCATCACCGCCTCCTTCGGGGTCAGCGGCGCCGCGGGCGGGGAGATCGACTTCGACTGGCTCTACCGGCAGGCCGACCAGGCGCTCTACGGCGCCAAGCGGAGCGGGCGCGACCGGGTCCGCACCGGCCGTCGCCCGCTCGCGCTCAGCCAGGCCGCGCCGCAGCCGACTCGCTCCTAGCGGGCCGCGCTCTTAGCGACGGGGCTCGCTACCGGCGGCGCGCCGCCGGCTCGAGGTCCGGCGAGTTCCACATCGCGCCGTCCTCGGCGTTGACGGTGACGCCGGGCGCCACGATCGCGTCGATGCGGTCGAGGACGTCGTCGGAGAGGACGACCCCGTCGGCCTCGAGGTAGGAGTCGAGGTGCTCGATCGTCCGCGGGCCGACGATCGCCGACGTCACCGCCGGGTGCCGGGTGACGAAAGAGATCGCCATCTGCACGAGAGTGATCCCGGCCTCGTCGGCGAGCGCGCCGAGCGCGTCGGCGGCGTCGAACTTGGCCGCGTTGGCGGGCGAGTCGAGGTCGTAGCGGTCGGCAAATTTCTCCGAGCGGGCGGGCGACTGCGGTCCGGCGATCTCCTGCTGCCCCTTGCGGTAGCGGCCGGAGAGCCAGCCGCCGTTCAGCGGGCTGTAGGTGAGGACGCCGAGCCCGTGGCGCCGCGCCGTCGGCAGCGTGTCGTACTCGATCCCGCGGGCGAGCAGCGAGTAGGGCGGCTGCTCGGTGCGGAAGCGCTCGCGCCCGCGGCGCTCGGCCGTCCACCTCGCCTCGACGATCTGTGAGGCGGGTACGTTCGAGGCACCGATCGCGCGGACCTTGCCCTGGTGGACGAGGTCCGACAGCGCGCCGAGGGTCTCGTCGACGTCGGCGGTTGGGTCGAGCCGGTGCATCTGCAGGAGGTCGATCCAGTCGGTGCCGAGCCGGCGCAGGCTGCGCTCGACCGACTCGACGATCCAGCGCCGCGAGCCGCCTTTGTGGTTCGGGTCCTCGCCGAACGGCAGGCCGACCTTGGTGGCGAGGACGACGTCGTCGCGACGGCCGCCGGCGAGCGCCTTGCCGACGATCTCCTCTGACTCGCCGAACGAATAGAAGTCGGCGGTGTCGATGAAGTTGACGCCGGCGTCGAGGGCGCGGTGGACGATCGCGATCGATTCGTCGTGGTCGGGGTTGCCGAAGGCGCCGAACATCATCGCGCCGAGGCAGAGCTGGCTGACCGAGATGCCGGTGCGGCCGAGCGGGCGGTATTCCATGGGTTCTCCTTAAGTGGATCGGTTATCCGTTTAGCGTAGCGGAGAGGCTGTCCGGTTCGAGACGACCCCAGCCTTGAGGTCGACCCTGCGCCCGGCACGGGGGCCAAAGGTCGACCGCGCCGGAAAGCGGATCAGCCGGGAGGCCGCAGGCCCTGGAGCATCGCGTCGAGGATCGGCTCGACGAAGTCGGCATCGCCGCGGATCTTGCCGACGGCGATGACCAGCTCGAGGATCTGGGCGAGCGAGAGATCGGCGCGGACCTCGCCCGACTTCTGCGCCGCGGCGAGCAGCGGCTCCCCCGCCGCCATCACCCGCGCCCGGTTCTCGTTGAAGACCGAGCGGTCGTCGTCTTCGACTAGCAGCTCGGCGACCAGCTGGCGCTTCGCGGTCGAGAAGTCGAGGAAGGCGCGCAGCCAGGCGGTGAGCCTCTCCCCCGCGGTCTCGCCCGACCCCTCTTCCGCCGCCGCCAGGATGCCGTCGATGACTTCGGAGTAGAGCGCCTCGAGCAGCTCTCGCCGGCCGGGGAAGTTGCGGTAGAGCGTCGCCATCCCGACCCCCGCCCGGCGCGCGACCTCGGCCATCGAGACCTCGGCCTCGGGATCGGCGAAGGCCTCCCGCGCCGCCGCGAGAATCTTGTCGCGATTGCGCGCGGCATCGGCGCGTTTCGCGGGGACTTTGGCGTCGGCGGCCATGCGGACAGCCTACCGGAGAGGCTGTCCGCTTCTCGGGCCGCAGTGCTTCGCCGCGGCTCAGCCGATCAGGCGCAGCGAGAGCTCCCAGAGGCGCTCGGCGTTGGCGGGGTCGAGGGCGTAGGGGGCGACGCCGCCGCCGGTGCCCTCGGGGGCGTGGTCGACGAGGACCGCCTCGTTGCAGTCTTCGAAGTAGCGGCCGGTGATGCCGTCGACGAGGGGCGAGGCGGCGACGAGGACCGAGGTCGAGGCTCCCTGCTCGGGCGTCTTGAAGGTGTAGGCGCCGGAGTCGACCAGCGTTTTCAATTTCTCCTGGTCCATGTGCCGGGCGAGGCCGGTGTCGATGATCGGCCCGGGATGGACGGCGTTGGCGACGATCCCGTCGTCGGCCCAGCGGCGCGCCGCCTCGACCGCGAAGAGGACGTTGGCGGTCTTCGACTGGGCGTAGGCGGACTCCGGCGTGTAGGGGCGGAAGCGGAAGTCGATGTCGTCGAAGATCACCGGCGAGGCGAGGTGGGCCGTCGAGCTGACCGACACGACCCGCGCGCCGCCGGCCGCCGCGGCAAGGGCGTCGTGGAGGCCGAGGGCGAGGCGGAAGTGGCCGAGGTGGTTGGTCGCGAACTGCATCTCGTGGCCGTCGGGCGCCAGGGTCAGGTCCTGCAGCGCCATCACGCCGGCGTTGTCGACGAGGATGTCGAGCGGGCCCTCCCAGGCGGCGACGAGGGCGTCGATCGAGGCGCGGTCGGTCAGCTCGAGGGCGACGAAATCGACGGCGTCGTTGCCGGTGCTCTGGCGCACGTCGGCGGCGACCGCCGCGGCGGCGTCGGGTTTGCGGGCGGCGATCGTCACCGCGGCGCCGGCCTGGGCGAGCGCCCGCACGGTCTCGACGCCGATGCCGGAGGCGCCGCCGGTGACGAGGGCGCGCTTGCCGGCGAGGTCGACGCCGTCGACTACCTCGAGCGCGGGCGTCGTCGCGCCGAAGGGGGTGGTGAGAAGGTCGTGGCTCTGCAGGGATGAGGTGGGGGAAGCGCTGGAGTCGGTCATGTCATCCACCATCCGCCCCGCCCCCGCCACGCGCAAGAGTCCCGTCTCTCCTGGTAGTGACAGGGCCAGGTTCGGGCGCCGCGGCGGGCGTACCCTGGATGGATGCCCACCAGCGAGAACCCGATCGGCGAGTACCTGCGCGCCCGCCGTGAGCTGGTCCGCCCCGAGGAGGTCGGCCTGCCGGACCTGGGGAGCGGCCGCCGCCGCGTCCCTGGTCTGCGGCGCGAGGAGGTGGCGATGCTCGCGGGCGTCAGCGCCGACTACTACGTGCGGCTCGAGCAGGGGCGCGACCAGCACCCGTCCGAGGGGGTGATCGAGGCGCTCGGCCGGGCGCTCCTCCTCGACGACGACGGCATCGCCCACCTGCGCGGCCTGGCCACGCCGACGGCCCGCCGCCGCCGCGCCCCGCGCCGGCCCGAGCGCGTCCCGCCCGGCATCCTCGAGCTGCTCGACTCCCTCCACGAGACCCCCGCCTACGTCTACGGCCGCTACCTCGACGTGCTCGCCGCCAACGCGCTGGCGACCGCGCTCGTCCCCTACTACCGGGTCGGCGTCAACCTCGTCCGCGCCTCCTTCCTCGACCCGGCGATCGAGGAACGGACCGGCGACCGCGACCGCGCCACCGAGACCTCGGTCGCCGCGCTCCGCGCCCTCACCGGCCCCGACGTCGACGACCCGCGGCTGGAGGAGCTGGTCGGCGAACTCTCGGTGCGCTCCGAGCGCTTCCGCCAACTGTGGGCCCGCCACGACGTCAGGCCGAAGCGCTCCGGGCGGTCGAAGATCGAGCACCCGGGGGTGGGGACGCTCGACCTCGGCTACGAGAAGCTGCCGATCGCCGACTCCGACCGGCTGACCCTCTGCCTGTACCACGCCGAGCCGGGCAGCAAGTCCGCCCAGGCGCTGGCGTTGCTGGCGAGCGCCGAGGCGCCGGTCGCCGAGCGTCCCGTCATCGGCTGAGGCGCCAGGCGCCCCCGCCGGGCACCGCTCAGTAGCCGGGCATCCGTTCGACTTTGGGCGGGTCGGGATCGGGCAGGATGGCGCCGACGATCCAGTTCACGATGCTGACGATGATCGCCCCGAGCACGCCCCACCAGAAGGTGCGGATCTCGAAGTCGGGCACGATCCAGTCGGTCACATAGAGCATCAGCACGTTGATCAGCAGGTAGAAGAGCCCCAGCGTGAAGATGATGAACGGGATCGAGAGGAACGTCAGCAGCGGCTTCACCCACATGTTCACGAAGGTGAAGACGGCGGCGGCGATGAACAGCGTCCACCACTGATCGCCGTAGCTGATCCCGGAGAGGATCCAGGCCGCGACAAAGAGCGCGACCACGTTCGAGACCCAGCGAATGGCAAATCCCCTCATCTCCGCCTGAGGTTATCCGCTGCCCCGGGTGCTCGGAGCCGCCGCGCCTACGGGCCGGCGTCGATCACGGCTTCGACCTCGGCCAGCCGGGGCTGGGAGTCGAAGGCGGTCAGGACCCAGGTGGCGCCCGCCGCCTCCCAGGGCTCGACCGGGTCGCCGGGGGCGATCTCGACGACTAGGTCGAAGGCGCCGGCCTCGGCGGGACGGAGTTCGGCGAACTCGGCGACGATCTGGGTCAGCGCCGCCGGGTCGGGCAGGCCGATCGGGAAGAAGCCGTCCCAACGGGCGGCGCGCTGGAGCGGGCGTTTGCGGCTGTGCCAGCGGCCGGCGACCCAGACCGGGATCCGCGGCTCCTGCACCGGGCGCGGCTCGAACTCGCCGGCCCAGAACGAGGTGAGGCGCTCGAGGCCGGCGTCGAGGAGCTCGGCGCGCCGCCGCGGGTCGACCTCCTCGCCGAACGGCTCCAACTCGCCGTTGTTCTCCACCCCGAGGCCGACGCCGAGGGTCAGTCGGCCGGCGCTGAGGCGGTCGAGGGACGCCGTCTCCCGCGCCACTTTCTGGATCCGCCGCCGCGACAGCGGCGTCACCATCGGCCCGAGCCGGATCCGCTCGGTCGCGCCCGCGATCGCCGCGAGCGCGATCCAGGCGTCGCCCACCGCCCGCACCGGCGCTGAGTAGTTGACGTGATCCCAGAGAAAGAAGCCGTCCCAACCGCTCTGCTCCGCCCTCCGCGCCAGATCGACGAGGGTCCGCGGCTCGACCAACTCGTCGAACGGCGCGACGAAGATGCCCCGGCTCGCGCTCATCGCCGGCCGGGCGCTGCGGCCCCGATCGAGGCGCGAGTGAACAGATGTGGAGCCACCTACGTAGGGACTGTAGGTGGCGCTTATGACGGTCCGCAATACTCCTCTGTATGGCCACGCTGCGGACTGAACGCTTGTCCGATGCGGATGTCGCGGCGTGGGGTGAGCGCCTTGCCGACGGGATCGCGCGTGGGATGCAGCTCGACTCACGGATGCTCGACGTCGTCATCTGCACGTTGCTGGCGGGCGGGCACCTGCTGCTCGAGGACCGGCCGGGGGTCGGCAAGACGCAGCTCGCGCGCAGCCTCGCGGCGTCGATCGACGGGCGCTTCGCCCGCGTCCAGGGCACCGTCGACCTCCTCCCGACCGACGTGCTGGGGACGACGATCTGGCGCGCCAGCACCGAGACCTTCGAGTTCCACCCCGGGCCGATCTTCGCCAACGTCGTCCTCGTCGACGAGCTGAACCGGGCGACGCCGAAAA
>DAIQOT010000353.1:0-2263 GCA_036787695.1 Solirubrobacterales bacterium | reverse complement strand
GCATCCGCCTTCGATGAGATTACGTTCATCCAAGCCTCCTTGACTGTAGGCAGAGTGGCGGCGTCGGCAAGGGCCTGCGCCGCCGGCTGTCGTTAGGACGGCGGGATCACGCCGTTCTCGCCGACCATTTCCCAAAGTGCTACGACGTGCGAGCACACGAACATATCCCGCATCTCCCAGCGGCTTTGTCCACGGGTCTAGCTCACCTATGCTCGTCGGCAATGGCTAACAACTTCGACTGGCTAGACAAGACGAGCCGGGCGCTCGATCTTCACCTTCGGGCGACCCGAGATCTCGACAGATTTCAGCGGGTCGCCGACCAGATCAACAATGCATCGATCAACCGGATGCTCGCTGTCGCGGAACCGAGCCCCGGGCTTACCGAGGTCGCGAAACAGCTGGAGGGACCCACCTTCGATTCCCAGCGAGTTGCGGACCTCCTGGCACTAAACGACAGGCTGGTCGATTGGTCGGCGGTGTCGCGGATGACCGAGACCCTCGACGCGATCAACAAAAACGGAGAGTTGCTCGAAAGCACCAGGCAAAACGTTCCGAGCGCCGGATGGCAACCCCTACGGGAGTCGCTCGATTTCGTCCGGTCCGAGGTCGAGGAGGCCACTGGCGACCTCGAACCGCAGGTGGCGGAAGCAGCAGGTTACGAGTGGGTCGGTCTGCTCTCGACGTCGAAGCGAATCAGGGTCTATTTCGCGGTACTCGCGGCGATCAACAACCTGATGATCCTGGCCGCGGACGAAACCAACACCCAGCTCCCCAAGACCCTCGGCGAGCTTGCGAACGTTCTGATCCCGCTCGCAGTCGTCCTGGCGGAAAGCCTCTCGTCGGACGGATCAGATCCGGACGGCTGAGGTCGCCAGGAAAGCCGAAAACAAAGAACACGAGAAAAAGCGAATCCGATCGTACGGCGCCTCAGCCACGCGATCCTGCCCCGGCCCGCTTGAGCACGTCCCGCAGCTTCCGCTGATCCGCAGCCGAGAGCCCCTCTAGCCAAGCCGGCGGCTTGAACATCTCCTCGCTCGCCCGCGCGCGCAGCTTCTTCCCGGCCGCGGTGAGCTCGACCACCTTTACGCGGCGATCGGCTCGGGAGGGTTTGCGTTTGGCGAGGTTGCGCTCTTCGAGGGTGTCGACGATGCCGGTGACGTTGGAGGGGTCGCAGTGGAGGAGCTCGGCCATGCGGCCCATCGGCTGGGGCTGGTCGAGGAAGCGGAGGGCGCCGAGGATCGAGGGGGTCACTCCGAGGCTGTGGGCGATCTCGATGAAGCGGGGCGGGTAGACGAGGGGGATGAGGAGGCCCCAGGCTTCGGCGGCGATGTTGTCGGGAGGTGAAGGCGGTTTGACCTTGCCGGGCACGGAAGCTAGGGTATCCCAAATGTTGAGGAACTCAACTTTCGAGGGAACCAAGCAGCGGGGGGACCATGGCCGCAGGTAGCTCAGTGGGGACGGCGGGGAGCGCCGGCATCGAAGCCGTCGACCTCGTGCGCGAGTTCAAAAAAGGGCCGCGGGCGGTGGACGGGATCAACCTGCGGGTCGAGCCGGGCGAAATCTACGGCTTCCTCGGGCCCAACGGGGCGGGCAAGTCGACGACGGTGCTGATGCTGACGACGCTCCTCCCTCCCACCGCCGGCACCGCCACCGTCGCCGGGTTCGACATCGTCAAAGAGGGGCCGAAGGTGCGGTCGTCGATCGGCGCCGCGCTGCAGGAGGCGGCGCTCGACCCGCTGCTCACCGGCAACGAGCACATGCGGCTGCAGACGGCGCTGCACGGCCTCGGCAAGGCCGAACGCGAAGAGCGCGGCCACGAACTGCTCGAGCGCGTCGGGCTCACCAAAGCCGCGGACCGCAAAGTCGGCGGCTACTCGGGCGGGATGAAACGGCGGCTCGACCTGGCGCTGGCCCTCGCCCACCAGCCGCGGATCCTCTTCCTCGACGAGCCGACCACCGGCCTCGACATCCAGAGCCGCACCGCGCTCTGGGAGGAGGTCGCGCGGCTCGCCGCCGAGGCCGGCGTCACCGTCTTCCTCACCACCCAGTACCTCGAGGAGGCGGACGTGCTCGCCGACCGGGTCGGGATCATCGATCACGGCCATATCGTCGCCGAAGGGACACCCGCCGCCCTCAAGGCCGAGGTCGGACGGCCGACGCTCGAGGCGATCCCCGCCGATCCGGCCCAGCTCGATCTGCTCAGGGCGATCCTCGCCCGCTTCGGTGAGCCGTCACCTTCTTCGAAGGGCGGCGCCGTGCGTCT
>DAIQOT010000036.1:0-22684 GCA_036787695.1 Solirubrobacterales bacterium | reverse complement strand
CGGCCAGTCGA
This sequence comes from Solirubrobacterales bacterium, assembly GCA_036787695.1. GTDB lineage: Bacteria > Actinomycetota > Thermoleophilia > Solirubrobacterales > 70-9 > VAYN01. The sequence goes on along the minus strand of DAIQOT010000036.1, from coordinate 22,673 downwards.
TCCCGCTCGGCACCTCGCCATTCGGCACCACCGCGGTCAGCCTGCCGCTTCCCGCCGGGACCTACTTCGTCACCTCGAACATGGAGTTCATCGGCAACGGCGGCAACCTCGCCTTCTGCCGCCTGATCAACGGCACCGGTGGAGCGGAATCCGAAGGCCCCATACGCGAACAATCCGTGCCCGCCGGGGATGCCGAAAACCTGACGATGTCCGGCCTGTTCACGCTCCGCGTCGGCCAGGAAATGCACGTCCAGTGCGCCCGCACGAACGCGGCGACCACGCTCAACGTCGATCGGATCGACATCACCGCCGTCCAGGTCCAGGAAGACACCGTGATCCCCGGCTGAGGCCCGGCGCGGCGGCCTTCGGGCCGCCGCCCCTGCTCGACTGGATCTTCTGATTCAGGATCGAAGGTGGTCCAGCTCTCGGCCGAAAAGGTGGGGACTACGTCCCCGCGCCAGACGGCGCTGTCCAAGGAGTGTCCCGATTCCGATGAACTCGTCCCGAAAGGTGCGCCGGCTGGTTCCGGTGATCGCCGCCGCCCTGCTCGCGGTCGCCCTGCTCGCGCCGGCCGCCAAGGCCGCCGGCACCCCGCCGCTGATCTCGACGTCCCAATACAAAGCGCTGGTGAGCTTCGTCGAAAAGCTCAACCAGACTTCTCGTACCCCGGCCACCGCCGCCAAGAAGGCGACCTACGAGGACCAGTTGCAGAACAAGCACGACGCCGCGGCCGACAAAGCGGCCGCCCTCCTCGCCCGCGGCAAGAAAGCGGCGCAGGCCGAATCGCAGCGTGAGATCACGATCGGCGTGAAGACCATCCGCCAGACGCAGGCCGGGGAACTCGCCGCCCTGCGCAAGGACTACGACTCGCGGATGGACCGCGCCGCCACCGTCTACGAGAACGCGGTCGGCCGGGTCGAAAACATCTTCGACGCCCGCAGCGCGACGTTGCGCCGGCAGGTCAGCCAGCTGCGGAAGCAGAAAGCCAACGCCAAGGGCGCCATCGTCAAGGTCACGATCCAGGAAGCGATCGATCGGCGGACCAAACGCGGCAGCGAAAACCGCAAGCTCCAGCAGGAAGAAGTCGCCGACCTGAAGGCCGGCTACGCCCGCGAAAAGGCGGCGATCCGTGCCGGCAAGCAGTCCGCGACCCAGAGCGTCCAGCAGGACGACGCCGAAGCGATCGTGACCCTGCGGGCCCGCGGCAAACAGATCTACAACACGACCGTTCGCACGCTGCAGGCCCGGCGCGTGAACCAGCTGAACGATCTCGAACGGAAGCTCAACGCGGGCCGCGCCGCGATCACGCGGATGCCCGACAAGAGCTGAGTGCCCGCCGCTCGCCGGGGAAGTTGGGGTCCCCGGTGAGCGGCTCTTAGGGTGGGTGCCATGAAGACGATCGTCGTCACCGGCGCCAGCGACGGGATCGGGGCCGCCGCCGCCCGCGAGCTCCACGCCGGCGGCCACCGCGTCATCGTCGTCGGTCGCTCCCCCGAGAAGACCGCCGCGGTCGCGAAGGAGCTCGGCGCCGACCACTTCGTCGCCGACTTCGCCGTCCTCGACCAGGTCCGCGAGCTCGCGGCCGCCCTCGACGCGGCCTGTCCGAGGATCGACGTCCTCTGCAACAACGCCGGGGGCGTCTTCGGCGACCGCGCCAAGACCGTCGACGGCTTCGAGAAGACCTTCCAGGTCAACCACCTCGCGCCGTTCCTGCTGACCCAGCTGCTCCTCGACAAGCTCATCGCGGCTGACGCCTCGGTGATCCAGACCTCGAGCTTCGCCGCCCGGATGACGGGCAAGATCGAAATGGACGACCTCGAGCACGACCGGGACTTCAACGCCAACGTCGCCTACGGCACCGTGAAGCTGGAGAACATCCTCTTCACCAAGGAGCTCCACCGCCGCTACCACGACCAGGGCATCTCGTCGGCGGCGTTCCACCCCGGTGTCGTCGCCACCGGCTTCGCGGCCGAATCGCACAGTTGGCTGCGCCACATGTACACGAACCCGATCGGCCGCCTCTTCATGACCTCGCCCGAGAAGGGCGCCGACCAGATGGTCTGGCTGGCCGAGGGTCGGCCCGGGCGGGATTGGGAGTCGGGGACTTACTACGAGAAGCGGAAGCCGGCGAGCCGGACCAATCCGCAGGCGCTCGACGACGCGCTGGCGGAATGGCTCTGGGAACGCTCCGAGGAGCTGCTGTCGACCGGTCCGGTGTAATCGTTCCCACGATCTCGCGTCGTCTCCTCACGGTCCTTGCCCCGATCGCGCTGGCCGCGATCCTCACCGGTTGCGGCGGGAGCTCATCGGCGGTCGAACTGCCGTCGAGCAGCGATGGCTGCAAGGGCGCCGTGACGAGCGGCGGGAAGACGACGATCCCGGTCACGGTCAGCGACTTCGACGAAGGCAAGGCGGTCTTCGCCAACGTCTGTGTCGACGGGAAGGGGCCCTTCCCGTTCTTCGTCGACACCGGCTCGGCCGGGAGCGAGATCGACGGCGCGCTCGCCGAAGAACTCCACCTGAGGGGTGTCGGCAGGGCCCAGGTCGCCGGTGGGGTCGGCTGCAGCTTCACTACGCGGCCGGTGCGGATGCCCGCCTGGTCGGTCGCCGGGATTCCGCTCGAAGGCCAGAGCGTCGGCGCGGTCGATGACGCCGCGATCTACGAGGCCAGCGGCGCCGTCGGCACGATCGGCTCCGACGTCCTCGCCCGCTTCGGCGCGGTGCGCATCGCCTACAAGGCCGAGACAATGACGGTTGAAGGCGGGGAGGGGGAACCGATCGGGGGCCTGGTCGAAGCCGCCAAGGCCCCCTTGCCGAAGGGACTGGTCACGGGCACTCCGAAGATCGTCGCGCCGATGTTCGTCCAGGCGCTGCCGGGCTCGGTGACGATGAGGGTCGGGGTTCGCTTCGGGAGAGGCAAGCCGCTCGCCTTCCTCCCGGACACCGGCGCTCCCCGCGCCGGATACATCGACCCGGTCAGGGCCAAGGCCCTCGGCCTGAAGGAGAACGGCAAGCACTACAAGCAGAGGACCTTCTGCTCGACGTCGGAAGACCCCGGCGTCGAAAGCGGCGAATGGTCGATCGCGGGCAAGCCGCTCAAACCGCAGCCTCTGCCCGCCACCCCGCTGATCAAGTCGGTCCTCGCCGACGGGCTGATCGGCGGGACGACCTTCGACGAATACGGGTCGGTCGTCTTCGACTACGCCGGCGAACGGCTGGTGCTCGGCGCCGGCTGAGCGGGGACCCCGGACGCCGACGCGGGACCCGGAGGGGCTTGCGGTCCGCGTCCGGTCGGGGTAGGACATGACGATGAGCGAAGCCCCGCACAGGGTCGCGGTGATCGGTGGCGGTTTCGGCGGGCTCGAAGCCGCCAAGCACCTCGCTGCGGCGCCGGTCGAGGTGACGCTGATCGATCGCCGCAACTTCCACCTGTTCCAGCCGCTGAGCTACCAGGTGGCGACGGGCGCGCTCTCGCCGGCCGAGGTCTGTTATCCGCTGCGGGCGATCTTCAAGGGGAAGCCGAACGTGCGGGTGGTGATGGCGACGGTCGAGGCGGTCGACCTCGGCGAGCGCAAGCTGCGGCTGGCGCCGAGCGCCGAGGGCGGCGAGGAGTTCGAGGTCGACTACGACACGCTGGTCGTCGCCGCGGGCTCGTCCTACTCTTACTTCGGCCACGAGGAGTGGCGGCGGTTCGCGCCCGAGGTGAAGTCGCTGGAGAGCGCGCTCGAGCTGCGGGCGCGGCTGCTCGGCGCCTTCGAGGCCGCCGAGCTCGAGGCCGACGCCGAGCGGCGGTGCGCCCTGCTGACCTTCGTCGTCGTCGGCGGCGGGCCGACCGGGGTCGAGATGGCGGGCCAGATCGCCGAGCTCGCCCGCGACACGCTGAGCGACGAGTTCCGGACGATCGATCCGAGCGAGGCCCGGGTCCTGCTGGTCGAGATGACCGACCGGGTGCTCACCACCTTCCCGCCGTCGCTCTCGCGCAAGGCGAAGTCGCAGCTCGAGCATCTCGGGGTGACGACGTTGCTCGGTCACACCGTGGTCGGGATCGACGCCGAATCGGTGACGGTCGAAGGCGGTGGCGAGGCGGCGCGGCGGATCCCCGCCCATAACGTGATCTGGGCCGCCGGGGTGACCGCCTCGGCGCTCGGCGGGGCGCTCGCCGAGCAGTGCGGCGGCGAGGTCGACAAAGCCGGCCGCATCCTGGTCGAACCGGACCTGACGGTGCCCGGGAATCCCGCGGTGTTCGCGATCGGAGACATGATCCGGGTGCGCCGGCGAAACGGCGAGGCGCAGGTGCTCCCCGGGGTCGCGCCGGTGGCGATGCAGCAGGGCCGCTACGTGGCGAAGGCGGTCCGCGCGCGGCTCGAGGGCCGGTCGGTCTCGCCCTTCCACTACCTCGACAAGGGCAACCTGGCGACGATCGGGCGCGCCCGCGCCGTCGCCGACCTCCACTTCCTGCGGCTCAGCGGCTTCCCGGCGTGGCTGACCTGGCTCTTCGTCCACCTCTGGTACCTGATCGGCTTCCAGAACCGGCTGCTGGTCTTCGTCCGCTGGTCGTTCAGCTTCCTCACCCGCGGCCGCGGCGCCCGGGTGATCGCCGAGGGCGGGGAGGAGCGTGAATCGGGTCAGGCCGGGTAGCTTCGGGCGATGTTCGACCACGTTGGGATCTCCGTCTCCGACCTGGATGCCTCGGAGCGCTTCTACCGGACCGTGCTCGCGGTGCTCGGCGCCGAGCCGGTAAGTGTCGACCCGCAGATCGTCGAGTGGAGGGACTGGGACCTCCAGGCGACCGATGACGAGCACCCGGTGTCGCACGGGCTCCACGTCGGCTTCCGTGCTCCCGACCGGGCCGCGGTCGACGCCTTCTGGCGGGCCGGGGTCGACGCCGGCTACCGCAGCGACGGGGAGCCTGGACCGCGCGAGGCCTACCACCCGTCCTACTACGGCGCCTTCCTGCTCGACCCCGACGGCAACAGCGTCGAGGCGCTCCACGGCGAACCCGAGCTTCGCGTGGCGGCCGGCGCCATCGACCACCTCTGGATCCGCGTCGCCGACCTCGATGCGTCGCGGCGCTTCTACGCGACGATCGCGCCGCACGCCGGCCTCCGTCCCGGCGACGACGAACCGGGTCGCGTGCAGTTCCGCGGCGACGACTTCAGCTTCTCGCTGATCGACGACGAGCGCCCGCCGACCGAGCACGTCCACATCGCCTTCGGCACCGACGACGACGCCGACGTGCGCGAGTTCCACGCCGCCGCGCTGGCGGCGGGCTACGAGGACAACGGCGGCCCCGGCGAGCGCCTCGAGTACCACCCGGGTTACTACGGCGCCTTCGTCCTCGACCCCGACGGCAACAACGTCGAGGTCGTCAACCACCACCGGGGATGAAGCCCTCTTTGCGTCGGCTCAGATGCCGACGGTGATGTTGCCGCGGTCCCCGTGCGTGACCCGGGCGTGCTCGAGGCTGACGTGGACGCTCGGTCCGGTCAGCCCCACCGTGTGGCCCGGGAAGGTCAGCTTCAGATTGCCGCGGATGAACGGCGACAGGGAGTCCCTGCCGCGGGTCAGGTGAGCGGTGCCGGCGAAGGGTGCCGGCGGGCCGAGCGTCGCGGTCCGCACCTTCGGGTCGTAGCGGAAGGCGCCGGCGGGAGCCACCCCGTTCAGTTCCCTGAAGATCTTGATCCCGCCGCGACGCTCGGCCAGCGAAGCGGTGAAGATCGTCTTGCCGCCGGGTCGGTTCTTGTTCATCTGGAACTTGACGGTCCGGCCGTCGGCATAGGAGACCGCGCGGATCCGCGCGCCCGGCAGGCCGGGTCCGAATTCCTCGCCGGAGCCCCCGCCGTTGCAGTCGATCGGCCGTGAGAACACCTCCAGCGTCGGCACGGCGGCCACCCGGGTCGCTCGCGCGTCGGTGAAGCCGCCCTCCCCGTTGAATTCGAAGACCCCTTCGTAGGCCCCGGTTTCGAAGCTTTCCGGGTGGCGGAAGCAATGCGGGGTGACGGTCTTGTCGAGCCCCGATCGGTTCAGGACCATGTCGACCCGTCCCAGACTGCCGAGGCGGGCGCGGATCGAGTCGGCGGTCACCCGCGCCGGCGCCGTGTAGGAGGCGAATTCGTGCGGGCGACTCGCTGTCACGGTGATCTCTCCGTGACCGGACCCTTCCTCTTCGGTGTAGGCGGCGACGGAGATCGAGAAGCCGTGGCTCCCCCGCAGCCTGAAGCCGCCCGGGGGGTAGGGACCTTCGGCCGCCTTCGGCGTCGCGGCGGACGCTGTCCCCGCGAGGAGGGCCACGCAGGTCAATCCCAAGAGCACCGCGCCGATCGCCGGACTGCGTCTCACCCGGCCACCTTAAGCGATCGCGCCGACCTTCCCGGCGGGATTCGATCGAGGCCGATCGAGCCGCGGGCGACTTAAGGGCCGGGGCGGCGCTTCTCGGCGGCTTGCGGCCGGCTCAGGAGCGGGCGCGGCGGCGCCCGGCGAGCTCCATGTCTCCGGCCTCGAGCGCGTGGCCGTCGGCGCAGCGCAGCTCGACCCCGACCTTGGCGCCGCAGCCCTGGTGGCGCAGTTCGACGCCGCCGCCGTCGTTCTCCCAGCGGTCGCCCCACTGCATCAGCGCGACGAGGGTGGGGAGGAGGTCGGAGCCCTTCTCGGTCAGCCGGTAGCGCTGCCGGGTCCGCTTGCCGGGCTCGCGGTAGTCCTCGCGCTCGAGCAGGCCCTCGTCGACCAGCTCGCGCAGGCGCGCCGCGGTCACCGGGTCGGAGAGGCCGACGCGCGCGGCGAAGTCTTCGAAGCGGGTGGTGCCGTAGAAGGCCTCCCGCATCAGCAGGAAGGTCGAGCGGTTGCGAACCACGTCGAGCGCCTTGCCGATCGAGCAGCGGTCGATCGCCGACCATGACTCGCGGGGGTCGAGTCGCCCCGTCATCTGGATGGTGTCCATCGACGGAGTGTAGCTGGCTTATGGCAGCATCAGTCAGGTCTGGTACGTTGCTGGCTATGTCATCCCTAAGCCAGCGTCTGAGCCGTGGCCGTCGCGCCGACGCTTCCCCCGCCCTGGTCATGTTCATCGTCTGCGCCGGGGTGGTCCTCGCCAGCCTCGACCTCTTCATCGTCAACGTCGCCCTGCCGGACATGGCGAAGGACCTCGGCGCCGACGGGCTCGGCGAACTGTCCTGGGTGCTGAACGCCTACGCGATCGTCTACGCGTCGCTGCTGGTCCTCTTCGGCCGGCTCGCCGATCGCTACCCGCGCGAGCAGGGCTTCCTGCTCGGGGTGGCGATCTTCACCCTCGCCTCGGCGGCCTGCGGCGCCGCGACCAGCGTCGGGATGCTGGTCGCCTTCCGGATCGTCCAGGCGGTCGGCGCGGCGCTGCTGACCCCGACCTCGCTGGGCCTCGTCCTCGCCACCACCTCGCCGGAGCGCCGCCACGGCGCGGTGCGGGGATGGACGGCGGTGGGTGGAGTCGCCGCGGCCCTGGGACCGGTGATCGGCGGGCTGCTCGTCGCCGCCAGCTGGCGCTGGGTCTTCTTCGTCAACGTGCCGATCGGCCTCGCCGCGATCGTGGTCGGCTGGCGCCGCCTGCCGCGCGTCCCCGGGCACGCGGTCGAGACGCCGGACCCGTTCGGCGCAGGCCTCGTCACCGCGGGGATCGCGATGCTGACCCTGGGCTTGGTCGAGGGCGGGACCTGGGGCTGGGGATCGACGAGGACGATCGCCGTGCTGGCCGGCTCGGTCGTCCTGATCGGCGCCTTCGTCCTGCGTTGCCTGCGCGTCCGGAACCCGCTGGTAGACCCGGCGCTCTTCAAGGTCCGCGCCTTCTCGGGCGCCTCGGCGGTCGGGCTGGTCTTCTCGATGGCCTTCGGCGCGATGCTGCTGTCGAACGTGCTCTGGTGCCAGGAAGTGTGGGGATGGTCGGCGCTGCAGACGGGCCTGGCGATCGCTCCCGGGCCGCTGATGGTGCCGTTCTTCGCCTTCTTCGTCGCCGGGCGACTGATCACCCGGTTCGGCTCCGGGGCGGTGATCGCGGCCGGCTCGACGATCTTCTGCGCCGGGATCGCCTGGCGGGCCGCCGTGTCCGGGGCGACGCCGGATTACGTCGGCGACATGCTCGGCGGCATGCTGCTGACCGGCATCGGCGTCGGCCTGACGCTGCCGACCTTCATGGCGACCGCGACCTCCTCGCTGCCGCCGCAGTCGTTCGCGACCGGCTCCGGGGTGGTCAACATGATGCGGCAGGTCGGGCTGGCGATCGGCGTCGCGGTCTTCATCGCCGTGCTCGGCACCCCGGCCACGACCGCCGCGGCCGTCTCGGCGTTCCGCGACGGCTGGGTCGTGATCGGTGCGATCTCGGCAGCGTCCGCCGTAGTCGGGCTTCTCGTGTTGCCGGTGCGGATCCGCGCCGCCGTCCCGATCGCCGCGGGGTCGACGGCCCAGCTCGAGACGGAGTAAGGGAACCGCCGAGCGGCGGCTCGTCCGCTCCCTTGCTACTCCGGCAGGCCTTTAGTCCTGAGCGGCTCGCCGACGACCAGTTCCGACTCGGCGACGAGCCCCTCCAAGACCGGGCCGGCGGCGGCCATCGTCTCGCTGCGGGCGTGGGTGTGGAAGGCGTCCCGGTCCTCATAAAGCTCGTAGAAGAAGAGGAGGTCCGGCTCCTTGGTCGAGCGGTTCATCGAGTAGACGAGGGTGCCGGGCTCGGCCTCGGCCTGGTCGAGCAGCGGCCGCAGCGCCTCCATCAGCTCATCCATCCGGCCCTCCTTCGCTCTGAAGCGAGCCATCACCGCGACATGAGACATCAGCGACTCCTTTCTGGGGCGTCGACCATCGGGAAACCTCGATCGCCTCGACGCTACCGCCGCCCCGACGGTCCCGCCGGACCCTTGTGTCTTCCCGTTGGCCATTCGACCAATGACTACGCGGGGTCGGATTTCCAGGGAGGCTCGGCCGGGGGACTTCCGTCAGCTGACCTCGAAGCGCCCGTGGGAGGTGAGCGGCGTCCCTTGGATCACCTCGGGCAGGTACTCGTCGAGGAAGACGCGGGCGACCAGCTCCTGGCGTGAGGAGACGCCGAGCTTCTCGAACAGGCTCTTGACGTGATCGCTGACGGTATGGGGCGAGAGGACGAGGGTCTCGGCGATCTCCGGGTTGGTGAGGCCGCGGGCGATCAGCGTCGCCACCTCGCGCTCGCGCGCGGTTGCCCCGGCGGCCTCGAGCCGCACCGTCGCGGCGCGGGGGCCGCGGGCTGCTTCGATCACGATCGCGATGCGGTCGCCGGCCAGGTCCGGCTTCGACGCATGGAGCGTGACCAGGCCGTCGCGGCCGGGCACGGTGACGACGTTGGCGCCCTCCGCGGCGCCGCCCTGGTCGCGGACGAAGGCGGCGAGCGCATGGACCGCCGAGGGCAGCTCGCCCTCATCGGGACGGGTGCCGGGGGCGCTGATCGCGGCGAGCATCGGCAGCGCGGGCGGAGTCACCAGCTCGACCTCCCCGCGGTCGTCGAGGACGACCAGGCCGGGAGCTTCGGGGCCGGCGACGCGGCGGGCGGCGTCGAAGCGCAGCGAGCCGCGGATGCCCTCGGCGATCATCGGGACGAGCTGGGCCAGCACCTCGGCGTCGCGGTCGGAGAAGGCGCCGCTCGACTCGCGCCGGGCGACGTGGACCGCTCCCCACACCCGCCCGCGGCGCACGAACGCGGCGCGCAGCTCGTGCGGGATCCCGGAAGGCTCGAGCAGCTCGCGGTAGCGGGCCGTCCGCTCCGGCTTGCCGCGCGTCGCCTGGGCGAGGATGCCGACCGGGACACGCCGGGTGGCCAGCTCGGCGAACGTGTTGCGGTCATCGCTCTGGTACTCGCTGCGGACCAGGACCTCGCCCGCCGCGGCGACGGTGTCCGCCGTGTAGATGCCCGCCTCGACCAGCTCGCGCGGTTCGTCGCTCGTCAGCAGCCGGGTCTGCGGGTCGAGCGTGTGCCAGCAGGTGGCATCGCTGTCGACCACCCGCCGCAACCGCGGCGCCAGCTCGGCGAAGTACTCCTCGCGCGAGAGCCCGCGGGTGCCGAGCACGGCGATCTCGCTCTTCAGACGATCGACGGACCATTCCGGCTCGCGCATGGCGAGAAGTATCCCCTGCCGGCCGGGAGCGCGAAATATCCCCGCTGTCGGGGGATAGGAGTTCGGGCCGCCCGGCGCGACGCTTCCGGCAGCGTTTTCACCGACCTTTCGTAAGGAGAGCAGATGAACAGCAACAGCACCCAGGTCACGCCGATCGTCGCCGGGCCGGGGGAGGGCGAGGCCCTTTGGTTCCTCGGCGTCCTCGCCACGATCAAGGCCTCGGCCGAGACGACCGGCGGCGCCGTCGCGGTGATCGAGCACCTGGCGCCGCGCGGCACCGGCTCGCCGCTCCACGTCCACAGCTGCGAGGACGAGTGGTTCTACGTGATCGAGGGTGAGCTGACGATCTGGGTCGACGGCGAGACGATCGTCGCCCCGGCGGGCAGCTTCGTCTTCGGCCCGAAGGGGATTCCACACACCTTCATCGTCAGCTCCGAGGAGGCACGTTTCCTGCTGGTCACCGAGCCCGCCGGCTTCGAGCGGTTCATGCGCGCCGCCGGCGAACCGGCCGCCCGCCTCGAGATCCCGCCCCCCGCGACCGAGCCCCCCGACGTCGCCGCCCTGAGCGCGGCCGCCGCCGAATTCGGCATCGAGATCACCGGCCCTCCGGGGATCCCGGCCTAGCCGACCGTCGATGCGCGGCGCTCGCCTGGAAGCTCAGGCGGCGCTGCGCAATCGACTACTGTCGTCCGGCGCGGATACTCCGTGCCGAAAATTGAGAGGCGGTCCTTTTGGATCCGGTCGGATATGAGTTTTGTACTCCCGAGGGCAACAGGGGCGGCGGGGTTCGCGCGACTCGCGGATTCGATGTAGGTGAGACGGTGATGGTCGGCGAGCTCGAGGGCGAGGTCGATCGCAACGACTCCCACGCGACCCAGATCAGCCGGACCAAGTGGGCCCGGCACGCCGGCCTCGGTCCGATCGTCAACCACTCCTGCGACCCGAACTGCGGGTGCGAGGTGAACGAGACCGGCGCCTGCGACTTCGTCGCGCGCGAGTCGATCGCCGCCGGCGACGAGATCACCTTCGACTACGCGATGCGCAACTACTCGATCGAGTACTTCCCGGGCGGATGCCTCTGCGGAGCCGACTTGTGCCGCGGGTCCGTCACCGGCTGGAAGGACCTCTCCGACGACCGCAAAGCCGACTACGTGGGCTCGGTCGCTCCTTACTTGCTGGAGATCGACCTGGAGCTCGCCGCCGCGCCGGTGTAGGGCCGGTCGACGAAGCGGCTCCTGTCAGAATTACCCGATGGATCCGAACGTCGCCAAAGCGCTTGAGATCGACCGCGGCTCCAGCGCTCGGGAGCGCACGGTCGACATCACCACCATCGGTCGCCGATCGGGCGAGCCGCGCCGGATCGAGACCTGGTTTCACCGGGTCGACGGGACCGTCTATCTGACCGGCACCCCCGGGCCGCGCGGCTGGGCGGCGAACCTCGAGGCGGAGCCCGCTTTCACCTTCCACCTGAAGAACGGCGTCGAGGCCGACCTTCCGGCGCACACCACGCAGATCGTCGACGAGGCCGAGCGACGCCGAATCCTCGCCGAGCTCCTCGACATGCTCGGTGACGTCACCGACGTTTCCCGCGACCTCGACGCCTGGGTCGCCGGCTCGCCGCTCTTCGCGGTCGAGTTCGACTGATCTACGAGGCGAATCCTGGGTCTCCAGCAACCAGGATTCGCGTCGCGTCCTGCTTGACGCCGCCTAGGACGAGGCCTGGATGCCCTGGGCGATCAGGCCGAGTGAGATCGCGGCGAGGACCGCGCCGAGGATCCGCAGGCGGTTGACGGTCAGCCAGGCCCGGGTGGCGGCGACGGCGCGCTCGGTCCAGCCGGGATCGATCAAGTAACCGATCAGCGGGATCTCCAGCAGCAGGAACATGATCGCGTTGAAGAGCAGGATCAGGGCGACCTGCTCGAGCGGGGAGGGCCCGCCGGCGATGTCGCCGAGGGCGACGAGGTAGAAGGGGCCGGGCAGGTTGATCGCCGCGCCGACGGCGAAGGTGATTCCCATCGTCGCGCCGTCGAGGCGGCGTTCGACCCAGGATGGGCTCCCGTCGCGTCGCCTCGCGGGCCGCCGCCGCGGATGGCGCGCCCGCCAGCCTTCGAGCAGTCCCCGCCCGCGCCGCGACGCGAGGAGCCAGGCGAAGAGGAGGCCGACCAGCCCGACGACGATCGAGACGTTGCCGTCGGGCCCGCCGGAGTCGCTGCCGAGGATCCCGCCGCCGTCCTGGAAGACCTTCAGCACGACCAGCCCCGCGGTGACGCTCATCAGGAGGCCACCGAGGTAGAAGGCGAGGATCAGCCGGTGCGGTTCGGGGCGCGAGACGAGGATCGCGACGCAGGCGAGCAGCGCCGGGAAGAAGGCGGCGCCCAGCGCGAGGACGACGATCTTCGCGACCATGCTCGACCCCGACCGCCGCGCTCAGGCCGGCACGGGTAAGGCGAGCCTCGCCTCCGCGTCGGCGAGCTTCGCCGCCAGGCGCTCCCGCTCGGCGACCACTTCCAGATCGTCGTAGCGCGGGTGGTCGGGATGGGCGAGGTTCTCGAGCTCGTCGGGGTCGTTCGCCAGGTCGTACATCTCGAACTCGGCCGGGAAGCTGCCCTCGGAGTGGAAGTAGCGCGCGTACTTGAAGCGCGGCTCGCGGATGCAGCGGATCCGCCCCGCCGCAGGCACCACCTCGCGCACTTTGCCGGTGCCGGCGTGCATGTCGTCGAAGGTGAAGAGCACCTCGTCCTGGACCGGGCCGGACTCGGGGTCGCGGAGCAGGGGGGAGAGGTCGGTCCCGCGCAGGCCGGGCGGCGGCGTCACCCCGGTCAGCCCGGCGAGCGTCGGCACCAGATCGATCAACGAGGCCGGGTGCGGGCAGGTGACCGGCTCAGGGAAGAGGCCGGGGTTGGAGAAGATCAGCGGCACCCGCATCGTCTCCTCGTAGGCGTTGAACGCCTTCTGGCGCATCCCGCCGTGGGACATCGCCAGCTCGCCGTGGTCGGAGAAGCGCACGACGACCGTGTCCTCACCGAGCGCGGTCGGGGTGCCGTCGGCCGCGTAGAAGCAGTCGACGATCGGCGCCAGTTGCCGGTCGATCTTCGCCGTCAGGTTGGCGTAGAAGTTGGCGTACTGGCGGCGCTGCTCGTCGCTGTCGAGCGCGCCGACGGCCATGTCGATCGCGGGCAGCACCGCGCGGTGGGCGGTCGGCTTGAAGTTCGCGCCGAGGTCCTCGTCGACGCTCGCCGGCAGCCCCACCGGCCCCTCGAGGTCGGCGGGCTCGTAGTCGGCCTTCCAGTCGCGCGGGAAGCCAAGCACGTCGTGGGGATTGACCAGCGAGATCATCAGGCAGAAGGGGCGTTCGCCGGGGGACGCCGCGCGGCCCTGGAGGAACTCGAGCGCCTGCTCGAGGTAGGCCGTGTCGTGGCCCGCGCGGCCGCCGCCGAAGTTCTCCGTCCGCGTGTCGCCGCCGGAGTCGGGCGGGACCCAGCCCTCGAACCCGTACGACGCCAGCTCGGCGGTGGTCAGCTCCCCGTCGCCCGCCGGCCCCTTGCTGAGGTGCCACTTGCCGCGCCAATGCACGTCATAGCCACCGTCGCGCAGCATCGTGCCGAAGTTCGGCAGGTCGGGGGAGAGGATCCGCTCGGTCGGCGAGAACGGCCCGTCGTCGGTGAGCGTGTCGATCACCCCGTGCTGGGCCGGCATCAGCCCGGTCAGGAAGCTGGCCCGGCTCGGGCTGCACATCGCCGTGTTGCAGGTCGCCTGGTCGAAGCTCATCCCGTGCCGCAGGAGGCGCGCCCGCGAGGGCATGCGCTCCTCGGCGAAGCCGGCCGGCCAGTGCATCGGCGGGCGCTCCTGGTCGGTGACGATGAGGACGATGTTCGGCTTGTCGCTCACAGCAGCTTCGCCTTCGCGCCCTCGAACTCGGCGTCGGTGAGGGCGCCCTTTTCGCGCAGCTCGTTGAGCTTGTGGAGTTCGTCGACGGGCGAGGAAGCGGCCTGCGTCTGGACGTATTCGTCGAAGTGCTTTTTCGCCTCGGCCTGGGCCTTGATCGTGCGGTCGCGCATGCCGTTCCCGCGGGCGACCAGGTAGACGAGCGCGGCGAGGAAGGGGACGAAGACGAGGAAGAGGATCCAGACCGCCTTCCACCCGCCGGAGAGCTCATGGTCGCGGAAGAGGTCGGTGATGATCGTGAAGAGGATCCAGATCCAGATCACGAAGAGGAAGAGCTCGGCGATGAGGAGCAGCAGGTCCCCGAAGCTGATGTCTGCGAACGGCACGTGGCGGGCCCTTTCGGTTGGTTTGAGATTCCTTCGCGGCGCAGCCTACGCAAAATTTGATGAAAGTGTCAACTTTGATGACCTACTCATGTTTATGCTGCTGGTGATGCCCGAGGATGTGAAGACGCCGACCCGCCAGGAGCGCCGTCGCGAAAAGACCCGCTCGAGCCTGATCGGCGCCGCGCAGGTGCTGTTCGCGGGCAAGGGCGTGGAGGCGACCGCGATCGCTGAGATCACCGAGGCCGCCGATGTCGGCTTCGGCTCCTTCTACAACTACTTCGACTCCAAGGAGGAGATCGCCGAGGCGGTTCTCGAGGGTGCGATGGAGGAGCAGAAGGCGGCCCTCTTCGGCCTGATCGACCCGCTTACCGACCCGGCCGAATCGGTCGCCCTCGCGCACGCGTTCCTGGTCCGCCAGGCGATCGGCGACCCCAACTTCGGTTGGCTCCTGGTCCGGCTGGACGCTTCGCATCGGTTGCTGATCAAGGCGCTCGGCGACCGCGCCCGCCAGGACATCCGCGATGGCGTCAAGGCCCGTCGGTTCGTCACCGCCGACCCCGAGGTCTCCTTCTTCGGCACCGGCGGCGCGCTGCTCCTGGTGATGCGCGCGCTGCTCGACGGTGACCTCGGCGACGACGCCGGCGTCCGCCACTGCGAAGGCGTCCTGCGGATGCTCGGGGTCGCGGGCGACGAGGTCGAGGACATCGCGCGGCGTGCGAACGAGGCCGTCGCGCCGGCCTGACGGTCGGTACGCGGCCGACCGGCGCGATCAAGGCGACGGGTGGCTGACGCCGGCCGGCGGACGGCCGTCGAGGCCGCGCCGCGGCTCGATGTCGTCCGGCACCGCGGCGAGGACCGGCCAGGCCAGCTCGGCGCCGGCCGAACGGTCGCTCACGCCGAGCTTGCTGAAGCAGTTCTCGAGGTGCTTCTGGCCGTCGCCGGCGGCTCAGACTTGGGCCTGGCCGCCGTCGGCGAAGAGCTCTGAACCGTTGACGAAGCTCGACTCGTCGCTGGCGAGGAAGAGCGCGGCGGCGGCGATCTCGGCGGCGTCGGCGACGCGGCCGAGCGGCACTTCGCCGGTGAGCGCGTCGAGCAGGCCCTGCTGCTGGTCGGCGGGGACGAGGCCGAGCAGGCCCGGGGTCTCGGTCGGTCCGGGGGAGAGGGCGTTGACGCGGATCGCCCGGTCCTTCAGGTCGAGCGCCCAGCTGCGGGCGAAGTTGCGGACCGCGGCCTTCGAGGCGGCGTAGACGCTGAACGCGGCGCCGCCGAGCGCCGAGGTCGTCGAGCTCATCAGGATCACCGAGGCGCCGTCGACCAGCAGCGGCAGCGCGCCCTGGACGGTCAGCAGCGTTCCCTTCACGTTGGTGTCGAAGGTGTCGTGGTACTGCTGCTCGGTGATCTGGCCGAGCGGTGCGAAGGAGCCGCCGCCCGCGTTGGCGACGAGGACGTCGATGCGGCCGCTGCGCTCCCTCACCGCGTCGAAGAGGCGGGCGAGGTCGGCGGTGTCGGAGGCGTCGGCCTGGATGCCGGTGGCGTCGCCCTCGATCTGCGCCAGCGCGTCCTCGAGCGCCTGCGGGCGGCGGCCGGTGATGTAGACGCTCGCGCCCTCGGCGGCGAAGCGCCGGGCGATCGCGAGGCCGATGCCGCTGGTCCCACCGGTGACGACGGCGACCTTCTGGTCGAGTGCGTGGCTCATCGAGTTCTCCTTCGGGTGATTTCGGAACGGTCGGTACGGAAGTCGTCCGGAACATAACAGAACGATCATTCCGAAACTCCGCTACAGTTCGGATATGGGCCGCCCGAGGACTTTCGACGAACCGCAGGTGTTGCGACAGGCGCGCGAGGCGTTCCACGATCACGGCTACGCCGGCACCTCGGTCGAGCAGCTGACCGCCGCCACCGGGCTCCAGCGCAGCAGCCTCTACGGCGCGTTCGGCGACAAGCACGGACTGTTCCTGCGCTCCTTCTCTCAGTACTGCGATGAGGACATGGGCCTGATCGAGGAGGAGCTCGCGGGCGAGGACGACGGCGCGTTCGGGCGGATCGAGGGCCACCTGCGCTCGAAGATCGCCGACCCAGACGCGTCCCGGCGCGGCTGTCTACTGGCGAAGGCGGCGGCCGAACTGGCGAAGGAAGACCCCGAGGTCGCGGAGATCGCCCGCGACTCCTACGCCGTCTACACCGGTGCCCTCACTGATTGCCTCCGCGCCGCGCAGGCCGCGGGCGACGCCCGCGACGACATCGACCCCGAGGACGGCGGCGACCTTCTCCTCGCCGTCCTGCGCGGTATCGAGTCCCTGGGCAGGGCCGGCTACGCGAAGCCGCGCCTCGAAGCGATTGCCGACGCCGCCCTGACCTCCCTCGCCGCGCCGGATCGGGGCTAGAGTGGCGGGCATCGGCACCGACGCGATCCCCGCCCTGATGCTCCGCAACCTCCTCGAGGTGTTCGGCGGCCGCGACCCCGTCGCCCGCCGGGCGGCGATCGAGGAGCTCTACGACCCGGAGGTCCGCTTCGTCGATCCCGAGGGCGAAGGAGTCGGCCACGACGCCATCGACGCCGCGGCGCAAGCCATCCTCGACCGCTTCCCCGACTTTCACTTCACCCCCGCCGCGCCGCCCGCCGCAGCGGGCGACCTCGGCCGCCTCCCTTGGGAGATGCGCACCCCCGACGACACCGTCACGGTCCGCGGCATGGACGTCGCCCTGTTCGCCGACGGCCGCATCACCCGCTTCTGGGTCTTCGTCGAAGCCCCATAGTCGAGCACCCGGAGGCGGTCCGAAGGCGCCGTCATCACCGGCCGAACGTCCTTCGCAGTCGGCGACTACAAAGTTTGAGCCAACCCGTCAGCGATTCGCGCCGCGTGAGCGCTCGCTCCTCTCCCGGAGGATCGATCTGGAGCATTCGGATCGCCAGGAAGGGAACGGCAGGGACGCCCGCGAGATAGCAGGCCCAAATCGGCGCATCGAACACGTAGAGCGCTCCGGCGATCAAGCATCCGAGGAGGAAGGCTTCCACCTTAAGTCGACGCAGGGAACGCGCCATTTTCTCGCTTTGCGAATTCATCGTGTTTCCAGGGTAAGACAAAGGTTCCTCCCATTTTCAGGACTAACTTGAGAGCAGCAGGACGGTGCCAATTGCGACCGGAACGCCGAGGATGAATCCGAAGGCGGTCCCGATCTGTCCCCACCTGCCGACCTCCTCCGTCGGCCTTCGGAAGAGGAGGGCGAGGGTGACGAAGCCAGAGGTGCAAAGCCCGACCACGGCCAGCATCGCTCCGACCCCTTCGAGGATCAGGTGGATCGTGCTGAATGAGGGGATCACTCGCGGCGCCCGAGGTTTGTAGCCAGCTGCTCGATGCTTGATCAAGGTTTTCTCGGCACCGATCTCTCCCCCTCAAACCCACGGTTCTGCTCCAACTTGCGGGGTTGACTACTCTGCCGCGCGTGGACGAGACGGTGGAGAAGGAAGTCGTCGAGCGCTTCTATCGGGAGGCGATCTCGGGGCGGGACGCGGAGGCTTGCGATCGGCTGTTGACGGAGGACTTCGTCCACAACGGTGAGGCGCGGGGGCGGGAGGGGCAGAAGGCGGCGGTCGAGTACTTCCTCGCCGCGTTCCCGGACTTCGAACATGAAGTCCTGCTGATCCTCGGCGAGGACGATCTGGTCGCCGCGCACCAGCGCTGGGCCGGCACTCATGGCGGCGAGTTTCTCGGCTTCGAGGCGACCGGCCGCCGCGTCGAATTCACCTCGACCGCGATCCTGCGGGTCACCGACGGGCTGATCGCCGAGGCCTGGGATGAGCTCGACAGCGGCGCGATTGCCGCCCAGCTCGGTCCCGCCGCCTAGACCTCGATCGAGCTGGGCGTACCTGGCTCGAGCCAGGTGATCCTCGGGCCGCCGCCCAGACCCGTGGCGAGCTCCGACTCGGCCGCCGTCCGCTCCTCGCGGAAGTGGGACCAACCGTCGTAGTGGATCGGGACGACGGTCGCGGGGGCGAGCCGGCGGCAGAGATCTGCCGCCTCGGCGCCGGTCATCGTGTACCGCAGCGGGCCGCTGATCGGGAACCTGACGCCGCCGAGGTGGACGATCGCGGTGCCGACGTCGAGGCGGTCGGCGACCTCGGTGACGCCGGGGTAGAGGACGGTGTCGCCGGAGATCCAGAGCTCGCCCGCGGTCTGGCCCTCCCAGCGGAGGCCGAAGCCGGTCACGTCGCCGACGATCGGCTTGCTCAGCGGCGGGCCGTGGCGGCAGGGCGTCGCGGTGACCACGATCGACGGCTTGCCCACGGCCTCGAGGGTCGTCGTCTCCCACGGCTTCAGCCCGACCGCGTTGCCGCCCAGCCGGCTCGCTCCGGCGGCGGTCGTCACCACGGTCATGGCGCTCGGCAGGAGCTTACGGCCCGCGGCGTCGAGGTTGTCGTCGTGCTGGTCGTGGCTAAGCAGGATCGCGTCGAGCGGACCGATGTCGGCCGCCGCGACCGCCGGCCCCGCCGTTTTCCGCGACGACGTTCCCCAGCCGAAGTTGTACTTGCCCCCGGGCGGGTCGAAGGTCGGGTCGGTGAGGATCCGCCATCCGTCGACCTCGATCAGCAGGGTCGGCCCGCCGACGTGAGTGAGTTTGGCCTCGCTCATGCGCGCATCCTGCCACGCATCGGTGACACGGTGTGAGATTCCTAAGTGATCAGTGGTGCTGCGTCCCCGAGCGCGAGGGTCGCGCAGTCGAGGTAGTCGACGCCGGACGCGAAGGGCCAGCGCCAGAGCGCGGTGGTGGTGGGGGACAGGCCGAGAGCGACGAGGGCGGCGCGCGGGTCGCTTTCATGTGGGCCGACTCCGCGGGCGGCGAGGGCGAGGGCGGTTTCGGGTCCTGGGCCGGTGGCGGCGGCGAGGATCTCGTCGAGCGCGACCGGCTGCACGTGCCCGTCCCACCAGGCGATTGGGTCGTGGACGTGGACCACGCGTGGGGCGGAGGCGTGGAGGCGGGCGACGACGGCGCGGGTCAGCGGCGGCGCGTGTCGCACGAGGGTCTCGGCGCGTCGATCGGGGTCGACCCCGAGGTCGACCAGCGCTGGGTAGAGGAGCTGGCTGTAGAAGAGGTCGCCGAGCACGAGGTCGTATGGAGCGCCGGGAAGCGGTCGGTCTTCCCGGCCTGATCCGACTTTGAAGCGGGGAGGGTCAGCCGCATCGGCTGCGTCCTGCTCGACGTCGCCGGGTGTCTGGTCGACACTCAGCGCCGCACCCCGCTCTACGTCGTGGGCTGTCCAGTCGACGCCTAGCGCCCCGGTCTCGGTCGCGCCGCCGGTCGTACGGTCGACACTCAGCGTGGCCTTGGCCGCATCGTCCGCCGTAACCGTGGCGAGGACGATCGCGTCCCCGTCGCCTTCGGTCACGTCGTGGCCGATCACGTCGACCTTCGCCCGCTCCGCCCGTCCGAGTCGCTGCCGCGCCCGTCGTGCCGCAAGAGGATCGAGGTCGATCAGCGTTACCGACCCGGCGCGCCGGGCGATCCGCCGTAGCGGCAGGTCGTCCCCGTTCCCGGCGCCGACGACCGCCACTCGCGCTCCGTCCTCGATCCAAGGCTCGACGAAGTCCCAGAGCGCGTCTCGAGCCGGCCGCCAACGCCGCCGCCTCCCGAATCCAGCCTCCGCGTTCCGACTCGCGTTTGCCACCCGACAGGGCGCCCGCAGCCTCAACCTCTCCAGCTCCTCGACCGCTCGATGTTGATGGGCCGAAAACCCGCCATATAGTCCGGTTTTCGGCCCGTCAACACTGGCGGTGGCGCGGGGGGTCATGAGAGGGGGGTGCCGGGGTCGGCGCGGACGGTCAGGTAGGACTGCCAGGTGATGCGCAGGATCACGATCGTCACGATCATGCCGATCAGGGGGTCGGCGATCGGGACGCCGAGGGCGACGAAGATCGCGCTGGCGACGACGGCGAGGCTGACGATGCCGTCGGTGCGGGCGTGGTAGCCGTCGGCAACGAGGGCCGGGCTCTGCAGTCGCCGCCCGGCACGGAGGCGGACGAACGCCGCCACCTCGTTGCCGAGGAAGCCGATCACGCCCGCCCCGGCCAGCGCCCAGAGGTGGCTCAGGTGCTGGGGGTTGATGAGCCGGTCTACCGACTCGCCGAAGGCGACGCAGGCGCTGACGAAGATCGTCGCGACGACGAAGTAGCCGGCGTACTTCTCGGCCTTGAACGAGTGCATCAGGAAGGCGGCGCCGAGCGGCACCGCGGTGAGCGCGTCGCCGACGTTGTGGATCAGGTCGGCGAGCAGCGCGATCGAGCCGCTGAGGATGAAGACGACGATCTGCGCCGCCGCCGTCGCGCCGAGCACCAGCAGGCTGATGAGGACCGCCCGGATCCCCTCGCGCGAGCGTTTGATCGAGGCGTCGACCAGACCGTGGCTATGACCGTGGTCGGCGCCGTGGGAGTGGCCGTGATCATGGGAGTGCCCGTGCGTCCCGCCGTGATCGTGCGAGTGGGCGTGCCCGGGTGCCCCGTGGTCGTGCGCGTGCCCGTGCGCGCTCATCCGACGACCGCGGCGTCGGGCCGCCGCACCTGCTCGACCAGTCCGAGTCGCAGATGTTCGACGTGCGACATCGCCTGCTCGAGCAGCTGCGCGACGTGGTGGTCGTAGAGCGAGTAGTTGACCCGCCGCCCGTCGCGCTCGCCGGTCACCAACCCCAGGTGCCGCAGGATCCGCAGTTGATGGGAGACGGCCGAGCCGTCCATCCCGACCGCGGCGCTGATCTCGGTCACCGAGGCCGGCCCCTCATGTAGGCAGGCGAGGATCCGCAGGCGGCTCGGCGTCGCCAGCGCCTGCATCGTCTCGGCGACCTGCCGTGCCTGGGCGGGGTCGAGCAGCTCGCTCGGATCAGGGGTGGCGCCGTGGCTCACCCGTCCGACAATAGCTGAACGTATGTTCATTCGTTACATACGTAGGGGAGATATTGAAATAGGTAGGAGATGTCGAATAGGCGGACGTTTATTCGGCAAAGCCACTTAGGCTTTCTTTTCCTTGAGACTTTCCAAGTCCTTCGGGGCGCTCGTCGCGGTAGTCCTGGCGTGCGTCGCGGTGCCGAGTATCGCCATCGCCTCGCCACCTGAAACGGTGCTGCTCTCGGGGCCGAAAGCACTCGTCGCGAGCTCCACCGTGACCTTCGCCTTCGCGGCCGAAGGCGACCGCGCCGATACGGCCACGTTCCAGTGTCGCCTCGATTCGACCGGCGAATGGGAACCGTGCGAATCGCCGGTCACCTACACCGGCCTCGCCGACGGCGCGCACCACTTCGAAGTGCGGGCGGCGGACGATGGGCGCCACGGGTGGCCTTGGTGGCACCGCGGCCGGCACTGGGGCGAGGGGAGTCATTGGGGCGAGGGATGGCACTGGGGCGGCGAAGAATGGGAATGTTTCGGCACCCCGGTCGAAGTCGACTTCACCGTCGACACGACGCCGCCGAGCGCGACGATCGACGCCGCTCCGGTCGGCACGATCGACAGCGCCGAAGCGACGGTCGAATTCGGTGCCGGAGACCCCGCCGAATTCGAATGCCTGCTCGACGAAGCGCCGACCGGCTGGATGCCGTGTGCCTCGCCGACGACCCTCAGCGGCCTCGCCGACGGGAGCCACCGCTTCGAAGTCCGCGCTCGCGACGCCGCCGGCAACGTCTCCCCGGCCGCCGCCGTCAGCTTCGCCGTCGACACGACGCTGCCCGAAACGCAGGTCGAGACCGCCCCCGCGCCGCGGATCGACGTCGGCGAAGCGAGCTTCAGCTTCGCCTCGACGGCGGGCACCGCCTTCGAGTGTCGCCTCGACCCGCAGCCGGGGTCGCCCTGGGAAGCGTGCCCCTCGACGGTCAGCTTCACCGGCCTCGCGCAGGGCGAGCACACCTTCGAAGTGCGGGCGGCCGACCGCTTCGGCCGCTTCGACCCGACCCCCGCGCGGGTCACCTTCTTCGTCGACATCCCGGTCAACGGCGCGCGCCTCGAGGCCGTGCCGCTGACCGGGACGGTGCGGATCAAGGCGCCGGGCGCGACCAAGTTCCGCCCGCTGACCGAAGGCGAAACGATCGTCGTCGGCTCGGTCGTCGACACCACCGCCGGGAAAGTGAGCCTGACCTCGATCGACGCGACCGGCGAAGAACAGCGCGCGTCCTTCTTCTCAGGGCTCTTCGAGATCGACCAGCAGCCCGGGCGCCGACTGGTGACGCTGGCGCTGCGCGGCGCCGAACTCGGTAGGTGCGGCGGCAAGGAAGAAGCCGACGAACGGCCGGCCGGCCGGGCCGCGACGGCGCGAGCCTCGGCCG
>DAIQOT010000183.1:2846-8027 GCA_036787695.1 Solirubrobacterales bacterium | reverse complement strand
GGGCGTCTCGTTCAGCGACTCGCCGGTGCCGACGCCGAGGAAGACGCGGCCCGGGGCCAGCGCGCCGAGCGTGCCGAAGGCCTGGGCGATGATCGAGGGGTTGTAGCGGAGGGTCGGGGTGAGGACGCTGGTCCCCATCACCACCCGCTCGGTCGCCTGGGCGAGCGCGCCGAGCCAGACCAGCGCGTTGGGCGCGTGCCCGCCCTCGTGGCGCCATGGCTGGAAGTGGTCGGAGACGGCGACGATGTCGAGCCCGACCTTCTCCGCCTCGATCGAAAAGTCGAGCAGCTCGCGGGGGCCGAACTGCTCTGCGGACGCCTTGTAACCGATTCGGATCGCCATGGGGGTGAGCTTAGTAGGCGGGCGAGGTGGCCCCTTCTCTCACGAACTGCGGGAGGTTCGTTCAGGGGCCACCTCGCCCGCCCGCGAGCCGGCGCGGCGATCCGGATCGGCTACGAGGCGCGCCGGACGGCTGGCGGGGTGGGGTCTTCGGCGAAGTTCAGCCCTCGGCGACTACTCCGGCTGCGGCCTCGATCTGGGCGATCACTACGTCAGCGTGGGTGACCATCGCGAGGTGGCCGGACTCGACCTCGACGGTCGTCGCTCCCATGCGGGAGGCGAACTGACGCTCGGCGTCGGGCGGGATCGCCTCGTCGTTGGTCGCGACGATGAACCAGCTCGGCAGGTCGCGCCAGGCCGGCACGCCCATCGTGTACTCGAAGGTGCTCATCGAGATCGGCTGCTGGACGGCGTGCAGGACGCGCGCCTCGGTCGGGTCGACGTCGGCGGCGAAGTGGCCGACGAAGTCGGCCTCGGGCAGCCAGGCAAAGCCCTGCTCGTCGACTTCGAGGTTGGCGAGCGCCGCCGTCGGGGGTCCGGCACCGAGCAGCACACCGAGGCTCTCCCCCTCGTCGGTCCCGAAGGCGGCGACGTAGACGAGCGCGACGACGTTCGGCGCATCCTCGCCGAGCGCGGTGATGATCTGGCCGCCGTAGGAGTGGCCGGCGACGACGGTCGGCCCGTCCTGACGGGCGAGGACCTGGCGCAGCCGGGCGACGTCGGCCTCGGTCGAGGACTCCGGGAACTGCGGCGCGGTGACCTTGTAGCCCTTGCCCTGCAGGTCCCGGACGACGGCGTCCCAGCACGACCCGTCGGCCCAGGCCCCGTGGACAAGGACGATGTTCGGCTTCTCTGACATCTCTGCTCCCCTAAGTAAGTTGGACGATCCGAACCGCGAGTGTGTCACTCGACGGTCGGCGCGCAAGCAGGAGGGGACCTAGGCCCCCTCCTGCCCGCGAGCGCCGCGGGCGCTCAGGCCTCGGCGCCGGCGGGCTCGGCCGTGGGGCGCGGCGCGGTATCGGGCTCGGGGCGGCGTTCGAGGCCGGCGCCCTCGAGGTCAACGTTGGGGATGATGCGGTCGAGCCACTTGGGGATGTACCAAGCGCGCTCGCCGAGCATCGCCATCACCGCCGGGACGATCGTCATCCGCACGACGAAGGCGTCGAAGAGGATGCCGACGGCGAGCGCGAAGCCGATCGATTTGATGATCGGTTCTTCGGGCAGGATGAACCCGGCGAAGACCGAGATCATGATCAGCCCGGCCGCGGTGACGACGCGGGCTCCGGCGCGGAACCCGACCCGCACCGCGTCGAGCGGGGCGGCCCCGTGGGCGTGCTCCTCGCGCATCCGCGAGACCAGGAACACCTGGTAGTCCATCGCCAATCCGAAGAGGATCCCGATCGCCAAGACGGGCAGGAAGCTGAGGATCGTCGGTGAGGCTTCGACGCCGAAGAGCCCGGCCGCCGTCCCTTCCTGGAAGACCGCGACGACGGCGCCGAACGAGGCCCCGATCGTCAGCAGGAAGCCGACGATCGCCAGCAGCGGCACCGGGATCGAGCGGAAGGCGACGGTCAGCAGGATCAGCGCCAGGCCGACGACCACGATCAGGTAGAGCGGCAGCGAGTCCGAGAGCTGCTTGGAGACGTCGATGTTCGAGGCGGTCGAGCCGGCGACCAGCAGGTTGGTGCCGTTCGCCGCCACCGTCTGGTCGCGGACCGTTTCGACCAGGTCTTCGGTCGCGGTCGTTTCCGGGCCGCTGGTCGGCGTCACCGAGATCACCGCGATCGATTTGCCTTCGTCGAAGGCGGGCTTGCCGACCTTTTCGATGTCGCCGAGCTTGCCGAGCTCGGTCGCGACCGATTCGGCCGCGGCGGGCCCGCCCTTCGACGGCAGTTCGGCGACGACCGTCAGCTGGCCGTTGGCGCCGGCGCCGAAGCCCTTGGTGATCAGGTCGTACGCCTGACGCTTCGTTTCGTGCTTCGGCGCCGTCCCCTCGCCCGGCAGCCCGAGGCGCATGTTGAGGATCGGCATCGCGAGCACCAACAGCAGGACCGCCGGGATGACCGCGGCGAGCACCCGGTGGCCGGTGACGAGGCCGACCCAGCGCTTGCCGAGCGTCTCCTCGGTACCGCGCGGCCGTTCGAGATCCTTGCCCTTCAGCGCCCGCTTGCCGGCGAAGCCGAGCAGCGCCGGGACCAGGGTCAGCGCGATCAGCACCGCGATCACCACGGTGCCGGCGGCGGCCAGCCCCATCGCGGTGAGGAACGGGATCCCGCAGACGGTCAGCGTGGCGAGCGCGATCGCGACGGTCGAGCCGGCGAATACGACGGCGCTGCCCGAGGTACCGACCGCGTGGCCGATCGCCTCTTCGGGGTCCATCCCTTGGACCACCCCGGTCCGGTATCTGGAGACGATGAAGAGCGCGTAGTCGATCCCGACCGCGAGACCGAGCATCGCCGCCAGGGCGCTCGTGGTCGAGCTGAGCGTGGTGAAGGCGGTGAAGAGGGTGATGCCGAGGACGCCGGTGCCGACCCCGATCGCGGCGGTGAGCAGCGGCAGGCCGGCGGTCAGCAGCGAGCCGAAGGTGATCGTCAGGACGATCAGCGCGACGACGATCCCGATCAGCTCCGACGCTCCTCCGGCGTCGGCTTTTTCTTCACCCGCGGCGCCGCCGAACTCGACGTCGACCCCGGCCTTTTCGACCGGCGCGAAGGTGTCCTGCAGGCGTTCGCGCTGGCTCGACTTGATCATGTCCCGTTCGTCTTCGAACTGGACCTGGGCGAGCGCGTAGCGGCCGTCCTTGGAGATCGCGCCCTTCGTTTCGAGCGGGTTGGTGATCGAGACGACACCGGGCGTCTTGCCCGCGGCCGTGACGGCGCTTTCGATCGCCGCCGCGTCGTCTTTCACCTGGCCGCCGTTCGGGGCGGCGAAGACGACCTGTCCGGCGGCGCCGCTGGCGGCCGGGAGCTTCGCTTTCAGCAGGTCGATCGCCTGCTGGGAGCCGGTGCCGGGGATCTTGAATTCTTCCGAGAAGGGCTTCGAGACGGCGCTGCCGACGATCGCGAGGACGACGAGGACACCGAGCCAGAGGGCGAGAACGCGGCGTCGGCGACGGAATGAGGTGCGCCCGAGGCGCTGGAGGAAGGAGGCCATGCGGCGGGATTATTGCAGGCTCATGCAGATTTGCATTTCACGGCAACTTTGCAACGGGCTGTTAACATCGGCCCGATGGCCACTGGGGAGGGCCTAAGGGCCCTGAAGAAGCAGCGCACCCGCCACGACATCGTCGCCGCGACGCTCGAACTGACCCTCGAGTGCTCCTACCGCGCGACGACGATCCCGCTGATCGCCGAACGGGCGATGGTCTCCCCGCGCACCGTCTCCGCCTACTTCCCGAACAAAGACGAGATCGCCTTCGACGACTCCGACGAACTGCTGGCCGACCTCGAAGCCCACCTGAGCGAAGAAGACGCGCCGCTGGTCGACCGGCTGCGCCACTGGATCTACGACCGCGAGCCGAAGGACAAGGAGCTCTCCCACCTGCGCATGCGGGCGGTGACCGCCGACCCCGACCTGCGGCTGATCGAGCACCGCCATCTCGACCGTTTCAGCGCCGCGGTCGCCCGCGCGGCGGCGGCGGAAATCGGCGCGGAGCCGCAGGACCCCGGCCCGCAGACCTTCGCCGCGGCGTTCCTCGGCGTCGTCCTCGCGCTGCGCGAACGGGTGCTGAGGGAAGGCCCGGCCGACCCCAAGGGCGAACGCCTCGAGGCGGGCTTCACCTTCCTCGAGGCGGGGCTCGCGGCGCTGCGTTCCGGCGCCAAACGCGCCTGACCCCTTGACCGCGATCCTGATCTCGGCGACGCACTCCGGCGCCGGCAAGACGACCGTCACCGGGGTCGTGATGGCGGCGCTGCGCCGGCGCGGGCTCAGCGTCCAGCCGTTCAAGATCGGGCCCGACTTCATCGACGCCGCCCACCACGCGGAGGTCTGCGACCGCCCGTCGATCAACCTCGACACCTGGCTGCAGGGCGAGGACGGGACGCGGCGGAGCTTCGAGCGCTGGAGCGCCGACGCCGACATCGCCGTGATCGAGGCGATGGGCGGCCTCTTCGACGGCGTCGACGGGACCGGCCGCGGCAGCCCGGCCGAGCTGGCGAAGCTGCTCGGCGCGCCGGTCGTGGTCGTGCTCGACGTCTGGGGGATGACGGGGACCGCGGCGCCGATCCTCCGCGGCCTCCGCGACTTCGATCCCGAGGTGCGGATCGCGGGCTGCGTGTTGAACCGGGTCGGCAGCGCGGGCCACGCGGCGATGGTCGTCGACTCGCTACCCGACGATGTGCGGGGGCTGGTGGTCGGGTCGGTGGCGGCGAGGGAGGACCTGGCGATCCCCGAGCGCCATCTCGGCATCGTCACCGTGCAGGAGCTCGGCGCGAGCGCCCCGGCACGGGCGCAGGCGCGTGAGCGCGCCGGGGCGGATCTCGACCTTGACCGGGTCGTCGAGATCGCCGCGGGCATGGAGCAGGAGAGCACGGCCGCGCCGGAGGAACCGCCGGCGCCAACCTCGACACGGCGGTCGGCACCGGCCGGGCCCACGAGCGACGAGCCCTCTCCCCCGCCTCCCGGCGAGCGCCTACGCATGGCGATCGCCCAGGACGAGGCCTTCCACTTCTACTACGAGGAGAACCTCGAGCTGCTGCGCCGAGCGGGGATCGAGCTTGTCCCGTTCCGCCCGACCGCCGACCCCTCCCTCCCGCCCGACGTAGACATCGTCTACCTCGGCGGCGGCTACCCGGAGAGCTTCGCCGCCGAGCTCGCCGCGAACGAGTCGCTGGCGGCGGAACT
>DAIQOT010000183.1:0-2836 GCA_036787695.1 Solirubrobacterales bacterium | reverse complement strand
GCGCGTCGCGACCGGCCTCCCGGTCTACGCCGAGTGCGGCGGTTTCATCTACCTGGGACGCGCGCTGACCGGCTTCGATGGCGAGACGCACGCGATGGCCGGCGTCCTGCCGCTCGACTTCACGATGGACCCCGAGCACCTCTCGATCGCCTACGTGACCGCGACGACCACCGCCGACTCACCCCTCGGCCCCGCCGGCACCGTCGCCCGCGGCCAGGAGTTCCACCAGTCCCGGATCACCACCACCCCCGCCGAACCCGCAGAACCGGACCTCTTCGACCTCACCCGCATCGACAACCGCCGCTCCCGCGCCGGCCTCGCCCGCCCCAACGTCGCCGCCTCCTACGTCCACCTCCACCTCGCCTCCAACCCCACCGTCGCCACGAACCTGGCCGACGCCGCCCGCAGACACCGGGGGTAGGCGAAAGGAAAGGGATGCGGCCGTCTCGTCCACGGCCCGGGCAGGCCGTGGCCGTGGCCGAGACGGCCGAGGGTGCGGGAAAGGTCACGAAGGCCCTTGGAACGTCACGGTTCGTCCTGCCTTCAGAGGCGCCTCGATGTTGATGGGCCGAAAACCCGTCTATATCTCCGGTTTTCGGCCCATCAACATTCCGGGCGCACGGAGGTGTGACGAACGTTCCGAACCCGTGACCTTCCCGGCGAAACCCTCACGTCCCCGGGCGTCTCGTGGCGGCCACAGCCTGCCCGGGTCGCCACGAGACGCCCGGGACCCAACTCGGACGGCCACCACCGCCGCGAAGTCGGCGATCTAACGGCGGGGCAGGGGGAAGCGCATGATCAGCTCGGTGCCGCGGCCCTCTTGGGAGATGGTCAGGTTGGCGGCGAGGCGGGCGATGATCGAGAGACCTAGGCCGAGGCCGTCGGAGTCCGGGTTGCCGAAGCCGGCGCCGCGGTCGATCACGCGGATCTCGAGCCAGTCGTCGGCAACCGAGGCGATCAGGGAGATCGTTTCGTCCTCACGGGCGTCGGCGTGTTTGACCGCGTTGGTGACGGCCTCGGATACGGCAAGGGCAACGTCGTGGCAGAGGTCGGCGCCGGCGCCGTGGGCGTTGGCGAAGTCGACGGCGGCGTGGCGGAAGCTGGGGACGACGTCGGGGCTGCCGGGGTGACAGACCTTCAGCGAGACGACCGAGGGGGCGGTGGGGTCACCCTCGATCGAGGGCCCGGTCATCCGCCGTCCCGATCGTCGGTGACCGCCGCCATCGCGACCGCCTGGCCGTCTCGCTTGGCCACGACGAGGTAGCTGTCGTGACGCTCGACCACGTCCTCGACGCTCTCGATCTCGTGGCCGGGGATGACGAGGAAGCGGTCGAAGCTCGAGCGCACCTGCTCGTACTCGGCGATCGTCAGCTCGACCGTCGCGGTGCAGCCGAGGTTGCCGCACTCGCAGACGAAGACCGCCTCTCGGGCCGACTCGGTGCCGCGCTCGATCGCCTCGTTGACGCGCCGCCCGTTGATCTCGGCCGAGGCGGCACGGGCGACGAAGCGTCGCTCCTGGGACTGCTGCCGCTCGGAAGGATCGTCGTTCACGCCTTCTCGCATTTCCCCCACCCGGGGAATGTAAAACGCCGGGGCGACGCCAGAACCACCCACGCCGCATGGACATCGCGGCGAAGAACGGGCCCGCCGCCCCCAGGGTGGAGGGGGCGGCGGGCCGTCGTCGAGGGGACTACTTCCCGCCGACGATGTCTTCCGCGACGTACGCCGCGACGTTGCTGATTTCTTCGCTGCTCAGCTGGCCTTTGAACGCCGGCATACCGCCGCCGCCGTTGGTCACCTGTTTTTCGGCGCCGGCCTGCGTTTTGGCGAGCGGCATGGTCCTCAGATCGGGACCGCCGTTGCCGCCGTGACCGGTGGCGCCGTGGCAGACGGAGCATTCTTCGGAGAACACTTCTTTGCCTGCCGCCGCGTCGGCGGTGGCACCGCCACCACCCGCCGCGGCTTCTTCTTCGCCTTCTTCTTTTTCTTCGCCGCCGGCCGGTTCAGCTTCTTCCGACGGTTCTTCGGATTCGCCGGCGTGTTTCTCGCCGCCGTGCTCGGTGCCTTCGCCTTCTTTTTCGGTGCCTGCCTCGGGGCCCATCGTCCCTTTCAGGGAGAAGACCCAGAAGTTTTCACCGTGCGGCGTGGCCGCCAGCGAGTTACCGCCCGCGTAGATGGCGATTTTCTCTTCGCCTTCGTCTTCGAACGGGGTCACCGTCGTGTTGGCGCCGGCGCCGGTCTGGAAGCTCCAGAGTTTTTCGCCGGTTTCGACGTTGAACGCCTGGAGTTCGCCGTTGTTCTGGCCCATGAAGACCAGGCCACCGGCGGTCGTGACAGCACCCGAGTAACAGGATTCGGGGAATTCTTTGTGCCAGATGATTTTGCCCGTGGACATGTCGTATCCGGTCAGGAACCCTTTGGCGTTGAAGCCGGTGGTGCCGGCGATTTCACCGCCGCCGAACCCGCCACCTTCGACGTAGGCGGTCTTGCCGGCTTCGGCAATCACGCCCAGGACGCCTTCCTGGGAGCAGACGACGTAGATGTTCTTTTCCGGGTCGTAGGAGGAGGGCGGCCAGTTGTCGCCGCCGACCGCCCCGTTCGGGACCAGGTTCATCGTCGATTTGTCGGTCGTGAACGGCTGGAAGATTTTCGTACCGACAACCTTCTGCTTACTGCCGTTCGCGGCGACGGTTTCTTCGACTTTCTTCACCGATTCGGCGCTCGTCTGGACCGGGCTGAACGGTTCCATCGTCGGCTCGGGCTGAGTCGCCGCGGTGTTCTGCGACGGATCCTGCGGGACCTTCACCTCGGGGATCGGGTAGATCGGTTTGCCGGT
>DAIQOT010000182.1:0-8033 GCA_036787695.1 Solirubrobacterales bacterium | reverse complement strand
CACTCTTCCGGGTCGAGCCGATCGATGCGGCCGCCGCTCCAGATCCCGGCGCTGAGGACGAGGCTGTCGAGCCGTCCCCACTGCTCGATGACCGCGGCGACGACCCCCTCCCCGGTCTCCGATTCCTGGTCGAAGCGGAGCGCCACCGGGCGCTCGGCGCCGCCCGCCGCGAGCTCGTCGCAGAGCTCCTCGGCGAGGTCGGCGCGCTCTCTATAAGTGAAGGCGACGCGCAGGCCGCGGCCGGCGAGGGCGCGAACGATCGCCGCCCCGAGCCCGCGCGAGCCGCCGGTGACGATCGCGACGCGGCTCCCCTCCGCGCTCACGACTCCGCCCCTCCCGTGGCCGCCGCGCCCGACGCCTCCGCTCCGTCCCCGCCCGGCACCCGCAGCCCGCCGAGCAACACGTCGCAGAAGCGGTCGCCGACTTCCTCGGGCGTCAGCCGCCCGTCCTCGCGCAGCCAGAGGTAGGAGTAGTTGTGCATGCCGAGGACGCCTTTGACGAAGACCGGATCGGGGGCGAGGAACTCGCCGCGCTCGACCCCGTCGGCCAGGACTCCCTCCCAGATCACCTGGTAGCCGGCCCGCCGCGCGACCAGGCGGTCGCGGTACTCGGGGCTCATCAGGTCGAGCTCCCGCAGGTAGACGGTCAGCGCCGCCCGGTTGTCGGCGATGTTCCGCATCAGCGCCCGGCTCAGCCGCCGCAGCTTCTCGCTCGCGCTCAGCGGTTCGGCGACGATCGCCTCGGAGACCTCGAACAGCTCGTCGAGCCCGAGCGAGCTGATCTCGAACAGCAGCTCCTCCTTGCTGCCGATGTGGTGGTAGAGCGTGCCGCGGCCGAGGCCGACCGCCTCGCAGATTTCCCCGATGCCGGTGGCGTGGTAGCCACGTTCGGCGAAGAGGCGCGCCGCGCCCTCGCGGATCGCCGCCTTCTGATCGCCACCGCGCGGCCGGGCGACCGTCCTCACCAGCCCTTTTCGAGCAGCTCGTAGACGACCTTCTCGTCGACCTCGCGCGGCGCTTCGCGGACGACCATGTCGCCGAGGGTGGCGGTCGCGACGACGTCCATCTTCTCGCGCGGGATGCCGAAGTCGGAGACGCGGCGGGGCACCCCGAGTTCGTCGAGCAGGACCTCGACGTGGTCGGCGGCGCTGCCGACCTCCGCGCTTCCCTGGGCGCCGGCGAGGACCGTCGCCATCGCCGCCTGCTGCTCGGAGGTCACCGACTCGAGGAACCTCATCACGTGCGGGAGCATGATGCAGGAGGTGACCCCGTGCGGGATGCCGAGGGCGCCGAGCTGGTGGCCGATCGCGTGCGAGAGGCCGAGCGAGACGTTGTGGACGCCGCTGATCGACATCCAACCGGCGATCTGGCAGTTGAGCGCGGCCTCGTGGTCGTCGGGGTCGGCGACCGAGCGCGGCAGGTTGGCGGCGAGCAGGTCGAGGGCGCCGGCGGCGAGCCAGGTCGTGAACGGGTGGGCGTTGTTGGCGTAGGCGGTCTCGACCGCGTGGTCGAGCGCCCGCACTCCCGTCTGCGCCCAGAGGTCGCGCGGGGTCGAGGCGGCGAGCTCGGGGTCGAGGAAGACGACCTCGGGGGTCATCTCCACGTAGGCGGTCAGGTCCTTGGTGTCGCGGGCGTGGTCGACCGAGCCGGCGAAGCCGTCCCACTCGGCGGCCGAGAGGGTGGTCGGGATCGCGTAGACGGGGAGCGGGTCGCGGGCCAGCGGGCGGGCGCGGACCGTGCTCGGGTACTCGAACTGGAGCGCGAAGGTGGCCAGGTCGGCGGTCGTCTCGACCCCTTCGACGACGCCGAGCGCGGCGAGCTTCGCGGCGTCGACCGGGGAGCCGCCGCCGAGGGCGACGATCGCCTGCGCGCCGGACTCGCGGGCGCGGCCGATCACCTCGACCACGCGCTCGACCGGGTTGTGGGCCTCGACCCCGGTGAAGACATCGACCAGCCGCGGGCCGAGGGCCTCGCGGATCTCCTCGAGCGCCGGGGAGGCGCCGAGCGTCCTCCCGGTCAGCAGGATCACCCGCTCGTGCCCGGCCGCCTCCAGCTCCGCCGCCAACCGGCCGCGGGAGCCCGCGCCCTGGACGACGCGCCGCACCCGCGGCATCTCGAACGTGCTCAACTCCGCCATCGCCGCTCTCCTCTCGCTCTCAGTTGCACTGTCATCGCAGTCGCTCGCCGCCCATCGCCGCGGTTCCGTCTCATCGCAGTCGCTCGCCGCGGACGACGACGCCCGCCGCCTCGCGGTCCCAGGTGTCCGGGGTGACGCCGGCCGCCCGCAGCTCCGCCTTCTTGACCTTCGCGGTGGGCGTCTTCGGCAGCTCCTCGACCACCCGCACGTAGCGGGGGATCATGTGGTGGGCGCATCGCGGGCGCAGGAACTCGATCAGCTCGGCCGGGTCGATCGCCGCCCCCGGGATCGGCGCGATCACCGCCAGCACCTCGTCTTCGACCAGCTCGGCGCGGGCGGCGACCGCGGCCACCTCGCGCACCGCCGGGTGGGCGAGGATCTCGGCCTCGACCTCGACCGAGGAGATGTTCTCGCCGCGGCGGCGGATCGTGTCCTTGAGGCGGTCGACGAAGTAGTAGTTGCCCTCGGCGTCGCGGCGGGCGCCGTCGCCGGTGTGGAACCAGCCGTTGCGCCAGGCCGCGGCGCTCGCCTCGGGGTTGCGGTTGTAGCCGTGGTTCAGCGCCCAGGGGATGTCGGTGCGGATCGTGATCTCCCCCACCTCGCCGATCTCGACCTCGCGGTCGTGGGCGTCGACCAGCCGCACCTCGACGCCCGGCCGCGCCCGGCCGCAGCTGCCCGCGATCGTCGGGTTCCACTCGCTGACGATCGGCGCCGAGAGCTCGGTCATGTTGTAGATCGAGACGACGTCGACGTCGAAGCGGCGGCGGAAGGCCTCGAGGTCGTCGACCACCGGCACCATGAACATCTTGCGCAGGGGGTTGTCGTCGTCGTCGGGGGCGGGAGGCAGGCGCTCGACGAAGCTCGCCATGACGCCGAGGAGAAAGACCATCGTGCAGCCGGTGGCGCGGATCCGCGGCCAGAACTCATCGGTGCGGAAGCGGTCGACGACGGCGACCGAGCCGCCGTGGATGAGCATCGCGAAGAGGATCGAGGCACCACCGACGTGGAACATCGGCATGTTGACCATGAACCGGTCCTCGGCGCCGAAGATCCCCTTCATCGTCTCCGAGGCGAACATCTCGTGCGTCTGGATGTACGAGGTGAGCACCCCCTTCGAGGGCCCGGTGGTGCCGGACGTATAGAGGATCGCCATCGTGTCCCAGGGCTCGATCGGCCGCTGGGGCGGGGAGGGTTCGGCGCCGCGGTCGAGGAGCGCGTCGGCGTCGATCACCTCGACCCCTGGGACGGCGGCGGGCCCGTCACCGACCCGGGCGACCATGCTGAGCGCGCCGAGACTCTCGCACTCCCCGAGCCGCTCGACCAGGCGCCCGTCGGCGATCGCGAGCCTGGCGCCGGAGTTCTCAACGACATGAGCGAGGACGTTCCCTCGATAGGCGGTGTTGATCGGGACGTAGACCGCGCCGAGGTAGTTGATCGCGAACCAGAACCGCACGACGTCCGGCCCGTTCGGCAGCCAGACGACCACCGCGTCGTCCTGTTCCACCCCCAGCGCCTGCAGCCCGGCGGCGGTCGCCCGGGTCAGCTCGAGCAGCTCGGCGCGCGTCCATTCGGTGCCGTCCTCGAACACCGCGAAGACATCGTCAGGCGCCTCCGCGGCACGGCGCTCGAGTACCTCACGCAACACGCATTCCTCTCGACCCGGTCCCCTCGCGAGCACGAAAAACCCTTTCCCCGTCGGCACACTACCGAACGGTCAGTACACTCCCACGCCGCTCGAGGGCCTGTCAAGGGGGCGGCGAAAACCCTGGCGACCCGGGGCGACGCGACTCGACCGCTCGTCCAGTGCCTTGGCGGGCGCCGCCGCGTCCGCCACCATGCAGCGATGCGACGGATCGTCTGGGGAGCCGCGCTGCTCATCTGCCTTGCCTTCGCCGCGGTCGCCGGGGCGACGACGCTCGATCGCGGCTTCGGCGACGGCGGCGTGGTGATGACCGGGTTCGGCGCGCACCTCGACCTCCGCGACCACAGCGCCGCCGACTTCGAGGTCGAACCGAACGGCCGGGTCGTGCTCGGCATCGGCGGGCCGCGCGGGACCTTCACGGTCGAGCGGGTCACCGCCGCCGGGGCGCTCGACCCGAGCTTCGGCGACGACGGCGCGGTCACCACCGCGATCAGCGGACGGGCGGTGGCGGTGGCGCCGGGCGGCTCGGTCGTCGTCGCCGGGTCGGTCGGCGCGGGGAACCCGGGGCGCGACATCGCCGTCTCCCGCTACGACGCGGACGGGAAGCTCGACCGCTCGTTCGGCCGCGCCGGCACCTACCGCCTCGACGCGGGCCGCGAAGACTTCGCCGAAGCGGTCGCGCTGCAGCCCGACGGCACGATCGTCGTCGCCGGCCAGGCGGCCTGCCCCGCGCACACGCCGGGCTGCGGCTACTACGGGGGCTCGAAGCTCATCGTCCTCCGCCTCAGCCCGAGCGGGCGCCTGCTCAGCCGCGCCGGCTACAAGCTGGCCGAAGCGGAGATCGGGATGGCGGTCGCCGGCGACGGCCGGATCCTCGTCGTCACCGAATCCGCCGGCCGCAACCACCCGGCGCAGCTGATCGCCTTCACGCCGGGCGGCAAGCTCGAAACGGCCTTCGGCACGAAGGGCGCCGCCGCGGTCGTCGGCAATCCGGAGACGGGCAGCTTCACCGCGGCGGCCGATGGCGACCTGCTCTACACCGCCTACTCGGCCGCCCACGGTTATGAAGTGCACCGGCTCCTGCCCGACGGGTCCCCGGACCCATCGTTCGGCGGCTCCGGCTCGGTCCGATGCGTGCCGACGCCGAACCTCCTGCTCAACGGCGAAACGGCGGGGCGGGTGGCGGCCCTGCCCGACGGCGGCGTCCTCGCCTCCGGCGGCCCCGCCGACTGCGCGCTCGCCCGCTTCCTGCCCGACGGC
The DNA here is from genome assembly GCA_036787695.1 of Solirubrobacterales bacterium. Classification (GTDB taxonomy): domain Bacteria; phylum Actinomycetota; class Thermoleophilia; order Solirubrobacterales; family 70-9; genus VAYN01. Next base: position 2,995 of record DAIQOT010000182.1, on the reverse strand, counting down.
AGCCCCGACCCGGGCTTCGCCGGGATCGGCCGCGTCGAAGCCTCCGCCACCGTCGGCGGCGCCGTGCAGGACGTGGCGGCGGGCCCCGGCGAAACGGCGCTCGTCCTGCGCTGGCAGACCGGCGTCGGCTTCCGCCTCGCGCGCTACACGGCGGCGGGCGCGCTCGACCCGAGCTTCGGCGACGGTGGCGTCGCCACGGTGACGGTGAGGGCGTCGACCTTCGACCAGGTGAACGCCCTCGTCCCGCTGCCGAAGGGCAAGCTGCTCGCGGTCGGCACGAGCCAGTGCGGCGACTGGTCCTGCGGCGAATTCGCCCTCGCCCGGTACCTGCGGGGCGGCCGCCTCGACCGGTCCTTCGGCGACGGCGGCCGGGTCACGACCCCGTTCGAAGGCGAGGGGCTGGCGACCTCGGCGGCGATCCAGCGGGGCGGTGGGATCGTCGTCGCCGGGGCCGTCGGGACCCGCGCCTACGGCGAACTCCACGACACCAGCCCGACCCTCGCCCGGTACAAGGCGGACGGCGCCCTCGACCGAGGCTTCGGTCGCGACGGGATCGTCACCGTCCCCTCGGCAAAGGGGGAAGACGCGCAGTGGAACGGCGTCGCGATCGCTCCCGGCGGCGACATCGTCGCGGTCGGCGAAGCGAGCTGCACCCAGGGGAAGTCGGAATGCGGCAAGCGCTACTGCTCGGAGTGCGGCGCCTACGTCGTCGCCCGCTTCCATCCCGGCGGCGCGCTCGACCGCTCCTTCGGCAAGGCCGGTGTCGAGCGGATCGACGTCGGCCACAACGACGAGGACCACGACGCGGCGCGCGCGGTGGCGGTCGAGCCCGACGGCAAGATCCTGATCGCCGGCCACTCCTATCTCGGCGGCTTCGGCATCGTCCGCCTGCTCCCCGACGGCCGCCGCGACCCGACCTTCGGCCACGCCGGGATCGTCAAGACCTACTTCTCGATCCTGCTCCACGAGAAGGGCGCCAAGCCCTTCCCACTCGAAGTCGACAGGCCCGGTTACGCGCTCGCCGTCCTGCCGAGTGGGAAGTTCTTGGTCGCGGGCGGCTCGGAGACGCCGAAGCACCAGGGATACGAACACCCGACGAATCACGGCGTCGTCGTCCGCTACCTCCCGGACGGCAAGATCGACCCGACCTTCGGCGACGACGGCCTCACCGAAATCGGCGGCCTGGCCGTCCGCGCCCTCGCCGTCGACGGCTGCGGCCGCCCGGTCGTCACCGGCCCCTACAGCAGAGGCTCGAAGACGAACACCTTCGGCGCCACCCGCCTCCTCCCCTCCGGAGCCGTGGACCACTCCTTCACCAAAGGAGTCGGCCACCTCACCCTCGGCAGCGGCCAGGAATCCCGCGCCAACGCGATCGCCGTCAGCGGCAGCGACGTCATCCTCGGCGGCGTCGCCTCCGACGACGGCGCCGGCGACGACTTCGCGCTCGCCGCCCTCCACGCCGGCCGCTCCTGCCATCGCTGACCCCTTTTAAACGTCAGATATTTTCTGTTTTCAGGGGCGGGGATGGGGCCTATAGTCGGCACTATGCCCCGCACGAATGCAGACTCTTCGCTTCCGCCGATCGGTTGGATCGGGCTCGGTGAGATGGGGTTGCCGATGTCGGCGAACCTCGTGGCCGCCGGGCACACTGTCTTCGGGTTCGACCTCGATCCCAAGAAATGCGCCGCCGCCGGTGAGGTTGGGGTCCAGGTTGTGGGGTCGACGGCGGAGCTGGTCGAGCGGGGCGAGTTGCTCGTGTCGATGCTGCGGACCGGGGTCCAGACCGAGGGTCTCTTGCTCGGTGAGGGCGGGATCGCGGAGCTGGCCGGGGGTGGTCCCAGGGACGTGGTGGTGATGAGCACGCTCGACCCGCCGGCGATGGAACGGCTCGCCGAGGAGTGCGCGGCGCGCGGGCTGACGATCTTCGACGTGCCGGTGAGCGGTGGGGTGCGCGGGGCCGAGGCGGCGACGCTCTCGATCATGGCCTCCGGCGAAGCCGCAGGGCTGGAGCGGATCCGGCCGCTGCTCGAACCGCTCGGGGCGCGGATCCACCTGCTCGGCGACCGTCCCGGTATGAGCCAGGCGGCGAAGCTCGCCAACCAGGTGATGATGGCGGTGGCGATCGCCGGGACCTACGAGGCACTCGGCTTGGCCGGCGACTACGGGATGGAGCCGGGGCCGGTGATCGAGGCGGTGCTCGACGGCACCGGGCAGAGCTGGCCGCTCGCCCACTGGGACTGGATGCGGAGCCTCTGGGAGGACTACGAGCCCGAAAACGCGCTCGACATCCTCGACAAGGACCTGAAGGCGGTGATGGTGGCGGTGCGGGAGCGCGGCGCCGACATGCCCGTGACCGAGGCCACCTTCGCCCGCCTCAGCGAGCTCTGGGACTCCTCCCGCGCCGAAGCCGCCGCCCGCCGCGGCGACGCCTGATGTTGCTATTCGAGGCCGAAGTAGCGGCTGAAGTAGGCGAGGTGGCGGCGCATCGCCTCGCGGGACGCGTCGGGGTCCTGGGCCGCCACGGCGGTGACGACCTCCTCGAGGCCGTCGAGGACGCGGGGCGGGTCGACCTCCTGCACCTCCTCGGAGAAGCGGCGGAATGCCGTCGCGGTGGCGCCGGCGAAGCCGACCAGGAGCGGGTTGTGGGACGCCTCGGCGAGCGCCCGGTGGAACGCGACGTCGGCCGACAGCGCCGCCTCGACCGGCAGGTCGGCCGGGTCGCCCGGCAGCGTCGCCCGCAGCGCCTCGAGGTCGGCGTCGGTGCGCTCGGTCGCCGCCGTCGCGGCGCTCCGCAGCTCGAGGTCGAAGCGCACCGCGAACAGCTGCGCGTAGTCGAGCGTCTTCATCCCCAGCGACAGCGAGATCACTTCGCCGACCGACGCACCCAGCGCCCGCGGCGACAGCTCCGCCACCCGGTAACCGCCTCCGCGCCCGCGCGCCGAGGTGAGGATGTGGTCGGCCCGCAGAGTGCGCATCGCCTCCCGCACGGTCGGCC
>DAIQOT010000003.1:13308-49058 GCA_036787695.1 Solirubrobacterales bacterium | reverse complement strand
TGGCAGCGATCGGCGCGTACTGATCGCGAGGGGGCCCGTCGAAGCGTTGGACCGGGTCACCGATACCGAAGAGCGCGTCGCCCCCGACCCTTCGCCCGCACTCGGCAAGATGGCCTGCCAGCTCATCGGTATTGGCCGGCCATACGACGAGCGTCTCGGCGCCCTCCGGCGATCGGACGAAGACGTTCACTGCGTGGACGGTCTCCTCGATGTCCTGCGCCGAAACCTTTCCCAGTGCCTCCCGTCCTTCGAGGATGAGGACCCTTCTTTCCCCTCCGCTTCCTCCGATCGCCCCGAGCATCTCGGCGACGTCCATCGATCGCGGTACCCGCTCGGTGGTGACTCCGTCGCAGAACAGACCGACGGTGTTCAAGAAGGTGGACTTACCCGCGCCCGTCCGGCCATGGAGGATTGCGAGGCCACCGCGACGTGCCGCTGCGATCTCTGAGAAACGGGACTCGATCGTCGCCAGAGACCGGTCGACGGGGAAGACGAAGGTACGGAGCTCCTCCGCCCCGGTGCCGCGTAAGGCCTCGAACCGGTCCGGAAGGTGGAGATCCTCCCGGCCCAACGCCGGCACCAGATGTCCACCATCGCTGCCCCCCGCGGCCACATTCGGAGTCTATGTCCGCGCCCTCTGCCTTCGGTGTCGCCGGGGCAGGTCCCCGGGGATCGGCTTACGCTCCGATCGCCAGGAAGCCGGCCCAGTAGACGGGATGGGCATACGGTTTCCGAGTGTCGCCAGCGTCCGGTCCTCGGCCTCGCGCGCCGGGCTCCGAACGAGCCCGTCGCCGACGGATGAACTCGGCGGCGAGCTGCGGATGGGCCGAGAGGTAGTGCCTCTCGTCCTCGACGGTCAGGTCGCGTAGCCAGAACTGGGCGCGGCGGAGCGCCGCGGCAGGGCTCTCGCCCTGGAAGAGCTCCTCGTAGAGGCGGACCATCAACATTGCGGTGGCGGCGTCGTCGACCGGCCAAAGGGTCGCGACCACGCAGGCCGAGCCGGCGAGTAGTAGCGCCGTCGCGATCGAATGCGCCTCGCCGGGCAGATGACCAAGGTCGGGAACAGCGGTCTGGCAGGCCGAGAGGACCGTCAGCCGGGTGCGGAGCGGACCTATCTCCCACAGCGTGCCCGGCGGCAGGATCCCGTCGGCGAGTTCGATCCCGACGATCTCGGGGGCAAAGACCGAGGCACCGGCGTGGGTGGCGAGGTGGAGGTGGGTCGCGGCACCGACCTCCTCGCGTAGAGCCTCGGCGGTTGCTCTATCACCGTGGCTAAGAGATCGAGCCTCCCCGAAATGGAGTGCTATCTCCTCGATCTCGGCGCCCGCCGCGGCCAGGTTCCCGGCCGGGTCCCCGAGGCCGAGGAGGTAGGGCTCTTGCCCGACGGACTCTCGGGCTCGCGCGAGCGCCTGCCCGGCCGCCGCCGCCGAAGGCGCATGGCGCAGCTCGACTTGCTCCAGCAGAGAGGTCGATCGCCCCTCGTGGGTCCAGCTGACGGCGCCGACCGGGAAGGTGACGAGCGGTCCGCACACGACGAGCGTCGCCCCCCTGGCCTCGGTCGACCCCAGGGCGCGGGCTATCGGGCGGGCGATCTTCTCTGCGATCCACGGCTCGAGTCCCGCCCAGGCGCGGCGCAGGTCCGAAGGGCGCTCCCCGAAGGTCCCGGCCGCGTTCAGGTAGGACTCACCGAGCTCTCCCTCGCCGTCGGCTCCGAGCAGCCGCATGAAGATTTCGGTCGAAGTCACATCGGCCAGGAAATGGGAGGCGATGCTCCTTGCTCCGCCCTCGCGACTTACCACCAGGAGCAAGGTGCCGGCAGGGGTGGGGTCGACATAGACGAGCGGCCTCCCTTCCTCCACCGCGGCGCCGATATCCTCGATCCGGGTCGAACGCCCAAAATCGGTGAAGCCGGAATGCGCCCGGATCGCTGAGAGAGCTTCTTGGAGGCGGGCCTCGTCGGGGCCCGACGAGGCGAGCGGCGAGGTCGCGGTGAACTCGGCCCTCGCGGCTTCGTACTCCTTCCGCAGCTCGGAGGGCAGGCCCTCCAGCGCCTCCGAATCCGACCCCGTCGGATCGAGCCGAAATCGAAGCTCGCGGGTGCGGCTGCTCTCGAGTGCGACCACGGCGGCCTCGGGTTCCCCGCTATGTGCGAACGCGATCGCGGCCCAGCGTCCGAGCAGCCCGTCGCCTCTGGTCTCGATCTCCCGGAGCTCTCTGCTCGGCGTGGTCTGGAAGAGCAGCGCGGCAGCCTCCAGGGACTTGCGGTACACCTCGGCGGCCTCGGCCCACTCTCCCCGTTCGATCAGGAGGCCTCCCAGCTTCGTGCCGGCCTGGACGCATCCACGCGGCGCCTGCGTTGCCAGAAGCCCCGACATCGCCCTGCGGCCGACCGCAATCGCCTCATCGTCGTCGCCGAGCATCCCGAGGACGACCGTGAGCTCGCCCTCGACCCGCGGCAGCGCCAGCGCATCATCATCGCTCTCGGCCAGGATCTCGGTGGCGGCGTCTAGGTCGGAGCGCGCCGAGTCGAGCAGTGAGCGCTCCCTGGTTGCTTCCTCGTCCTCATTACCGTCTTCGACGATCCTCACCCGGTCCTCGGGCGAGCGGCTCGCTTGGATCCTCTTGATCCGCGCCAACTCGAAATAGGCGCCGGAGAGGACGAGCCGGTCGGAGATCCGCGCCGCCTCGGCGATCACCTCTTCGTAGACCACGCTCGCCGCTCCATTTCCCCGGCCTTCCAGCGACTCGAGATTGCCGATCGCGGTGGCGCGGTTAACCTGGGAATGGGCCCAGCCGTCGGGATCGACATCGAGCGTCCGTACCCGCAGCGCCTCTTCGCAAAGGTCGCGGGCCTCACGAAGGTTCTCCCGCCGCTCGCCACGGTCAGTGCGCAGTAGCGCCATCGCGAGATTCGTCTGGAGCCGTGCCAGGAGAGCAGGGGAGGCATCGTCGATCTCGGCGAGTCCGAGTCGGAAGAGCTCGATCGCGACATCGAGATTTCGCCGTTTGTCGCCGGCCTCGCGCTCCGCGTAGAGCACCGCGAGGTTATGCAGCGTCTGGGCTGCCGCCAGTCCAGACGGGGCGCACTCCAGGGCCTTGTTTAGGGCTGCGATGCCCTCCTCCTGTCGCTCTTTGCGGCCGCGGTCCCGGCTGCGCGCGATCGCCGAGGAGCGAAGCAATTCGAATGCCCCGCGCAGCGGCACGTGGGCATCGCATTCGCTCACCGCCTCGTCGATCATCTCGATCGCGCGCTCGACGGATCCCTCGTCGACCACGGCGCTCACCTCTTCGATCGTCGCGTTCAGCCGCTCGCCAAGTGTGTCTCGCGCGAGCATCGTCGCTTCGAGGACCTCCCAGGCCTCGTCCGGCGAGTCGCCCGAGGCCGCGATCAATTCGCGCCATGGCACCATCGTCGGGCCGTAGACCGGATCCTCCGCCCGCGCCGTCAGCTCCGCTAGCAGTTCGTCTCGCGATGCGGCGTGGCGCCGAGTCCAGCGCATGAAGCCCTCTTGCTTGCGGAGACGACCAAGTTCGTCGAGCGCCTCCTCGACTCCCTGTCGGGACTCCCGTTCCCGACGGACCCTGTCACCCTTGCCCATCGCTCAGGTCTAGCAGCCTGCCCGCCGCCGAAGCGCCAAAACATTGGCCTCTTCGCTAGGTCGCGACGATCGGTCGCCTCGGGAGATCACTTGGCTCCGGCACGAACACACGTCCTCATGCCGGGCTCCCCGAATCGCCAGGATCACGGCTAAGTGCCAGCTTCCCGCAGCGCTTGGGCCAACTTCAGCCTCTCTGCTAGCTGCGGGTTGGCGATCCCATAAGACACCGGATAGCGCTGCGTGATGCCCGAAATGCCGGCGAACGCGGTCCCGGTAGAGGTGGTGAGCGCCCACTCGCTCACCGGCGGCGGAAACTCTCCCGGCTTTCGCTCGGCGTGGCGCCACCAGGAGAGCAGGAAGTGAGCAGCCTCCTCAACTAGGTCGTTAACGAGTTTGAAGATTCCGGGAAGGGTCGTCGTGGCCGGCTCGTAGATCCAGAGGTCTGCCTGGTCGGCGACGCCGATCAGATCCCGCATGTCGGGGAGATCGGGGCGATTTCGCAGGTGCAGATCAAAGCGGGCGGCATCCCGATTGAGCGTCGCCGGATCGGCGTCGAAGACGATCATCTGAGGCACGTCGGTCTCCTTCTGCCGCTGTAGCAGCATGTGAACCTGGCGCCCGCGGTGGATGTTCAGGTTGCGCATCGCCCCGAGCCATGGAAACCAGCCCGTCGGGGGGAGACCTTCGTGTATTGCGACCAGGCGGGCCCAGTCTTGCCAGGCTCGCCGTTGAAGTTCGGTCCCGCCCTGGGCTTTTCGCGATTCGTTGAACGTTGCCAAACGTCCGAAAGAAGCCGTCGTGATCGACGTGGGGGCCCGCATCACCCCGATCGCCGTCGCCGCCAGGCAGTCGAGTGCCGATCCCATCGCCCGCACGCAGCCGGTGATCGCCATGTCCATTTCGGCTCCGCGGTAGACGGTGTCCTTGGCGCTCGCCCGTTGCGGGAAACGGACCCCGTCCGGTCCGACGATCTCCTCCAGTTGCCGCTGATGAAGTCGTGCCTCGAGCAGGTTCTCGCTGATCGAGAAGGCGCTTTGGCCGATCTGATCACAGACAACCGCCCGGGTTTCCTTGTCGGTAATCGCTGCCATCTGTCGATAGCCGCCTTGGTCGGCACCGAAGTCGCCGGCCAGCCGCTCGATCAATGCCCGCAGTCGGGTTGTCTCAACCCCGCAGTCGGCCAAGACGTCCCAGCGTGAGTCCTCTGCTGCCATCGATCCATGTCCTCCCGTTTCCTTCTGCCGCAGATGTGTGCCTCCCCAAGTCCGTCCGCACGCTATCGCGAGGCGCCTGACAGATCACGAACGACCGGAGCGTCTTCGGCGACGTCGCTTGCTTCAAGATGTTCTCCGCGGCGCAGTTCGCCAAGCGATCAATGACGCGAGTTTCGTCAGGTCTAGGCGCCCATGAGACGACCGCGGAGCGCCGGCCTGCCCGATCGGCGACCGGCTTCTGGGCAAGCCGACCGCCGAGCCGCGGGTACTAGGTCAGGTACTAAGTTGAGCGAAACTAGAAGCAACTCAGACCAACCAGAACCGCTTGGATAAGCCAAAAAGCGACCTGTCCAACCAGCGCCAATGGGCTCATAACCCGAAGGTCGCAGGTTCGAATCCTGCCCCCGCTATTTCCGAAAGCCCCGCAAGCGCGGGGCTTTCTGCTTTTCAGAACGGAGACAATCTTCTGCAAAAACGGCCTTGGGGCACGGTGAGCTTGGAAAAGGCCCCTCGAAGCCTTGCGATAGGCGGTCCCGCTCTGCACCTTCGCGTCGGTAAACGACACGCCTGCGGTGAGCGAAGGGAGGCAGATCCGGCGCCACCCGCCGGTCGGGAGAGAGCGCGCGAATGACGTTCGGTAGGAACGGCGGGCTCACGGCCTTCGGGTCTGGGTGGGGGGCGCGGTGCTGGCGACTGGCCTGCAAGGTCGCGTTTCGATTGCCTGGCCGCGCTCCATGTGATGACCGATGGCAAACCTCCTCCGCCGATCGGCGCCTCGATGTCAGGTCGACGACGATTCATCAGCGACGCCGCCCAGCCGCTCGATCAATCGGTTCAGCAGCATCTCCTGCTCGGGCCAGTCGAAGCGCGGATGCGATGGAGGCAGTGCGGCGAGCCCATGCATGCCCAACCAGAGCGTGGCGGCGTCGGCGCGCGCGTCGCCGCCGTTCCGCCGGCCGGTCGCCGCGCACTCGTCGAGGAGGTCGACGAGGATCTGGAAGACCGCGTCGGCGGAGGCGGCGACGGTGGGCAGCGCGCTGGGCCGGTGCCGGGTGAAGATGACCCGGTAGGTCGCCGGGTGTCGTTGGCCGTAGGCGACGTAGGCACGGCACGCCGCCCGTAGGCGCCGGACCGGGTCCTCGATCCCCGCCATCTCTCCCAAGACGGCCCGCGCGAACTCGTCGAAGGCGGCGGCGATAACCGCCTCGACCATCTCCTCGCGGTCGGCGAAATGGGCATAGATCGCCGGGGCGCTGACACCGGCCTCGCGCGCCGTCGCCCGCAACGTCACCGCGTCCTCGGTCCCGCTCGCCTCGAGGATGCGGCGCGCGGCGCCGAGGATCTCGTCGCGCAGGCGGTCGCCCTGGCCCTTCGGGTTGCGAGGTCTCGCCTTCGCCTTCTCGGCCATTCTCTTGACTTTACGACTGTTAAGTGTTTTTGTGCCGCGGGCCTTGGACAGCCGACGCACGGATAGGAGTGGAGATGTCACACGTGGAGATCGATCGGAAGGGACTCGCGACCGATGGCTGAGGTCGAGCAGGGGGGACCCTCTTCCCGGCTGAGCCGTCGCGGGTTGCTGGCCGGCGCCGCCGCGGCCGGGGCCGCGGCCGCACTCGCCCAGGCTCCGCTCGCCCTCGCGACCGAGCCCGGCGACGCGACGAAGACCAAGAAGCGACCGGCGGCGACCTTCTTCAAGGAACCGGCGCTCAACTTCCAGATGCTCTTCGCCCTCGGCGGCGCCGGCTACGGCGCCTCGGAGCTCGGCGAGGTCCTCAGCACGTTCGACCGGATCCACGGCAAGGGCGATACCTACAGGGCGACCTTCGAGGAGTTCCTGCGGCTGGGCCGCCGCCTGCGCGCGCGGGGCGACAAGGAGCGCGAGGCCGGCCACCGGCACAGCGCGCGCTCGAGCTACCTGCGGGCGGCGATGTATCTCGACCAGGCCTGCTTCTTCGTACTCGCCTCCGGCACCCCGACCCGCAAGCACGAGGGCGCCGTCTACCGGGAGATGAACGCCGCCTGGGCGCACGCGGGCGCGCTCTTCCAGCCCGCCTTCGAGCCGGTGAAGATCCCCTGGTCGGGTGGTCATCTGCCCGGCTGGCTGCTTAGTCCCGGCGGCGACGTCAAGCGCCCGACGGTGATCCTCAACAACGGCTCCGACGGGCAGAACATCGACTCCTTTGTCTACGGCGGCGCCGCCGCGCTGGAACGTGGCTACAACGCGCTGATCTTCGAAGGGCCGGGCCAGGGGGGCAATCTCTTCCTTCGCAATCAGGTCGCGATCCCCGACTGGGAGCGGGTGATCACGCCGGTCGTCGACTTCCTCCGGGCCCGGCCGGAGGTCGACCGGCGCCGCATCTCGCTGCTCAGTCAGAGCTTCGGCGGCTATCTCGTCTCCAGGGCCGCCGCTTACGAGCACCGCCTCGCGGCGGTCGTCCCCGACCCCGGGGTCGTCGACGTCTTCGTCGACTGGCAGGAAGAGCTGCCCCACGAATTGCTGGAGCTGTTGAACGGGGGTCGGCGCGCCGAGTTCAACCGATTCTGGAACAGCATTCCGCGACACGTCTCGGAAGGCAAACGCTTCGGCGTCGCCAAGCGCAGCGAGATCTATGGCAACGGCGATGGCTATGAACGGATGAAAAACGCCCAGCGTTTCGTCCTCACCCGCGCCGACGCCCGCCGGATCGAAGCGCCGACCGCGATCTGCTCGCCGCAGCTGGAGCAGTTCTTCCCCGGCCAGCCACAGAAGCTGCACGGCTGGATCGGAGGAAACAGCACCCTCCTCGATTTCACGATCGCCGAGGGCGCCGAGTACCACTGTGAGCCGATGGCGCCGCAACTCCGCAACGAACGCGTCTTCGACTGGCTCGAAGACCACGCCCGCCCGGTGGCCGCATGACGCGCGTCTTCTCGATTTCGACCCTGGTCGTGGTTCTCGCCTTGGCGACCGCCGCTCCGGCGCTCGCGAGCGGTGGGGCCGTGGGGGGCGGCGCGGGCGCGACCAACGCTTTCGTCTCTTCGGCGGCGCGCTACGACCAGGGGTTGGAAGCGCGGGCGTCCGAGATCTTCGAAGCCGGCCACCAGTTCGTCGGTGACGTCGCGTCAGGGTGCGGCGGTGTCCTGAAAGGCATTCCCCAGAACCCGAGCTTCTCGCAGGACATCGTGATCGGCCAGTTCGAGATCGCGACCTCGGCCGCCTACTACATCGACGCCCTGCAGCCGATTCGGGGACTCGCCCCTCAGGTCGCGTCCGAACGCGGCAAGCTGCGGTTCCCTGACCCGGTCCTGACCTGGGAGGTGCGGACCGACGCCACCGCGCTGCCCGCCCTGCTGGCCCTCCATCCGCCCGACGTCTGCGCGGACGCTCGCGCCCTTGCCGCCGGCGACTTCAAGAAGATCACCCACGCGGGTCGCCGGTTCGCCGCCAACGTCGACGCGGTGTTGACGGCGGCGAACACCGCGCCCTCCAAGTTGCTGCGACGGATGCGTCCCTACGCTCCCGGGGCCGTCGCCGTGGGCCTCAGGCGGCTGGCGACGTTGGAGACGAAGGTCGAGGCGAAGACCGGTCTCAAGCACCACTTCTCGAGGCTTCAGCGCACCCTCTTCGCCGGCGAGCCGCCAGCCGATCGAAAGGACCGGTGAGTCAGGGCGCAGGCTCGTCACAGGGCTGACGATCCCGATCACTCTTGTCCCGCGAGACGGCCTGGACGAGGAGCGGATTCGGTGCTTACTTCGGCGTCCCGCCGATCTTGGCGGTGAGGGTGACGTTGCCGCTGTCGCATTTCGTTCCGGTTTCGAGGGTCTCGCGTAGGTGGATCTGGCCGGTGAGGGTGCCGTTGCGGGCGACTTTGATCGATACCTTCGAGCCGGGTTTCAGGCCGCCGAGGACGTCGACCGACCCGGACTTGGCGATGGTGTTCTCAGGCAGGTAGATGATTTCTTCCTCGGTCTGGCCGCTCGAACCGCAGGAGAGTTCGACGGAGAAATAGGCCTGTTCGTTGGGAGTCTCGAGGCACTGCTTCGTCCCGCAGGCGATCAGCTTCAGCTTCACCGCTTCGCCCTGGCTGGTCTTGCCGACGTAGAGGCCGGGCCGGAAGTCGCTCTTCGCCGCCATTGCGGCCGGGACGACACCGATGGCGACGCCGACCAGGGACGCGCCACAGGCGAGGGTCGCGACACCACGCGTCAGCATCTTCTTCGTCCCCGTCGGGACGTTCCTCTTGAGCATCGTCACCATCTTTCGGCCGGTCGTTCTGCGGGCTGATCTCGACGGAGGATTCTTTCCGGGTCCGCGCGCGCAGCGTTAGGACGAGAGCGCACGGATCCGCCGGCCCCGGAAGAGCACAAAGACTTTTTCGAATATCGACTATTGCGCCCTGCGGGTGAGTGTCTACCGTGCGCGCGTGCCTGTCCGCACCTGGGACACCACCGCAGTCGACACCGACGAGCAGTTCGCGTACTGGAGCGACGTGCTGGGAGCCGCGTTCTGTCGGGTCACGATGGTGCGCCCCGACGAGGGTGCCTTCACCGGGCAGGTCGACGTCGCCGCCGTGGGGCCGGTCGACGTCGCGACGATCACCTCGCAGGCCCAGGCGGTGCGGCGCACCGACGCCGACGTGCGGCGCCAGGCCGGTGACGCCTTCTTCCTGAACATGACGCTCCGCGGGTCCTCCACCTTCACCCAGGGCGGCCGCACGGGCAGGCTCGGGCCGGGCGATTTCGCGCTCGTCGACGGGGCGCAGCCGTTCGACTTCGAGTTCGACGGCCCGTTCGAACAGGTGTCGCTAACCGTTCCGCACGACCTCCTGGCGCCGCACCTCGCATCGCCCGCGAGCGCCACCGCGGTGGCCGTCAGGGGCGACCGGGGCCTCGGCGCGGTGGCCAGCAACACCCTCGCCGGGCTGTCCAGGGGAGCGGGCGGCATCGATCGTGGCGCCTCGCGGCCGCTCGCCGAACGTGTGGCCGGGCTCGTCGGCCTCTCGCTCGGCGCGGCGGCGACGAAGAACGTCGGGCCGCTGGCGCTGACCCAACTCGCCCTCGACGAGGTCGATCGCTCGCTCGCCGACCCCGCGCTGTCGCCCGCGATCGTCGCCGAGCGGGTGGGCGTCTCGACCCGCTATCTCCATCGGCTCTTCGAGGACCGTGGACAGAGCTTCAGTCGTCACCTGCTCGCGCGACGGCTCGAGCGATGCCGCGCGGCGCTCACCGATCCGGGGCTCGCGGACATGACCGTCGGCGAGATCGCCTGGAGCAACGGCTTCACCGATCCCTCCTACCTCGCGCGCGCCTATCGGCGCCGCTATGGGGTGAGCCCGACGCAGGACAGGGCGGCCGCGGTCCGTGTACATCCCCTGAGGTAGCAGCGTCTGGCAAGTCTGCGCGCAGGTCCTGAAATCGTGCGCTCTTGTCCTAACGCAGCCTCGGAACTCCCCTGGAAGATCCCCGTCGACGTCGACCGGGCGCGCCGGATGCGGTGCCGATCAGTGAGGAGCGGGGATGCGAAAGATGTTGGTGGGCTGGTCCGCGGTGTTGGTCTTCGTGGTCTCCGCCGGCATCGTCTCGACCGGATCGGCCGCCGCGACCGAACCGGAACCGATCGCCTGCGACGCGACGGCTCTCGCGCACGCCTTCGACGTCGGGGGCACCTATGTGTTCGGCGCGAACTGCGAATTGATGCTCGGCACCGAACTCACCCTGCACACCGCGACCAACCTCACGCTCGAGTCCGGCGATCATCACGTCGTGTTCGTCGGCACCAACGGCGGCTCACCGTTCTGGCCCCCCGACAGCAAGCGATTCGCCACGGTCGACGGTCACCTCACGCTGGAAGGCATCGACGTCAAGCGATTCTCCGACGGCGGGTCCAACCTCGACGGGACGCCGGGCACGCGGGGTATCGACGCCAAAGACAACTCCTGCCCGATCTGCCCCGAAGTCGGCAACGGCACCGAACGAGGCGGCAACGGCACCGGCGGTGGTCATGGCGGCGACGGGCACGACGCGCACGGCGGCGCGATGCTGATCGACGGGACCGGCGTCGTGACCCTCGAAGTCTCCGAATTCACCGAAGACTATGCCGACGGTGGGCGTGGAGGCGCCGGTGGTGACGGCGGCAACGGAGGCGTGACCGTGGACAGGAACTTCGCGAACGAAACCGACACCGAGCCCGGGGGAGACGGGGGCAACGGTGGAGAAGGCGGCCAAGGTGGCGATGCCTACGGCGGCGCGATCGAGAACGACGGGACCCTGATCGTCAACCTGAGCAAATTCGCCGCGGACATCGCGCTGGGAGGGACGAGCGTGGGCGGGACCGGTGGAGAAGGCGGCTTGGCCGACGGCGAAGGCCTCGGCGGCAGGGGCGGCGATGGCGGCGCGGCCGGTTCGATGGGCGCGGCATTCGGCGGCGCGATCTACAACACCGGGAGCCTGACGGTGACCAACAGCGAATTCATCTCCGACTACGCGGGCTACACCGGGGTGAGCTTCAGCGGTCGCGGCGGGCAAGGGGGGTCCAGCAACGGACAGGGGGGTCCTGGCGGCGACGGCGCGGCTCCCGGGGCGATCGGCCTCGTCAGCGGCGGCGACGTCTACAGCCTCGCCGCGTTCACGGTGACCGGTGGCTTCGCCAACGGCGCGACCGACGCCGGGATCGCCGAGGGGGGCGGTGGGGGTCGTGGTGGCGCGGGCTGCGGTGAGGAAAACGGCAGTGCCCTTCCGAGCTGCCCGACGAACGGCATCAACGGCTCGCCCGATCCGGCGAGCGCGCCCCCACTGGTCCACGGGCAGGCGGCCGGCGAAACCTTCGTCCCGCTGCCCAACTCAGGGCCCGGTGGCGGGGAAGCACCAGGTGAAGGGAGCGGTGGCGGCCCGGGCGGAGGCGAAGTCGGAGGCTCGGGGTCGGACGGCAACGGGTCGACCGGAAACGGCTCGGGCGACACCGGTACGGGTTCAGGGACGGGCTCCGGCTCGGGGGCCGGTTCCGGCTCCGGGTCGGGAGCCGGCGGCGGCGGTGCGGGCTCGGGCGCCGGGGGCGCCGGCGGCGGCACGGGAGGTGGCGGCGGTCACGCCGTCCTCGGCAAGCTCACCAGCTCCGGGACGACCACCTCGGTGCCGGTTCAGTGCCCGTCCTCGGGGGCGGCTTGCGCGCTCACCGCGGAACTCACCGCGAGCGGCTCCGGCGGTAAGTCGCCCGGCGCGAGCGACCCACGACTTCTCAAGTCGGTGGTCCTGGGACGCGCGACCGCGAACATCCGCCCGGGCCGCTCCGGCACGCTGAAGGTGAAGCTCGGAGCCGACGGGCGGCGCGATCTGGCGATGCGCCATCAGCTGACCGCGCGCCTCACCGTCTCGCAGAAGATCGCCGGCAAGGTGACCGTCCTGCGAGCGGGCACGGTCAAGTTCAAGTCACATGGCTGAAGCAGTCCACCTATACGCGACCAAGACAAAACGGAGTCGATCTTGAAAAGAGCCCGCAATCTCACCTTCGTCCTCTGCGCGCTGGCGGCGCTTTCGCCGGTCGCGGTGGCCCAGGCTGCCCCCAAGCCGAAAGCCTCCGGGCCATCGCTGAAGATCGTCGGTCTCTCGGTCAACGAGCAGGACTTCGCCCCGGGGACCCACGTGACCGAAAAGCAGCCGATCAACGCCTGCTACTACGTCTTCGGCGAAGCGGCGTCGCCTCACGAAATGCTCCTCACCGCCCTGGTCAAGGCGACCGGGATACCTCACTCCGCCCCGACCTCGATCATGATCGAAGCGCCTTGGACCAAGCAGGGGTTTGGCGAAGGCGTCGACGAAGAAGGGGTCCCGTTCCACAAGGCCCTCTTCCCCGATGGCAAGGAGAGCGTCGGCACCGTGGCGGGCGGCGGCTCGGGCGCCGACGAATACTTCCGCTGGGTCAGCCTCCAGGGCGGCAGCCTCGAGGCCGGCGACGGGACCTACCGGGTCGTGATCGCCACCAAGGTCGGCGGCCACACGCTCGAAGCGCACGGCCAGATCACGATCGACTGCTGAACGACACCCGTCAGAGGGTGTCGGCGGCCGGGGTGGCGGTCCAGGATTCTCCGCCGTCGGCGGTTGCCTCGCTGGCGGTGAGGCCGTCGCGCTTCAGTCGGTCGAGGGCGCCGGCCACGTCGACGGGGTCTCGTTCGAGTGCCATCGCGATGCCCATGGCCGTGCGGTCGTGGGAGGTGCGGCCGTCTTGTTGGAGGACGGTGAGGATGCCGACCTCCTCGGGATTCAGTTGTCTGCCGATTGGGTCCATACCGGCGTCTACCCGGTAGGTGGGTGAGGAATCAGGTCGCGGTCAGACTCGCGTCGCAAGCCAGCGGGCGACCTCGCGGGCGCAGCGGCGGCCGTCGTCGATCGCGGTCACGGTGAGGCGCGATCCCATCCGGGCGTCGCCCGCGGTGAAGACGCCGGGGACGTCGGTGCGGTGGCCGGAGATCGTCGTCGTCGCCGGATCGGGGGTGATGCCGAGGGCGGTCGGGAGCTCCGGTTCGGGGCCGGCGAAGCCGATCGCGACGAGGACGAGGTCGGCGGGGAGGGTGATCTCGCCGCCCGCCAGTTGATGGGTCCGGTTGGCGGGGTCGACGCGGATGGCCTCGATCGCGGTCGCCTGCCCGTCGCTGCCGGTGATCGAGGTGACCGCGACCGCCGAGCGGCGCACGCCGCCCTCGTCGAGCGCGTAGTGGGTGGGGAGGCGCCGGGGTGAGTTGGGCCAGCCGGCGATCTCGCGCGGGCGCGACCCGAGCGGCGCCGGGTAGGTGTCGAGCTGGGTGACGCTGCGGGCGCCCTCGCGGAGGGCGTTCGACATGCAGTCCGCGCCGGTGTCGCCGCCGCCGATCACGACGACGTTCTTGCCCGCCGCGGTCGGGTCCTCGTGTCGTTCCGTGTTGCCCGCGGCGACGGCGCGGTTCTGGGCGTAGAGGTAGGTCATCGCCGGCAGCACGCCGGCCAGGTCGGCGCCGGGGACGTCGAGGCGGCGCGCCACCCGCGCCCCGGTCGCCAGCACCAGGGCGTCTACCTCCTCCAGCAGCTCGACCGGGTCGACCTCTCCACCGACGTCGACGCCGCAGCGGAACTCGATCCCCTCCGCCTCCATCAGCCCGATCCGCCGGTCGATGACCTCCTTCGGCAGCTTCGCGTCGGGCACGCCGAAGCGGTTGAGCCCGCCCGGCGCCTCGTCGCGCTCGTAGACGATGACCGTGTGGCCGGCCTTGTTCAGGTCGGCGGCGACCGCCATGCCCGCCGGGCCGGAGCCGACCACGGCGACGCGCTGGCCGCTGCGCCGCGCCGGCGGGTTGGGCTGGATCCAGCCCTTGAGCCAGGCGCGCTCGACGATCCCCAGCTCGACCTGCTTGATCGTCACCGGGTCGGAGTTGATCTCCAGCACGCAGGCCGATTCGCACGGCGCCGGGCAGATCAGCCCGGTCAGCTCCGGGAAGGGGTTGGTCGCGTGGAGCTGGTCGATCGCCGCGCGCCACTCGCCGTCGGCGACGAGGCCGTTCCAGTCCGGGATCAGGTTGCCGAGCGGGCAGCCGTTCAGGCAGAAGGGGACGCCGCAGCCCATGCACCGCTCGCCCTGTCGGGAGAGCTCGTGCTTGCCCAGGCGTTCGTGCAGGTCGTGGTGGTCGGCGATCCGCCGGTGGGGCTCGCGCTCGGGCTGCTCGACCCGCTCGATCTGGAGGAAGCCGCGTGGGTTCGTCATCGGCCCGCCCCGCTCGTGGCCGCCCTCAGTTCGGCGGTTTCTTCCTCGAAGCGCGCCTTCAGCGCCTGGCGGTAGTCGCGCGGCATCACTTTCCGGAACTCTGCCAGCCGGTCGTCCCAATGCTCGAGCAGGTCGGCGGCGAGGGACGAGTCGGTGCGGCGGGCGTGCTCGGCGACCAGGTGGCGGACCTCGGCGGCCTCGTCCGGGTCGGTCAGCGCCTCGATGTCGACCAGTCCCGGGTTGCAGCGCTGCTCGAAGTCGCCCGCCGGGTCGAGCACGTAGGCGATGCCGCCGCTCATCCCGGCGGCGAAGTTGCGGCCGGTCGGCCCGAGCACGACGACGCGGCCGCCGGTCATGTACTCGCAGCCGTGATCGCCGACGCCCTCGACCACCGCTTCGGCGCCCGAGTTGCGGACCGCGAAGCGCTCGCCGGCGAGGCCGCGGAAGAAGGCCCGGCCGCCGGTCGCCCCGTAGAGGACGGTGTTGCCGACGATCACCTCGCCCTCGGCGGGCGGGGTCGCGGTGCGGAACGGGCGGACCGCGACGATCCCGCCGCAGAGCCCCTTGCCGGCGTAGTCGTTGGCCTCGCCGTGCAGGGTGAGGGTGATGCCGGGGGCGAGCCAGGCGCCGAAGGACTGGCCGGCCGACCCGTCGAGCTCGACCTCGATCGTCTCCTCCGACAGGCCGACTTCGCCCTGCGCCGCGACCACCGCGTTGGAGAGCAGCCCACCGACGGTCCGATCGACGTTGCGGATCGTCCGCTTCAGGGAGACCGGCGTTCCGTGCTCGAGCGCCGGGGCCGCCTCGGCGATCAGCTCGTGGTCGAGCGTGTGCGGGGCCGGCGGGCCCGATTCAAGTTTGCGGCGCGGCGCCTCTGACGGTACGGCGGGAGCCCGCAGCACCTCGTAGAGGTCGATCCGCGCCGCCTTGCCGCCAGGGACCGCCGGATCCCGCTCCAGCAACTCCACCTGCCCGACAAGCTCGTCGAAGGTCCGGACGCCGAGCGACGCCATCCAGCCGCGAACGTCCTCGGCGACGTGCATCAGGTAGGCGGTCACGTGCTCGGGGGTGCCGGCGAAGCGGCGGCGCAGCTCGGGGTCCTGGGTGGCGATCCCGACCGGGCAGGTGTTCAGGTGGCAGACGCGCATCATGATGCAGCCGGTCGCGATCAAGGGGGCGGTCGAGAAGGCCATCTCTTCGGCGCCGAGCAGCGCGGCGACGATCACGTCGCGGCCGGTCCGCATGCCGCCGTCGGTCTGCAGGACGGTGCGCGCGCGGAGCCCCTGCTCGACCAGGACGCGCTGGGTCTCCGCCATCCCCAGCTCCCAGGGGATGCCGGCCGCCTGGATCGAGGAGAGCGCGGCGGCGCCGGTGCCGCCGTCGTGGCCGACGACGGTGACGTGATCGGCGCCCGCCTTGACGACGCCGGCGGCGACCGTGCCGACCCCGGCCTCGGCGCAGAGCTTCACCGAGATCTCGGCCGCGGGGTTGGCGCAGCGCAGGTCGTAGATCAGCTGCTTCAGGTCCTCGATCGAGTAGATGTCGTGGTGGGGAGGCGGGGAGATCAGTTCGACGCCGGGGGTCGAGAAGCGCAGCTCGCCGATGTAGCGGTCGACCTTCGAGCCGGGGAGCTGGCCGCCCTCGCCGGGCTTGGCGCCCTGGGCGACCTTGATCTGGATCTGGTCGGCCTCCATCAGGTAGCCGATCGTCACGCCGAAGCGGCCGGAGGCGACCTGCTTGATCGCCGAGCGGCGGCTGTCGCCGTTGGGGCGCGGCACGTAGCGGCGCGGGTCCTCGCCGCCCTCGCCCGTGTTCGAGCGGGCGCCGAGGCGGTTCATCGCGACCGCCAGCGTCTCGTGCGCCTCGGGCGAGATCGAGCCGAGGCTCATCGCCCCGGTCGAGAAGCGCTTGACGATCTCCTTCGCCGACTCGACCTCGTCGAGCGGCACCGGCTCGAGGTCGACGCGCGGCCGCAACAGGCCGCGGAGGGTGAGGTCGCGCTGGTCGCCGTCGACCCGCTCGCGGAAGGCCTCGTATGCCTCGTGGCCGTCGCCGTTCTCGCCGTGCGCGGCCTTCTGTAGCAGCGTCACGGTCTCCGGGTTCCAGCCGTGGTGCTCGCCGTCGCGGCGCCAGGCGTAGACGCCGCCGACCGGCAGCAGCGGCCATTCCGACCCAGGCCAGGCGCGCGAGTGGCGGGCCAGCGCCTCGCCCGCGAGCGCCTCGATCCCGACCCCGCCGAGGCGCGAGTGGGTGCCGGTGAACCAGGCCTCGACCAGGCCGCGGTCGAGGCCGATCGCCTCGAAGGCCTGGGCGCCGCGGTAGGAGGCGACGGTCGAGATGCCGAGCTTCGAGATCACCTTCAAGAGGCCCGCGTCGAGTGCTTTGACGACCGCCGGCTCGGGGTCATCGGCGATCAGCTCGCGCGCCGACTCCAGCATCAGGTAGGGGTTGACGGCCTCGGCGCCGAAGCCGACCAGGCAGGCGACGTGGTGGGTCTCGCGCGCCTCGCCGGTCTCGACCACGATCCCGACCCGCATCCGGCGCCCGGCCCGAGACAGGCGGTGGTGGACCGCGGAGGTCGCCAGCAGCGCCGGGATCGGGACGCGGCCGGGCGAGCAGGCGCGGTCGGAGAGGACGAGGATCGTCGCCCCGTCATCGACCGCGTCGACCGCGTTCGCGCAGAGCCGCTCGAGCGCCGCCGCCAGCCCGCTCGCGCCGTCCTCGCGCGGCCAGGTCGTGTCGAGGGTCTCGGTGCGGAGGACGGGGTGCTCGATCGCGCGGATCCGGGCCAGCTCGCCGTCGCCGAGCACCGGCCGCTCGAGCTGCAGGCAGAAGCTCTCACCGGGGTCGTCGGTCAGCAGCCGGCCGTGCCGTCCCAGCAGAACCCGCAGGCTCATCACGACCTGCTCGCGGACCGGGTCGATCGCCGGGTTGGTCACCTGGGCGAACAGCTGCTTGAAGTAGGAGAAGAGGGAGGGGGCGCGGTCCGACAGCGCGGCGAGGGCGACGTCGGCGCCCATCGAGCCGGTCGGCTCTTTCGCCGCGCCGACCAGCGGGCCGATCAGGACGCGGAGGTCCTCCTGGCTGTAGCCGAAGGCGAGCTGGCGCTCGCGCAGGGGGAGCTCGGAGACCGGCGGGAGGGGCGCCTCGGGCAGCTCCTCGAAGGGCAGGGTCCGCTCGGCGTGCCAGGCGGCGTAGTCCTGCTTCGCCGCGAGCTTGCGCTCGACGGCGCGGTCGACGAGGAGCTCGCCGCCCGCGACGTCGGCGACGATGATCGTCCCCGGTTCGAGCCGGCCGCGGCGGACGATCGAGGCCGGGTCGAGCGCCACCGTCCCGGCCTCGGAGGCGCAGACGACGAAGCCGTCGCGGGTCTGCGCCCAGCGGCCGGGGCGAAGTCCGTTGCGGTCGAGCGTCGCGCCGACCGACTTGCCGTCGCAGTAGGCGATCGCCGCGGGGCCGTCCCACGGCTCCATCAGCAGCGAGTGGAAGTCGGTGAAGCCCTGCTCGGCGTCGGTCACGGCGGAGCGTCCCGCCGGCGCCTCGGGGACGAGCAGCTTCAGTGCGTGGGGGACCGAGCGGCCGGCGCGGGCCAGCAGCTCGACGACCGCGTCGATCGTCGCCGAGTCCGATGCCTGGAAGTCGACCACCGGCAGCACCGCGGCGAGCTCGTCGCCGAGCAGCTCCGAGCGCATCGCGCCTTCGCGCGCCCGCATCCAGTTGCGGTTGCCGGTGAGCGTGTTGACCTCGCCGTTGTGGGCGACCATCCGGTAGGGGTGGGCGAGCTCCCAGCTCGGGAAGGTGTTGGTCGAGAAGCGCGAGTGCATGAGGCCGAGGGCCGACTCGGTGCGCTCGTCGCGGAGCTCGGGGAAGAAGTCCTCGAGCTGGGTCGCGCGCAGCATGCCCTTGTAGACGAGCGTGCGGGCGGAGAAGGAGACGATCTTCAGCTCCGCGCCGGCGCTCTTCTCGGCCGCGCGGCGGACGACGTAGAGGCGCCGCTCGAGCGCGTCGGCGTCGCCGTCGAAGCGGTCCGCGGCGACCGCGAGCCGGCGGATCACCGGCATGCAGTCGCGCGCGACGTGGCCGAGGCAGGTGGGGTCGACCGGCACGTCGTCCCAGCCCAGCACCCGCAGGCCGCGGCCCTCGCAGACCTCCTCGAGGACGCCCTCGAGCGTCGCCCGCCGCACCGGGTCGTGGGGGAGGAAGCACATCGCCACGCCGTACTGGCCGAGCTCCGGCAGCCCCGACCAGATCGAGCGCAGGAGCCGGTCGGGCAGCTGCAACATGATCCCGGCGCCGTCGCCGGTCTTCTCGTCGGCGCCCTCGGCTCCGCGATGGTCCATGTTCACGAGGCATTCGACCCCGCGACGCACCGTCTCATGGGACGGGACGCCGGTCAGGTCAGCGACAAATCCGACCCCGCAGGAGGCGCGGCCGTGGGGAAAGGGATCAGGCATCAGTGGATGGTCCCTGATTTGGGGTCCTCGGCGCACTGTCCGTGGGTCGAAAAAGTCGCCGAGGTCCTTATCCAGGGGAGAAACGTCCTTGTCGGCCGGGGGCGGACCGGTTCGTATCGCCGCCCGAGGTCACCGCCGAGTCGGCGTGGCGGACCGAGCGCTGCCGTCCGCGGTCCAGCTGGCGAGCAGATCGAACGCCTCCGCCGATCGGGATCCGGGCTCGGCGGCGTAGGCGAAGATCTCGAGGCCGGGATCGGCGCTGACCGCGAGGCGCTCGTAGGAGACCGTGAGCTCGCCGACGAGCGGGTGGGCGAAGCTCTTCTCCGCCTTGCGGTGCAGGCGGACGTTATGGGCGGCCCAGAGGGCGGCGAACTCCTCACTGCGGGTCGAGAGCTCGCCGACGAGGTCGGAGAGGCCGCGGTCGAAGGGGTCGCGACCGACCTGGGTCCGGAGGGCGGCGACGCATTCCTTGGCGGCGCGGTTCCAATCGGCGTGGAACTCCTTGCCGCGCGGGTCGAGGTAGGTGAAGCGCGCCATGTTCGGGGGCGCCGGCGAGTCGAACAGCGGCGCGAAGAGGGCCCGCCCGAGGTGGTTGGCGGCGAGGATGTCCTGGCGGCCGTCGACGACGAGTGCGGCGGCGCCGGTCATCGCCTCGATCATCCACTCGACGCTCGGGCGCACGGTCCTTCCGGTCGGGCGGCGGCGCCTGCCGGTGGCCTGATCCCGCGAGGCGCGGGCCAGGTCGAAGAGGTGTGCCCGCTCGGCTTCGTCCAGGCGAAGCGCGCCCGCGACCGCCTCGAGCACCCCTTCCGAGGCGCCCGCGAGATTGCCGCGCTCCATCCGGTTGTAGTAGTCGACGCTGACCCCGGCCAGGGTCGCGACCTCCTCGCGGCGCAGGCCCGGGACCCGTCTCGTCCCGTAGGTGGTCAGGCCGACTTCCGCGGGCGTGAGCTTCGCGCGGCGGGAGGTGAGGAAGTCCTTGATCTCGACTCTCGTGTCCACGGCAGACCAGGGTAGACCCGCCGCCGAGCGCCTGGGGTGCCCTGCCGGTACACGGAAAAGCCCGTCCTCTCACCCCTGCCCGCGGCCGTGCTTCCGTGGGGCGACCAACCCACACAGGAGGACGAGATGCAGATCACCAGAAACGAACTCGACACGACCGTCGGCCCCGCCGACTGGTTCGCCGGGGACGTCAATATCGACGTCATCGCCACGCCCGCGGCGCCGTCGCTGATCATGGGCGGGGTCGTCCACTTCGCCCCCGGGGCCCGGACCGCCTGGCACACCCATCCGGTCGGTCAGACCGTCTTCGTCACCGAGGGAGTCGGCCTGGTCGGGCGCGAGGGAGGCCCGGTCGAGGAGGTGCGGCCCGGGGACCGGGTCTTCTTCGAGCCGGGCGAGAACCACTGGCACGGCGCCGCGCCCGGTCGCTTCCACGCCCAGATCGCCGTCCAGGAGGCCGACGAGGCCGGCAGCCACACCACCTGGGGACGTCACGTCACCGATGAGGAGTACGCGGGCTAGCCGCGGAAGGAGATGAACGGAATGAACGCAGCCGACACCTTGGAGATCGCTCACGCCTACCATCGGGCCTGGACCGTGGACAAGGACTTCGCCACCGCCGCCGGCCTGCTCTCGGAGGATCTGCGGACGGACCTTCCCGTCAACGTCTACGCGGGCAAGGTGGAGTTCGTCGACGCGATCACCGGCTTCGGCGGGTTGATCGTCAGCGTCGAGATGCTCGGCGCGATCGCCGACGGTGAGGAGGCCGTGCTGATCTACGACCTCGACATGCCGCCGCTCGGCGTCCTGCGGATGGCGGAGCAGCTCACCGTGGTCGACGGCAAGATCACCACGATCCGCCAGGTGCACGACACCGCGACCATGCGCGCGGCGGGTTTCGCTCCCGCCCTGCCCGAGGTTGCCTGATCGCGGGGTCGGCACCCCGGCTCTTGGCCGCTCCGTCCAACGTGAGGGCGATTGGCGAGGGGCGAGTGCGCCGCGGCGGCGGTAGATCCGCGTGGCCGCTCGCAGTAGCGTCAGCGCCGCAGCGTCGATCTGGGGTCGGCGGCGAAAGATCGAGCGGCCTCTGTGGGGCCAACAGAGTGAATGGAGCGGCATATGTTTGGATCGGTTTCGGCTCGACTTCGGCAGGTCGGCATCGCTGCCGTCCTCGTCGGCGCGCTCGGGGTCGCGGCTCCTGCCGCGCTCGCCAAGCCGCACACCGACGTGGGCACGGCGGACCTCGGCGCCGCCTCCTCGCCGTCGGGCCTGGCCGTCTCCTCGCTCTCCTCGCCGCCGGTCGGCGCCGCTGCCGGCGGGAGCTACGCCCTCGACGGCACGGTCGCCAACCTGGGCGGCTCCGCTCTGTCCGGGACCGTGACGGTGCGGCTGCTCGCGCTCGGTCAGCCGCCGCGGACGGTCGGCACGGTCGGCGTGCAGGTCGCCGCCGGCTCGACCAGTCCCTACGAAACGACCGTCGCGCTGCCGTCGGATCTTCCGGACGGCGCCTACGCGCTCGCGGCCTGCACGCCGAACGGTGGCGAAGGTGAACTGAGCTGCGCGACCGCGCGGCGCGGGGTCGACATCGGTGGCCAGGCGGAAGGGGCACCCGCGTCGAGCGACAGACGGGCGCTCGCCGCCGCCCACCAGCTCGCCGCCGCGGCGCCCGAAACCTGCACGCCCGGCGCCCACACGCTCTCCAAGCTCGGCGACCGCGTCTATCCCGAGATGGGCAACGGCGGCTACACCAGCGTCCACACCGACGTCAACCTGACCTATGACGCGGTCGAAAACGAATTCCTCCCCGGGACCAACGTCGTCCTCGACGACCTCGCCACCCAGTGCCTCAGCAACTTCAGCCTCGACTTCGAGCGCAAAGGGCCCGACAGCGATGAAGGCCCGGGTCCCGACATGGAAGTCGAAGCGGTGACCGTGAACGGCGCCCCCGCCACCTTCGAATTCGTCCAGCCGACCTACCCGGGTGATCCCGAAGGCCAGGACGATCCCAACCCGCTCGCCCACGAGGCCGGGCTGGTGTCCCCGGTCAGCACGGAAAACCCGCTGCCGCCGGCCTGCACGCCGAACAGCGAAGAAGAAACGGTCGTCGAAGGCGAAGCCGCGACCGGCGATCAGTGCCCGGCGAACAAGCTCGTGATCACGCCCAGCGCGCCGATCCCCGCCGGCGAAGCCTTCGAAGTCGAAGTCGCATACTCCGGCCGGCCCGGCGTGCATACCGATGGCGACGGCTCGGTCGAGGGCTGGTTCCTCTCTGACGAACCGGCCGGCGACGGCAGCTTCGTCACCACCGAGCCGGTCGGCACCGAGGCCTGGATGCCGCTCAACAACCACCCCTCGGCGAAGCCGACGTACGACTTCGACGAGACCGTCACCGCGGGCCGCACGGCGGTCGCCAACGGCGAACTGATCGGCTTCACCACCAACCCGCCCGACGCGGACTTCCCCGAAGGCTCGACCACCTGGCGCTGGCACTCCCCCCAGCCGATCGCCAGCTACCTGGTCGAGAGCAGCATCGGCGCCTACGACCTGAACGAGCGGCTCGGCGGCAAAGGCGTTCTCTACTACGAGGCGCAGGCGAGCGGCCTCACCGAAGAACAGAAGGCGAAAAACAAAGCGGTGATGGACCTGCAGGAATCGATCGTCGACTTCCAGGAACGGTTCGACGGGCCCTTCCCGTTCTCCAGCGACGGCGTCATCGTCGGCGCTCCGGACGCCAGCTTCGAGGAGGAGATGGAGACGAAGATCACCTTCAACGGCGGCCGCATCAGCGAAAGCACGTTCAACCACGAGAACATGCACCAGTGGTACGGCGACAACGTCTCCGAGTCGAACTACAACATGACCTTCTTCAAGGAGGGGCTCGCCCAGCTGTCCGAATACCTGCTGACGGCGAAGAAAGCGGCGGAAGCCAAAGGCGGCCTCGAAACGGCGGAAGGGGAAGCCGCGTTCAACGCGAGCCTGGTCGCCCGCTTCGCCTCCAACTACGGGAAAGGCGGATCGGCGTGGACCGGCATCCCGTCGGACCCGACCGCCGAAAGCCTGTTCAGCACCGCCACCACCTACACCCGTCCCGCCACCGCCTACATCGCCCTGCGACAGATCCTCGGCGCGGCCAACTTCACCGGCGCGCTGCACCAGCTGACCGCGGAATTCGGTGGCAGCAGCATCGAAGAGCCGCAGCTCGAGCACCTGTTCGAGGGCTGGCTCCCCAATCAGAGCGCCGCCTGCCAGGCCCGGCTGGGGACGTTCTTCGGCGAATGGTGGGACACCGCGTTCGCCGCCACGGGTGAACCGACGACCCTGAAGCCGCAGCTGACCGGACCCGGGCTCGTCGCGAGCGCCGCCGGCACGACGTTCTACGACGGGACGGGGGCCTGCCAGGAATCGGTGCCGCAGACCGTCGCGACGGTCTCCGGGGAAGCCGTCCCGGGCGTCTACATCGATCCGACCGTGACGCTGGCGGCCACGCCGGCGGCGGGCGGGGCGGCGGTCGCCAGGACCACCTATTCGGTCGACGGCGGCACCCTGACCCGGTACACCGGCCCGTTCACGCTGCCGGAGACGGGCGTGCACACCGTGACCTATTACTCGACCGATGCCGCCGGCGGGATCGAGCGCCAGCAGGTCAGCAAGATCCTGGTCGACGAACCGCCGGTCACCACTGCCCAGGTCCTGCCCGCCCCGGCCGACGGCAAGGTCGTCGGCCCGGCGACGGTGGTCCTGGCCGCGACGGGGGTCTCCGGGATCGCGAAGACCGAATACGCGCTCGACGGTGGCGCCTTCCAGGCCTACGCCGGTCCGATCACCGTCGCGACGCCGGGCGATCACACGCTCGCCTACCGTTCCACCGACGGCGACGGCCTCGTCGAGACGGCCAAGGAACTGGCGTTCACCGTGGTCGCTCCCAAGACCGAAGTGGTCACGCCTCCGACCAACCCGACCCCGCCGCCGCCGGGCCCAGGGACGACGCCCAAAAAGTCCGCGGCCCATCTCGTCGGCGGCGTCAAGTTGGTCAACGGCAAGCTGAAGGCGACGGTCGCCTGCGCCGGATCGACCGGGGCCTGTCAGCTGATCCTCGAGATCACCGACGGCAAGGCCACCATGGACGTCCCGGTGACGGTCGCCGCCGGCAAGAAGAAGACGATCACGGTCAAGCCGAGCAAAGCCCTCCTCAAGGCGGCCAAGTCACACCCGAAGGCGAGGCTCTCGGTGCGACTGGTGGCACCCGAAGGGAAGGCTCAGAAGGTGAAGGCCGGCTAGCGGAGCCGGCGGGCGGGGGTCAGCTCTCCCGCTTCTCGAAGACGAGTCGGTAGTGGTCCATCAGCTCGCGTTCGAAGCAGACGCTGTTGGCGCTGACGCCTGAGGTGAAGGCGAGGCGGAAGTCGGAGCTGGTCAGGTAGCGGGGGACCAGCTGCGCTTTCATCAGCGTCTTGCGGAGGCTCGGTTCGCCGAATCGCACCCGCCACTGGCGGATCGTCTCGAGGTAGTCGAGGCGGCCGCTCGAGCTCTCGAGCAGGCGGAACCGCGGGTCGGCGCACTCGACCACCTGCTCCTGCCCGTAGGGGAGGAAGGACCCGGGGAACTGGTGGGCCATCAGCGCCAGGTACCAGGCGTCGGAGTCCCGCGGCGCGTCGATGCTGACCTCCTCGAGCGGGATCATGTTGCGCCCGTAGACCATGGTCTGCAGGTAGAGGCGCCCGCCCGCCGGCAGCAGGTCGGCGATGTTGGCGAAGAGATCGCGGTAGATCTGGTCCTGGCGCCCGGCCGCGTGATCCTCCTGCGAGCAGAAGTGCTCGAAGGCGCCGAGGCTGGCGACGGCGTCGAAGCTGCCGAAGTCCGCGGCGGTGACCTCACGCGCGTCGCGGAGGTGGACCTCGAGGCCGTGGCGCCGGCAGGCCTTCGCCTGCGCGCTCGAGAGCGTCACGCCGACCCCGTCGCCGCCGCGCTCGCGGACGTAGGCGAGCAGCGGGCCCCAGCCGCAGCCGAGATCGAGGACGCGCCGGCCGGGGCCGATGCCGATCTGCCCGGCGACGTACTCGTGCTTGCGCCGCTGCGCCTGCTCGAGCGTCAGCGAGAAGTCACCGTCGTATTTCGCGCCGCTGAAGTCCGCCAGCTCACCGAGGCTGAGCCTGAAGATCCGGTCGATCAGCGAGTAGGTGAAGTCGAGGTCGTCGCGATCTGCCACTGAAGGGACCGTATGCGACGGCCTAC
This sequence comes from Solirubrobacterales bacterium, assembly GCA_036787695.1. Lineage (GTDB taxonomy): Bacteria > Actinomycetota > Thermoleophilia > Solirubrobacterales > 70-9 > VAYN01. Next base: position 23,854 of record DAIQOT010000003.1, on the reverse strand, counting down.
CTCGGCGAGCGCATAGAGTTGGCGGCGGAGATATGTCGGACGTCCGCTCACAATCACCGGACCCGCGGCGCGTCGTCGAGGAGATGGCCGGACGCCTCTGCACCTGGGACCGCTGGACCAGTGACGATGGGGTGGGCGCGCTCCACCTCGTCACCGAGGAGAAGCGGCTCGAGGCGAGCGCCGCGATCCGCACCGGCGCGGCGTTCTCGCTCGGCTTCGAGCTGCGGGCGGAACTGCCGCAGCCGCCCGGTTCGGGCCGGCTCAACCCGCAGCACGTGATGACCGAGCTGCCGAGCGACGCCGGGCCCGACTCGGTCGGCTCCGTCTTCGCCGACGACATGCTGCTGATGGCGGTCCACGCGGCGACCCACTGGGACGCGCTTTCGCACTGCTTCCACGGCGGCAAGATGTACGGGGGGATCGACGCGGCCGAGGTCACGACCCAGGGCGCCGCGCGCAACGACATCCTCCCGGCCGCCCGCCGTCTCGTCACCCGCGGTGTGCTCGCCGACGTCGCCCGGCACCGGGGCGTCGAGGTGCTCCCGCCCGGCTACGGCATCGGCGCCGACGAGCTGGCCGAGGTGCTGGCCGCGCAGGGCGTCGAGGTCCGACCCGGCGACGCGCTCCTCGTCCGCACCGGCCTCCTCGGCGCGACCAAAGTCTCCGGCCGCTGGGCCGAGTTCGCCCAGTCCGGGCCGCTCGTCCCCAACACCCCGGGTGTCGCCCCCGACGCCCTCCCGCTCCTCGCGGACCTCGGCGTCTGCGCGATCGCCTGCGACAACTGGGCGGTCGAGCAGCTGACCGGCGGCGAGCCTTTCTTCCCGGTCCACGAGCTCGCCCTCGTCTACATGGGGATGCTGCTCGGCGAGAACTTCGAGCTCGACGCCCTCGCCGACGCCTGCGCCGCCGCCAACCGCTACGACTTCTTCTTCGCCGGCCAGCCCCTCCCGATCGTCGGCGGCGTCGGCGGCCCGGTCAACCCGATGGCCATCCTCTAGCGCTGCACGGATTTAGGGGGTTATAGGCCCCTAAATCCGTGCAGCGCGTCAGGCGCGGGCGAGGGTGGCGATGCGGGGAGGGGCCTGGGTGGCGAGGAACTTGAGGGTGGAGGGGAGGTCGACGATGCCGGAGTCGGAGCCGAGGCCCGTTGCGACCAGGCCGGAGGCCGCGGCGCCGAGCCAGCCGGCCGCCTCGGGGTCCCAGCCCATCGCGGTGGCGACGATGAAGCCCGCGACATAGGCGTCGCCGCAGCCGGTGGTGTCGACGAGGTCGATGTCGAAGGCGGGGACCGGGGTCGCGCCGTCGGCGCCGACGATCAGGCTGCCGTCGGCGCCTAGGGTGCCGACGACGGTCTCGACGCCGAGCAGCTCGCGCAGCCGCGCGGCACCCTCGCCGGGGTCCTCGGTGCCGGTCATCCCGGCTACCTGACCCTCGTTGGGGAAGAAGAACTGGGCCTCGCGTAGGGCCGGCGCCAGCCGTTCGCGCATCTCGTCGGTGCCCGCGCCGAGGACGTCGACGGTGACGACGGTGCCGTTCTCGCGGGCGAAGTGGATCAGCTCGGCCAGGCCCTCGCCGAGGAAGTCACCGAGTTGGTCGGCCCCGCCGATGTGGAGCACGTCGGCCGCGGCGACCGCGTCACGGTCGATGTCGTCCATGGTCAGGGACGGGGCGGTGGTCGGCCGGATCATCACCGGGTTGCGCTCGCCGTTCTCGTCGATGAAGAGCAGCGAGATGTGGGTCTTCGCGCCCTCCGCCCGGACCATCCGGGTGACGTCGCAGCCGTGCTCGGCCATCAGGTCGGCGACCACGTTCCCCTCGAAGTCGTCGCCGAGCACGCCCATGCTGATCGACTCGGCGCCGAGCTTCGCGAGGTCGACCGCCGGGCCCGCCGCGGTCCCGGCCGCGGTGATCCGCAGGTCGTCGAGCATCTCCCAGCCGACCGCCGGTTTCGGCTCGCGCGAGGGCTGGACCAGCACGTCGAGCAGGTGGACGCCGAGGCAGACGACCTTCGGCGACCTCACGAGCGGCCCTCCGCCTCGCCGTCGTTGCTCGGCTCGGCGCCGCCGTAGGCGCGGCGACTCGCCTCGGTGGCGACCTCCGCGAGCTGGTCGTGGCTGAGGATCCGCGGCTCGCCGAAGATCGAGGCCCGCCAGTAGAGCTCCGCGCGCCACTCGAGCAGCACCGCGAGGTCGTAGGCGCGGGCGAGGGTCGGGCCGTGGACCACCGCGCCGTGGTTTCGCAGCAGCGCCCCGCGCCGGTCGCCGAGCGCCGCGTGGACCGCCGCCGCCAGCTCGTCGGAGCCGAAGCGCTCGTAGTCGGAGACCGCGATCGAGTCGCCGCCGAAGGTGTGGATCATGTAGTGGACGGCGGGCAGCTCGTCGACCGTGCAGGCGAGCGTCGTCGCGTAGATGGAGTGCGTGTGGACGACCGCGGCGGCGTCGGTCTCGCGGTAGACGAGCGTGTGGAGGGGGGTCTCCGAGGAGGGCCGCCCGCCGGAGAGATGGTTGCCGTCGAGGTCGACGATCGACACGTCGTCGGGCTCGATCTCCTCGTAGGGCATGCTGCCCGGGCTGATCGCGACCTCGTCGCCGACCCGGACGCTGATGTTGCCCGACGTCCCCTTGACGAGGCCCTCGCGCAGCATGCGCTTGCCGTACTCGACCACTTCGACTCGGGCCTGCTGCAGATCGTTTGCCACGTCGGTTCCTCTCTCCTCTGGCGTCGCGGAAGCTGCCTTTATATACGAACGTTCGAAATAACTAGGAGCCGAGCAGCTCGCGCGCCACCTTCTCGATCCCGGCGCCGTCCATGCCGTAGTGGCGGTAGAGGTGGGTGGGGGGACCGATCAGCGAGTACTCGTCGGCGGGCATCCCGATCCGCGCCATCTTCACCCCGGCGAGGCCGTGCTCGACCAGCGCCTCGGCGCAGGCGGTGGCGACGCCGCCGACCACGTTGTGCTCCTCGGCGACCAGCAGCCTGCCGCTGCGCCCGGCGTGCTCGGCGATCGTCGCGTCGTCGAAGGGCCGCACGGTGTGGGCATCGATCACGGTCGTCTCGACCCCGTCGGCGGCGAGCGCCGCGGCCGCCTCGAGCGCGCCGGAGACGGTGACGCCGTTGGCGACGATCGTCAGGTCGCCGCCCTCGCGCAGCACCGCCGCCTCGCCGAAGCGCCAGGCGCTGGGGCGCTCGTCGTACACGTCGACGTCGCGCCCGCGACCGACCCGGAAGTAGACCGGGCCGGGGAGGTCGGCGGTCTGGCGCAGCGCCGCCTCGGTGGCGGTCGCGTCGCAGGGGCAGACGACGGTGAGGCCGGCGATCGAGCGCATCAGGCCGAGGTCCTCGGTCGCGTGGTGGGAGGTGCCGTAGAAGCCGATCGCGATCCCGGCGTGGTGGGCGATGATCCGCACCGGCAGCCCGGGATAGGCGAGGTCGGTACGGATGTGCTCGCCCGCGAGCAGGCCGACGAAGGGGGCGAAGGTCGCGACGTAGGGCTTCATCCCGACGCTCGCCATCCCCGCCGCCATCGTCACCATGTGCTGCTCGGAGATGCCGACGTTGATGAAGCGCTCCGGGTGGGCGCGCTCGAAGTCGACGGTCTGGTTGGAGAATTTGAGGTCGGCGGTGAGGACGACGATGTCGGGGTCCTCGTCGCCCATCGCGGCGAGCACCTTGCCCGCGACCGCCGAGGCCGACAGCCGTTCGAGCCCGGCCAGGTCCCAGCTGTCACCGCTCGGGACCGGCGCCGCGTCGATGCGCTCGCGCTCAGCCACGCTGATCGATCTCCACCACCGCGGCGGCGGCGTCGTCGGGGCTGAGCCAGCCGAGGTGCCAGGTCCGCGACAGCTCCATATAGGAGACGCCCTTGCCCTTGACGGTGCGGGCGACGATGCACTGGGGCTTCGCGCCGGTGGGGGCCGGCAGCGCCGCGGCCTGGGCGAGGAACGCCGCCGGATCGTGGCCGTCGAGCTCGACCACGTCCCAGCCGAAGGATTCGAAGCGGCCGCCGATCGGCTCGACCGAATTGGTCTCCTCGGTGGTCCCGTCGAGGCCCATCTGGTTGGCGTCGACGATCGCGCAGACGTTGCCGAGGCCGAGGTGCGACGCCGAGCCGGCCGCTTCCCAGACCTGGCCCTCGTTCAGCTCCTGGTCGCCGAGCAGGACCCAGATCCGCGTCTCGTCGTAGCCGCGCAGGCGCGCCGCCTTCGCCATCCCGACCCCGACCGAGAGGCCGTGGCCGAGCGAGCCGGAGGAGAAGTCGACGCCGGGGATGCGGCGCATGTCGGGGTGGTCGCCGAGCGGGCTGCCGAGCCGCGTGTAGGAGTCGAGCCAGTCGGCGGGGAAGTAGCCGCGCTCGGCGAGCAGGGGGTAGAGGCCGACGGCGACGTGGCCCTTGGAGAGGACCAGCCGGTCGCGCTCGGGCCACTCGGGATCCTCGGCGATCCGCATCACGCCCGAGTAGAGGGCGGCGAGGATCTCGGCGCAGGAGAAGACGCTCGAGTAGTGGCCGCTGCCGGCGATCCCGACCAGGCGGACGGTCTCGCGGCGGACCAGCGCGGCGCGCTCGCGGACCTCGTCGACGCGCTCGGGATCACTCGTCCCAGATGAACTGTTCACTACCTACACCCCTCTTCTTCCCGACCCGGTTCCCATTTCGCCGTGCGTACAACCGACGGAGCCCGATTTTATACGTACGTCTGAAATAAGACCTTGATTCTATTTCGTACGTCTGTTTAAGATCCCGGAATGACGACCACTTTCCAGGGCCAGACCGGCCTTGAACTCGACGAACGGGCCGTGAAAGCCCTCCCCAGAGGCGTCGCCGGACACTTCTCCCCCCAAGTGAACTGGCCCGGCTCCCCCCATTTCATCGCCCGGGCCGACGGCTCGCGCTTCTGGGACGTCGACGGCAACGAGTACATCGACATGATGTGCAGCTGGGGCCCGATCGTGGTCGGTCACCTGAACCCCCAGGTCGAGGAGGCGGTCGCCCGCCAGCACGCGATGGTCGACTGCGGACCCGGCCCGGCGCCGGTGATGGTCGACCTGGCGGAGCGGCTCGTCTCCTTGATCGACGGCGGCGCCTGGACCCTGTTCGCGAAGAACGGCGCCGACGTCACCACCCTCGCCGTGACCCTCTCCCGCGCCCACACCGGTCGCCGCACGGTGCTCGTCGCCAACGGCGCCTACCACGGCTCGCTGCCCTGGTGCAATCCCAACACCCAGGGCACCGTGCCCGGTGACCGCGAGAGCCTCGACTACTTCGACTTCAACGACCTCGCCAGCGTCGAGGCGGCGATCGAACGTCATCCCGACGACCTCGCCGGCGTCATCCTCTCGCCCTACCGGCAGCCGCCCGGCGGCGACCAGGAAGCGCCGACCCGCGAGTTCGCCGTCGGCCTGCGTGAGCTCTGCGACCGCCACGGCGGCCTCCTCATCCACGACGAGGTGCGGACCGGGATGCGGATGGAGTTCGGCACCGCCTGGAAGAGCTTCGGCGTCGTCCCCGACATGAGCGCCTGGGGCAAGGCGATCGCCAACGGCTACGCGCTCGCGGCGCTGATCGGCAAAGAGGAGGTCCGCGGCGCGGCCTCCGAAGTCTTCGCCACCGGCTCCTTCTGGTGGACCGGCGACGCGATGGCGGCCGGGCTCGCGACCCTTGAGGTGATGGAGCGCGAGGACGCGCTCGGCACGATGAGGGAGTGGGGGACCAGGTTCCAGGAGGGCCTCGCCGCGGCCGCCGCGGCGCGCGGCCTCGGGATCGTGGTGACCGGACCGCCGACGATGCCCTACGCTCGCTTCGAGGCCGACGGTGACGATCGCGCCCTCAATGACATCTTCACGGCCGCGTGTGGGAAGCACGGCCTGTATCTCCACCCCCGGCACAATTGGTTCGTCTCGGCGGCCATGGATGAGCGTGATCTCGACCAGGCGCTGACCGCGGTCGAGGCCGGAGTCGATGCCGTCGCGAAAGCGGACGTCGGCTGATCCCGGGTGACCGTCACCCCTAGTTACAAGAGCCTGTCTTGTCCCAGGCGTCTGTCGTTGATGACCATGAAGAGGAGAGAAGCATGAGGAAGCTCTTACTGATCGGGGCGATGGGCGCGCTGCTTGCGCTGCTCGTCAGTGCCTGCGGCGGAAGCTCTGGCGGCGGGACCATCTCGGTCGCCAAGGAAGGCGAAGGCAAAGCCGTCAACGCGGCCTGCGAAGAAGAACCGGTGGCCGGCGGCACGCTGACGTACGCGCGCCAGCTCGAAACCGTGACGCTGAACCCGCGCGAAATCAAAAACGGCAACGGCGACATCTTCGCCGACGAAATGCTCTACAACGGGATCGTCCGCAACGACCCGAGCGGGGCCGACAAAGTCGTGCCCGGCCTGGCCGAAAGCTGGGACATCTCCAAGGACGGCCTGACCTACACGTTCCACCTGCAGAAGGGCCTCAAATACTCCGATGGCTCGCCGCTGACCGCGGAAGACATCGCCTGGAACCTGGAACAGTTCCGCAACCCGAAGATCAACACCGTGCTCGCGGCGATCGCCGTCGGCATGGAAAGCGCCACCGCGCCGAACGAAAACACCGTGGTGGTGAAACTCGAACACCCGGTCGCCGCGTTCCTCTACAACCTGTCGATCTACCCGGCGTTCATCGTCGACAAAGAAAAGCTCGAACAGGAAGGCGAAGCCTTCTGGAAGCACCCGGTCGGCACCGGCCCGTTCCGGCTCAAGGAATTCGCCAGCGGCTCGCACATCACCTTCGAAAAGAACCCGTACTTCTTCGAAAAGGGCAAGCCATACCTGCAGACGATGCGCTGGAACTTCGTCGCCAACTCGAACACCCGTGTGCTCGACCTGAAATCGGGCGAAGCGCAGATGGCCGACGGCATCCCGTTCGCCCAGGTCTCCTCGCTGCAGGGTGAATCGGGCCTGGCGATCCAGCAGGTCGAACTGCCGCAGGAGGTGCTGATGGTGACCAACACCAAAGTGCCCGCCCTGGCCGATCCGCACGTCCGCCGCGCGCTCAGCCTCGCGATCAACCGCGACCAGCTGAACGAAACGGTGTTCCGCGGCACCGGCACCGTCCCCAACAGCGTCATCCAGAATTTCGAACTCGACGCCTCTGACAAAGAAGTGCCCGCGTTCGAATTCAACGTCGAAAAAGCCAAGGAAGAACTGGCGGCATCGAAATTCGCCAAGGGCTTCTCGGTCAGCCTCCAGTACCCGGCGGGCCTCGACTACTTCAAGCAGATGGCGCTGCTGGTCCAGCAGGAGATGGGCGAAATCGGCGTCACCGTCAAGCTCGAAGAACTGGAAGCGGCGACGATCGCCGAAAAGTGGCTGGAAGGCGAATTCGAACTGACCTTCCCGTTCACCGGCACCAGCTCAGACGTCCCGGTGCCTGACGAGTACGCGGCCTTCTACGCTCTGCCGGAAGCCGAACTCGACGGGTTCAAATCGTTCTGGACCGACAGCGAAATCGAAGGGCTCGTGAAAAAGTTCATCTCGAGCACCAACGAAGCCGGTCGTAAGGGCGAATGGAAAATCATCCAGGAAAAGTTCAACGAAGAAATGCCTTCGCTGAACGTGATGGACTTCCCGCTGATCAACGGACACCAGTCCAACGTCTGCGCCACTGAGGCCAACGGCCTCGGCGTCGATCAGCTCCAGGAAACCTGGATCTCGAAGAAGTCCTAGTCACCACTCCCGAGTAACCCCCCAAGGACCACGATGCTCACCTATCTCGTCAAACGACTTATGGTCAGCATCGTGGTCCTGCTCGGGATCGCCCTGGGGACGTTCCTGATGATCCACCTGATCCCCGGCGACCCGGCCAAGATCGAGCTCGGGATCCACGCGACGCCGGCCGCGGTCGAACATCTCCACCACGAGTGGGGGCTCGACCGCTCGCTGCCGGAGCAGTTCTGGCTCTACCTCGGCAACATCGTCACCTTCAGCTTCGGCCAGTCGACCGCGTTCAGCTCCGGCGTCACCGAACTGATCGGCGAACGGGTCGGGCCGACCGCGATCCTGCTCGTCTACGGAATCCTGATCTCGCTGGTGATCGGCGTGCCGCTGGCGATCTTCGCCGCCCTCCGTCAGGGTGGCTGGATCGACAATGCGATCCGCGTCCTCACCACCTTCACCTTCGCGATGCCGCCGTTCTGGCTCGGCCTGATGCTCTCGCTGCTGCTCGGCTTCGAGCTCAAGTGGTTCCCGGTCTCCGGCTACGAATCGGGGATCAGCGGCATCTTCCGCACGCTGACGCTGCCGGCGCTGACGATCGGCCTCGGCCTGCTGGTGATCGTCGTCCGCAACCTGCGCGCCAACCTCGTCACGGTGCTCCACAGCGAGTACATCGAGGCGGCGCGGGCGCGCGGCTACAGCGAACTGCGGGTCGTCGGCAAGCACGCGATGCGCAACTCGGTGATCGGCACGATCACGATCCTCGCCTCGCTGTTCGGCTTCCTCGTCGGCCTGCTGGTGCTGGTCGAATCGGTCTTCCAGATCCCCGGCGCCGCCACGCTGCTCGTCCAGGCGGTCGCCAAACGCGATTACCAGCTGGTCCAGACCCTGGTCTTCCTCAGCGGCGCGGTCGTCGTCCTGATCGCCTTCTTCACCGACATCATCCACGCCTGGCTCGATCCCCGCGTCCGACTGGCGGGCCGCTCGTGAGCGCCACGCCCGCCGATATCGCCGGGCCGATCGCGCGTCCGCGCCGCGGCATCCTCGCCCGCCTGAAGGGTTGGCCGACCTCGGTCAAGATCGGCGCGTTCATCGTCGGCATCCTCGCCCTCGCGGCGATCTTCGCGCCGCTGATCGCCCCCTACGGCCCGAACCAGATCGACGTCACGTCGCTGCTCTCCTCGCCTTCGTCCCAGCACCTGTTCGGCACCGACGACACCGGCCGCGACGTCTTCTCGCGCACCCTCTACGGGCTGCGGCTCGACCTCCTGCTCTGCCTGCTGGTCACCTACGTGCCGCTGCCGTTCGCGATCCTGATCGGCGCCCTCGCCGGGTACTTCGGCGGCTGGCTCGACACGATCGTCTCGCGCCTCGCCGACATCATGATCTCGTTCCCGTTCATCGTCCTGGTGATCGCGATCGTGGCGATCGTCGGCCCCGGCGTCGAGGGCTTCCTGATCGGCGTCCCGCTCGCCGCCTGGGCGTTATACGCGCGGCTCGCGCGGTCGGAGATGCTGATCGTGCGCGAGCAGCCGTACATGATGGCGACGACCGCGCTCGGCTACTCGAAAACGCGGGCGATCCTCAAGCACGGCCTGCCGAACGTGGCGCGGCCCTGCCTCGTCTACTCGACGATCGACCTGATCGGCAACCTGATCCTGCTCGCCGGCCTCTCCTACCTCGGCTTCGGGGTGCAGCCGCCGACCGCGGAGCTCGGCTCGATCATCGCCGACGGCCAGGGCTACCTGCTGACCGCGTGGTGGATCGCGACGCTGCCCGGCCTGGTGCTGGTGGTGCTCGGCGTCGGCGTCGGGCTGATCGGCGAGGGGTTCTCCGACCGCGGCCTCGAGCGGGGCGGGCCATGAGCCTGCTCGAGATCGAGGCGCTGCGGGTCGAGTTCCCCGGCGAGGACGGGCCGCTGGTCGCGGTCAAGGGCGTCGACCTGGCGATCGAGCCGGGCGAAGTCCTCGGCCTGGTCGGCGAGTCGGGGTCGGGCAAGAGCCTGACCTGCCGCGCGGTGATGAAGCTGGTCCCCGAGCCGGGCCGGGTCGCGTCCGGCGCGATCCGCTTCGACGGCGAGGACGTGCTGGCGCTCGGCAAGTCGAAGCTGCGCGATTTCCGAGCCCACTCGGTCGGGATGATCTACCAGAACCCCTTCGGCTCGCTGAACCCGACGATGCGCGCCGGCGCGCAGATCGCCGAAACGCTGCGGGTGAACCGCGGGCTCTCTCGCTCCGCCGCGAAGACCGAGGCGGTGGCGCTGCTCGACCGGGTCGGGATCGAGGACCCCGAGCGCCGCTACCGCGCCTACCCGCACGAGCTATCCGGCGGCATGGCGCAGCGGGTGATGATCGCGATCGCGACCGCCTCGAGCCCGCGGCTGATGCTCGCCGACGAGCCGACCACGGCGCTCGACGTCACCACCCAGGCGCAGATCCTCAAACTGCTCGGGCAGATGCGCGCCGAGGAAGGGATGGCGATGCTGCTGGTGTCCCACGACTTCGGCGTGATCGCCCAGGCCTGCGACCGGGTGGCGGTGATGTACGGCGGCCACATCGTCGAGAGCGGGCCGGTGGAGACGATCTACCACAACCCCGAACACCCCTACACGCGGGCGCTGCTCAACTCGGTGCCGGAGCTCGACTCGGCCGGCAACGTCCAGCGCCGCGCCGCCCTCGCCGGCCATCCGCCGGAGCTCTCCGACGTGATCCCCGGCTGCGTCTTCGCGCCGCGCTGCGACTTCGCCAGGCCGGGATGCGAGACGGTCTCGATGAAGCTCGAGCCGGTCGGCCCCGACCACCACTCGGCCTGCCCGGTGCGCCCGTTCGCGGGAGCGGCGGCGGGTGGGGGAGAGGCGGCCGGCGCGG
>DAIQOT010000003.1:0-13298 GCA_036787695.1 Solirubrobacterales bacterium | reverse complement strand
CTGCGCGGCGCGGGCACGCAGGCCGGCCCCCCGGGCGCGGCGCCCGCGCCCGGGAGGACGGAAGCGTGAGCGCCACGCCCGCCGAGGCCGGCAACACCGGCGAGACGAAGCGGCTGCTCGAGGTCGAGAACCTGGTCAAGGAGTTCGGCATGCGCCGCGGGCTGGCCGAGCGGCTGACCCGCAAGGAGGTCGCCCCGCACCGCGCGGTCGACGACGTCAGCTTCACCCTCGACCGCGGCGAGATCCTCGGCATCGCGGGCGGCTCGGGTTCCGGCAAGACGACCCTCGCCCGCTGCCTGATCCGGCTGATCGAGCCCGACTCGGGCGAGGTCCGGGTCGACGGCATCGACATCCGCGCCCACAAGGGAGCCGAGCTGCGCGAGCTGCGGCGGCGGATGCAGATGGTCTTCCAGGACCCCTACGCCTCGCTGAACCCGCGGATGACCGTCGGCGCGGCGCTGCACGAAGCGGGCAAGGTCCACAACCGGCCCGGCTCCGACAACGAGGCGGCCTTCGTCTCGGCGCTGCTCGGCCGCGTCCAGCTCACCGACCGGATCGCAGCGCGCAAGCCGCGTGAGCTCTCCGGTGGCCAGCGCCAGCGCGTCTCGATCGCCCGCGCCCTCGCCGTCGACCCGGAGATGATCATCGCCGACGAGGCGGTGAGCGCCCTCGACGTCTCGGTCCAGGCCCAGCTCCTCAACCTCTTCCTCGACCTCCGCGATGAGCTCGGCGTCGCCGTCCTCTTCATCTCCCACCAGCTCGCGGTGATCGCCGAGGTCGCCGACCGCATCGCCGTGATGCGCCACGGCCGCATAGTCGAGACGGGCCCGACCAAGGATGTCTTCGCCAACCCCCAGGACGAATACACCCAGGCCCTCCTCCGAGCCCACCCCCATCCCGACCCCCGCAAACGCCTAGTCGCCTAGCGGGGTCCGGCCGGTCCGGCTGGCGCCCGAGGGAAGGGACGAGGCCGTCTCGTCCACGGCCCGGGCAGGCTGTGGCCGTGCCCGAGACGGCCAAGGGTGCGGGAGAGGACACAAAGGTCCATGGAACGTCACGGTTCCTCCCATCTTCACGGGCGCCTCGATGTTGATGGGCCGAAAACCCGCCTATATGTCCGGTTTTCGGCCCATCAACATTCCGGGCGCACAGAAGGGTGACGAACGTGCCGAACCCGTGGACCTCTCGGCGAAACCCTCACCTCGGACGGCGGGAGCGGAGTGAGTTCGCAGTTACCCACACTATGCGTGGATAAGTGCGAACTCAGTCGCGGAGGGCGGACAGGACGGGGGCGAATTCTTGGGCGGAGGGCTGTTGGACGGTGTAGTAGCTGTAGCCCCAGCGGGTTCGGCGCTCTTGGAGGCGGGTGACGATTTCGTCGACGGTGCCGAGGAGGACGAAGGGGGAAGTGAGAACGTCGTCCACGTCTAGGCCGAGGGGGGTGGCGATCTCGGTGGCCGCGGCGAGGGGGTCGTCGGTCACGCGGGCTTCGCGGAGCCAGCTGTGGAAGACGAGGTCGTCGTAGCGCTCGCCGGCCGCCTCGCGGACCAGGGCGAACTTCTCGTCGATGCGGGCGGCGAGGCCGCCGTGGGCCGACTCGGCGCGGCGCTCGCTGGTCGGCAGGGAGGGATTGACGCCGACGATGTCGGCGTGGCGGGCGGCGAAGCGCAGCATCCGCGGGCCGCCGCCGGCGACGAAGATCGGCGGGCCGCCGGGGGTGAAGGGGTGGGGCGTGCCGTCGAGTGCGTCGATCTGGAAGTGCTCGCCATCGAAGTTGAAGGGGCTCTCGGCGAAGAGGCCGCGGAGCACGGCGACGTACTCGATCAGCCGATCGACGCGGACCTTCGGCGGGTCCATCGCGATGCCCGAGGAGCGGTAGTCGTCGACCTGGTAGCCGGCGCCGAGGCCGACCTCGAGCCGCCCCTCGGAGAGGACGTCGATCGCGGCGAGCTCACGGGCGAGCACCGCCGGGTGGCGGAAGTCGGCGGCGAAGACGGCGGTGGCGACGGTCAGCTCGGTGGTCGCGGCCGCCGCGGCGGCCATCGCGGTGATCGGCCCGAGGCCCTCGTCGAAGTGGTCGGGGGCGAAGAGGGTCGAGTAGCCGAGCGACTCCAGCTCGCGCGCCGACTCCGCCCAGGTCATGCCCTCGAAGGGCTCCATCATCTCGACGCCAAAGCGGAAAGGGTGGGGGGCGGCGCTCATCGGGCGCTGACGTTAATCTAGATCGGGCGTCCGAGCAAACTGGATCCCCAACAGCTGGATGCCTAGGCCGCAGCCCGAGAATGCACTCCGAAGCGACGAATCCGGACGGCGGTCGCGGCCCGTGGGCACGGGTCGTCTCGGCACCCCAGGTGGGCGCCCTCGCGGCCGCCTCGGTCCTCGCCCGCCTGCCGTTCGGCATGGGCGGCATCTCTCTCGTCATCTTCGTCCACGCGCGGACTGGGTCGTTCGGCGTCGCGGGCCTGGTCACGGGCATCTACACGCTCGCCTTCGCCCTCGCCGGGCCGCTGCTCGGCCGCCAGATCGACCGCCGCGGCCCGCGCCCGGTGCTGATCCCGGCGAGCGTCGTCTCAGCGCTCGGCCTGGTCGCGGTCGCGGTGGTCGGCGAGGGCTCGGCCGCGACCCTGCCGCTGGCCCTCGCCGCCTTCGTCGCCGGCGCCTCGGTCCCACCGGTCAGCGGCGTGCTCCGCCGCACCTGGCCGGCGCTGATCCCGCGCGCCGACCTCACCACCGCCTACCTCTTCGACTCGGTCCTGATCGAGATCGTCTTTCTCTGCGGGCCGCTCCTCACCGGCATCCTCGCCGCCGCGGTCGACCCGGTCGCGCCGCTCTTCGTCGGCGCCGCGCTCGTCCTCTTCGGCACCGCCTGGTTCCTGCTCGTGCCGGTGGTCCGCGCCGAGCGCCCGACCGGCGCGCCCCGCGGCAGCGCGATGGGCGCCCTCGCGGCGCCGGCGATCCGCTACATCACCCTCTCCGGCCTGCCGATCGGCGCCAGCTTCGGCGCCCTCGACGTCGCCCTGCCGGCCTTCGGCTCCGCCCACGGCAGCTCCGCCCTCGGCGGGCTCTTCGCCGCCTCGCTCTCGGTCGGCTCGATGCTCGGCGCGGTCGCCTTCGGCCTCCTCGCCGCCCGCCTCGGGATGCTGCGCGAGGCCTCGCTGCGGCTCGCCGTCTACCAGCCGCTGGTGATCGCGCCGCTCCTCCTGGCGACGGGCCCGGTCGTGCTAGTCCCGCTCGCCGTCCTCGCCGGCAGCTTCGCCGCGCCGATGCTGACCCTGCGCAGCCGCGTCGCCGAGCTGACGATGCCGGACGGCACCGGCACCGAAGCCTTCACCTGGCTCTTGCTCGCGGTGATGGTCGGCGCCAGCGCCAGCTCGGCGCTCGCTGGCCCGCTGATCGAGGCTGGCGGCTGGCGCGCCGGCGTCGTCCAGGCGCTCGCCGTGCCGCTGCTCGCGCTGCCGCTCCTCTTCGCCGGTCGACGCCTGCTGCCCGAGGCCGGACTGCAACACGGATAGTGAAATCGAAAGGGATGAAATCGATGGACAAGACCACCCCCGGCGCCGCTGGGCCGACTGCGAGAATCCCCGCTCATGCCTAAGAAAGTCGACCACGACGAGCGTCGTGAAGAGCTGGTCCTCGCCGCCTGGCGGGTGATCGCGGCAAACGGCATCGACGAGGTCACGATCCGCGACATCGCCCGCGAGTCGGGTTACTCCTCCGGCGTCCTCGCCCACTACTTCAAGAACAAGGACGACCTGCTGGCCCACGCGCTGCAGCTGTCCCACACGCGGATCCGCAAACGCTACGACGCCGAGCGCGAGAAGGCCGCGGCCGCCGACGCGCTGAGGGCGATCCTCCTCGACAACCTGCCGCTCGACGAGCAGCGCGAGATGGAGACGCGGATCGAGATGAGCTTCTGGGCGCGGGCGCTGAGCAACGGCGAACTCCACGACATCCAGCAGGACGAGTCGGAGACGCTGCGCACGCTGCTGCGCGAACTGGTCAAACAGGCGCAGAAAGACGGCGAGATCGCCGCCGGCCACAACCGCGAGGAGGTGCTCGAGCTACTCGGCGCGGTGATCGACGGGATCAGCCTCCACGCCCTGCTCTATCCCAAACGCCTGCCGCCGAAAAAGCAGGCAAAGGTGATGGAATTCGCGTTGCGGCTGCTGGCCGAGGGGGCCGATGACCCGGCCTAGGAAGCGGGCTCGCGGCTCGTGCCCGCGAGGATTCCTTCGAGGCGTTGCAGGCCCTGCCGCCGATGCGAGTCGAGCTCGTCGACGAGGCGGTCGGTGTCATGAGCGCGCGAGGCGTCCATGATCCGGTCGTGCGCGTCGATCGCCTCGCGCCGCGCCTCGGGCGCGTTGTAGTACATCGCCCGGTACGTTTCGGTCGAGTCCCAGAGCAGGCGGATCAGGCGCAGCGTGTGGCCCTGTCCGGGCGAGTCGAGGAGGCCGAGGTGGAAGCGCCGGTTGGCCTCGAGCTCGGCCGCGACGTCGGCCCCTTCGGCGGCGTCGACGCAGTCCTTCGCCGCGATCGCGACCCGCTCCAGCGCGTCCTCGTCGAGCAGCGGCAGCGTACGCCGCGCCGCCCGCTCCTCGAGCAGCGCGCGCAGGTCGTAGATCTCGCGCAGGTCGTCGACGTCGAGCTCGGTGACGAAGTAGCCGCGGCGGGCGAGGTAGGTGACCTGGCCCTCCTGCTCGAGCACCGCCAGCGCTTCGCGGACGGGGGAGAGGCTGACCCCGAGCGAGGCGGCCAGCTCCTCCTGGCGGATCTTGTCGCCCGGGCCGAGGGCGCCGGAGATCAGCGCCCGGCGCAGACCTTCGACCGCGTGCTGGGCGGTCGTGGTCGGGCCGGACGCCGTCGCGGCGGCCGTCGTGGGGGGCGCGGTGCTCAGCGGAACGCGCCGATCCCGGTGATCGTTTCGCCGATGACGAGCGCGTGGACGTCCGCGGTCCCCTCGTAGGTCACGACCGACTCGAGGTTGTTCATGTGGCGGATCACCGGATACTCGAGCGTGATGCCGTTGGCGCCGAGGACCTGGCGGGCGGTGCGGCAGACCTCGAGCGCCGAGTCGACGTTGGCGAGCTTGCCCATCGAGACGTGCTCGGGCCGCAGGGTGCCGGCGTCCTTCATCCGGCCGAGGTGGAGGGCCAGCAGCGTCCCCTGGTTCACCGCGGTCGCCATCTTCGCCAGTTTGTACTGCTGGATCTGGAAGCTGGCGATCGGCTTGTCGAACTGGACGCGCTCTTTCGAGTAGGAGAGCGCCGCTTCGTAGCACGCGCGCGCCGCGCCGATCGCGCCCCAGACGATCCCGTAGCGGGCCTCGTTCAGGCACGACAGCGGGCCTTTCAGCGAGCCGACCTCGGGCAGGCGCGCCGAGTCCGGCAGGCGCACGTCGTCGAGCAGCAGCTCCGAGGTGACCGACGCCCGCAGGCTGAGCTTCTTGTGGATGTCCTGGGTGGTGAAGCCGGGGGTGCCGGCCGGGACGACGAAGCCGCTGACGCCCTCGTCGGTGCGCGCCCAGACGACCGCGACGTCGCTGATCGAGCCGTTGGTGATCCACATCTTCTGGCCGTTGAGGATCCAGTCGTCACCGTCGCGGCGGGCGCGGGTGCGCATCGAGCCGGGGTCGGAGCCCGCGTCGGGCTCGGTCAGGCCGAAGCAGCCGATCGCTTCGCCGGCGGCCATGCGGGGGAGCCACTCTTGTTTCTGCTCCTCCGAGCCCCATTTCCAGATCGCGAACATCGCCAGCGAGCCCTGGACCGAGACCAGCGAGCGGATGCCCGAGTCGCCCGCCTCGAGCTCCAGGCAGGCGAGCCCGTAGGCGGTGCCCGAGGCGCCGGCGCAGCCGTAGCCCTCGAGGTGCATGCCGAGCACGTTCAGCTTCCCGAGCTCCAGCGCCAGCTCGCGCGCGGGCACCTGGCCGGTCTCGAACCAGTCCCCGACCTCGGGGACGATCCGGTCCTGGACGAAGGCGCGGACGGTGTCACGGATGTCGCGCTCTTCGTCGGAGAGCATGCGATCGATCGCGAGGAAATCCTCGGGGCGGGTCTTCGCGGGGGTGGCGGTCTCGGTCATCAGGGCTCTTTTTCTATAGATTTTCGAAAATCGAAACAAGAGCTTACAAATCTTCGGGCCGGGACGAAGGACAGGATCGCGGCGACACGTTGGCCGCGGACCGCGGTGAGGCGCCGGCGGCGTCGGCCCTCGGGCCCCTGCGGATCCTCGACTTCTCCCGCGTCCTCGCCGGCCCCTTCGCGACGATGCTGCTCGCCGACTTCGGCGCCGAGGTGACCAAGGTCGAGCGGCCGGGCGGCGGGGACGAGACCCGCTCCTGGGGCCCTCCTTATGACGAGCGCGGGGAGGCGACCTACTTCCAGTCGGTGAACCGCAACAAGGAGAGCGTCGTCATCGACATGTCGAGCGAGGAGGGGCTGGCCGAGCTGCGCCGCCTCGCCCGCGAGGCCGACGTCCTGGTCGAGAACTTCCGGCCCGGGCTGATGGCGAGCAAGGGCCTCGACTACGAGACGCTGCGCGCCGAGAACCCGCGCCTTATCTACTGCTCGGTCACCGGCTTCGGGTCCGGCGGCGGCGCCGAGCTGCCCGGCTACGACCTGCTGATCCAGGCGCTCGGCGGGCTGATGAGCGTCACCGGCGACCCAGCGGGTGAGCCGATGAAGGCCGGCGTCGCGCTGGTCGACGTGCTGGCCGGCCTCTTCGCGACGGTCGGGATCCTCGTCGCGCTCCGCGCCCGGGAGGCGAGCGGCGAGGGCCAGCTGGTCGAGGTCGACCTCTTCTCGGCCCTCCTCGCCTCGCTCGTCAACCAGGGCTCCGCCTACACGATCGCCGGCGCGGTTCCGGCGCGGATGGGCAACCGCCACCCGAGTATCTCCCCGTATGAGGTCTACGCGACGGGCGAGGGAGAGCTCGTCCTCGCGGTCGGCAACGACCGCCAGTTCGCCGCGCTCTGCGACGAGCTCGGCGCGCCCGCCCTCGCCACCGACCCACGCTTCGCCACCAACCCCTCCCGGGTCGAGCACCGCGAGGCCCTCGGCGCCGAGCTCGAGCGCCTCCTCGCCGCCCGCCCCGCCGCCGCCTGGTCCGAGGCCCTCCTCGCCCGCCGCGTCCCCGCCGGCCAGGTCAACGACCTCGGCGCCGCCTTCGCCTTCGCCGAGCGCCTAGGCCTGGCCCCCACGGTCACCATCCCCCGAGAGGACGGCACCACCGTCTCCCTGACCCGCAACCCGATCGGCCTTTCCTCAACCCCCCCGACCTACCGCACCGCCCCACCCGACCTCCCCGAGAGCTAGTCGGCCTCTCCCCGGACCTGCGCGCCTCCCGCGAGAACTCCGTGACGCCCCGATGTTGATGGGCCGAAAACCTCCCTATATCTCCGGTTTTCGGCCCATCAACCTGGCAGGCGCACGGGAGGGTCACGAACGTGGAGCTAGTCGGTGCGGGCGGCGCCGCGCTCGAAGCGGGAGGCGCGGAGGACTATGCGGGTCTCGGTGCCGGCGGCGCCGCCTTGGCGGATCGCGCGGACGGTCTGGTTGAGGTCGTCGGCGTCGCGGCAGGCGACCCGTAGCTGGTAGTCGAAGCGGCCGGTGAGGAAGGCCATCTCGCGGACCGAGGCGAGCTTGGCGGCGCGGCGCTCGAACTGCTCGGGGTCGGTGGTGGGGAGGAGGCGGACGTCGATGAAGGCGTCGAGGGAGCGGCCGACCCCGGCCGGGTCGATCCGCGCGGCGTAGCCGGTGATCACGCCGTCGCGCTCGAGCTTGCGCACCCGGTCGGCGGTGCCGTGGGGGCTGAGGCCGACCGCCTCGCCGAGCGCCGCGAACGAGGCCCTTCCGTTTGTGGCGAGGATGCCGAGGATTCTGTCGTCGATCTCGTCCATGACTGTGGAATCGAGGAGATTAAGGCAAGAAGCTTGTCGAGCGGTCCACGCACGGCGCAATATCTCCTCGACATCCACAGCGATTCGAGGAGAAGGCGATGAAGATCGGCGTGCCGACCGAGGTGAAGGAGCAGGAGTACCGGGTCGCGATGACCCCGGCCGGCGTGCGCGAGCTGACCGAGCACGGCCACGAGGTGTTCGTCCAGGCGGGTGCCGGGGTCGGCTCCGGGATCGCCGACTCCGACTACGCGGTCCAGGGCGCGGCGATCGTCGCCGATGCCGCCGCCGTCTTCGCCGCGGCGGAGACGATCGTCAAGGTCAAGGAGCCCCAGCCCGCCGAGGTGGCGATGCTCGAGCCGCGCCACACCCTCTTCACCTACCTGCACCTGGCGCCCGACCCCGAGCTGACCCAGAGCCTGATCGACTCCGGCGCCACCTGCGTCGCCTACGAGACGATCACCGACGCCGCCGGCCGGCTGCCGCTGCTGGCGCCGATGAGCGAGGTCGCGGGCCGGCTCGCGACCCAGGCCGGCGCCTTCATGCTGGGACGCCCGGCGGGCGGCTCCGGCGTCCTGCTCGGCGGCGTCCCCGGCGTCGCCGCGGGCAAGGTGTTGGTGATCGGCGGCGGCATCGTCGGCGCCAACGCGGCGCGGATGGCGGCCGGCCTCGGCGCCGACGTCACCGTCCTCGACCGCTCGATCGACCGCCTGCGGGAGCTCGACCAGATCTTCGCCGGCGCCGTCCAGACCGGCTACGCGACCGTGCTCGAGACCGAGGCGCGCCTCGCGGAGGCCGACCTCGTGATCGGCGCCGTCCTCGTCAAAGGGGCGAAGGCCCCGCACGTCGTCACCCGCGCCCAGCTCGCGCTGATGAAGCCGCGCTCGGTCCTCGTCGACGTCGCGATCGACCAGGGCGGCTGCTTCGAGACCTCGCGGCCGACCACCCACACCGACCCGGTCTACGAGGTCGACGGGATCAGCCACTACTGCGTCGCCAACATGCCCGGCGCGGTGCCGATCACCTCGACCCGCGCGCTGACCAACGCGACCCTCCCTTATGTAGTGCGCCTGGCCGACCAGGGCGTGAGCGCCGCGCTCACGTCCGACCCCGGCTTCCTCGGCGGGCTGAGCGTCCACGAGGGCCGGCTCACCGACGCGACCGTCGCCGGCGATCAGGGTCGGGAGTGGACCGCGCCGGCGGAGGCGCTCGGAGCCGCCGTCGCCGCCTGACGACGGGGCGCGCCGCGGGACCTCGCCGGCGCCGCGGCGCTCGGCCGCATGAGGGGCGAATGAGATTCAGATGCATTGGGTATCAATGGATTGCTATTCGATCCATGGAGGTGCCCTTTGAACCACAGGCAAACCGCGGCCGAGGCGGTATCCGAAGTCCTCGACCAAGCCGGAATCGCCGAACTGCCCTTTGCGACCCGCTTCTGGGACGGCAGCGAGATCGCCGCCGCCACCGGCTCGCCGCGCTTCACGGTCCTCGTCGAGACCCCCGCCGCCCTGGCCGACCTGCTGCGGGAGCCGAACCAGCTCGGGCTTGGCCGCGCGTGGGTGACCGGCGAGCTCGATCTCTGCGGTGACGTCGAGGACGTCTTCGCCATCTCGGATCGCTTCGAGGACGTCAAGGTCGACTGGCGCACGCGCCTCGTCGCCGTCGCCCGCGCCCGCCGGCTCGGCGCCCTGCGCCGGGCCCTCCGCGCGCACGTCCCCGCGAGCGAGTCGCGCCTCCACGGCCGCGCCCACTCGCTGCTGCGCGACCGCGGCGCGATCTCCCACCACTACGACGTCTCGAACGACTTCTATCGCCTCGTCCTCGGCCCGAGCATGGTCTACTCGTGCGCCTACTTCGACGACCCGGAGGAAAGCCTCGAGTCGGCGCAGGAGCGCAAGCTCGACCTGATCTGCCGCAAGCTCGCGCTCGCGCCCGGCGAACGCCTGCTCGACATCGGCTGCGGCTGGGGGTCGCTGCTGATCCACGCCGCCACCCACTACGGCGTCCGCGCCGTCGGCGTGACGATCTCCGAGCGCCAGGCCGAGATGGCGCGGGCGCGGATCCGCGAGGCGGGCCTCTCCGACCGCTGCGAGGTCCGGCTCGTCGACTACCGCGAGATCGACGACGGCCCCTACGACAAGATCGCCAGCGTCGGCATGTACGAGCACGTCGGGCGGGCCGAGCTCGACCGCTACATCGCCTCGGTCCGGGCGCTGCTCGCCCCCGGCGGTCTCTTCCTCAACCACGGGATCGCGCGGCTGCATTCGAGCCCCGGCGGCCCGAAGTCCTTCATCGCCCGCTACGTCTTCCCGGACGGTGAGCTGCATCCGATCGACGCCCTGACGACCAGCGTCCAGGCGGCCGGCATGGAGCTGCGCGACGTCGAGTCCCTGCGCGAGCACTACCCGCTCACCCTGCGCGCCTGGGGCGCCAACCTCGCCGCCAACCGCGACGAGGCGATCGCCTCGGCCGGCGAGGAACGGGAGCGCATCTGGCGCCTCTACATGGCGGGCTCGGCGGTCGCCTTCGAACGCGGCGACATCACCGTCTTCCAGAGCCTGATCGCCAATCCCGGCAAGCCGTTCGGGCTGCCCCTGGATCGCTCCCGGATCGCGAGCCTCAGCGAGCCGGAGGGAAAGGTGCGGGAAGAGTCCCCGTAGCCGCGGCCCGCCCCGGCGCCTTCCGCAGCGCGCAGGCCTCGTCGAAGTTCGCCAGCAGGAGGTCGACGATCTCCGGGTCGAAGTACCTGCCCCGGCCTTCCAGCATCACCTCGCGGGCCCGCTCGAGGCTCATCGCCGGTCGGTAGGGACGGTCGCTCAGGACCGCGTCGAAGACATCGGCGACCGCGCAGATCCTCCCCTCGACCGGGATCTCGATCCCGCGCAGGCCGCGCGGGTAGCCGCTGCCGTCCCAGTTCTCGTGATGGGTGAGCGCGACGGTCGCGCCGAGGCTGAGCACGGCGCTGCTCGAGCCGTCGAGGATCTCGAACCCGATCCGCGGGTGGCGCTCCATCTCGGCGCGCTCTTCCATGGTCAGGGGGCCCGGTTTCTGGAGGATGTCGTCGCGGACCGCGATCTTGCCGACGTCGTGCATCGGAGCGGCCGATCGCAGCAGCATCACCCGGTGGGGATCGAGCCCGTGCAGGTCGGCGAGCCAGGCGGCGACCACGGCCATCCGCGAGACGTGCTCGCCGCTGACGATGTCGCGCTTGACCAGGGCGAGGGTGAGGCGGTCGACGGTTTCGGCGCGTGAGCTCCGCAGCTGGTCGATGAGGTGGTCCTGCTCGATCGCCGCCTCGACCAGGACCGTTTCGTTGCGCTTGCGCTCGGTGATGTCGGTGGCCATCCCGACGACCCCGATGACCTCACCGTCCTCGTCGCGGAAGGGGAACTTGGTGACGCAGTAGACGCGCCGCTCTCCTGGTAGGTCGAGGTCACGTTCGCCCTCGTAGCTCTCCTCGCCGGCGAGGATCAGGCGGTCGCTGGCTTCCGGCTCGGCAGCGTCCTCGGCGCCGATCAGCTCGCGGTCGCGGCGGCCGATCACCTCCTCCTTGGAGATGCCGAGGCATTGGTGGAAGGCGCGGTTGGTGAAGCGGTACCGGCCGCGGTCGTCCTTTACGAACATCGGCACCGGGGCGCGGTCGACCATCTCCTCGACCCGGTCCCGATAGGTGGACAGCTTGTGGGTGGCGCATCTCTCCCTCGCCCGCGAGCGGATCGCGGCGGAGACGGTGGCGAAGACCTGGCCCGGGAGGGTCGGCGCGACCAGGTAGGAGTCGGCGCCGGCGTCGAGGATCGACTCGATCCGTGACGGCGCCGCGGAAGGGCCGATCACGACGCGGGCGACCGTCGGCGCCCGGACCGCCAGCAGCCCGAGCATCTCGACGATCTCGTCGGGATCGGATCGGCAGGCGATCACCGCCGCGTCCGGCAACCCTCGGTCGAGCTCCTCCGCCGCCTCCGGGAGGCCGGTGACGAAGCACTGGTCGAAGGCGCCGGAGAGTTCCCGGGCGATCTGGGCTCGTGGCCCGTCGGCGCCGCAAAGGCACAGCACGCTTGGGACGGCTCGCGGGGAGGTGGCGTACATGGTCCGTGGTGTCTACCGACTATCGGGTAGGAAGTGGGTATCACCAGGCGCGGCCTCGGGTTTTCGTCCACCCGGGAGAACGAGGTGGCGCGAGCCGCTAGCCGGCGGCTTCGGCGCGCCGTAGGCCGCCGCGCGACCAGAGGGCGAAGACGATCGGGAGGACGATCCCGAGGGCGAAGGCGAGGCCGACGACGGTCAGGTCGCCGGAGATGAAGCCGCGGGCCGCCTCGAGCAGCGCGGTCACCGGGTTGACCGAGGCGACCGCGTGGATCCAGCCGCTGAGCAGCGAGAGCGGGACGTAGACCGGGGCGACGAAGAGGATCAGGAAGACCGGCAGCTGCATCAACGGGCCGGCCTGGATCGAGCGGATCCGCAGCGCGACTCCCGACGCCCAGAGGGTCGCGGTGATGTTGACGAGGACCGCCAGCGTGTACATGCCGACGAGGTCGATCGGGGAGCCGTCGATGTTCATGCCGCCGACGAGGGCGACAGCGGTGAGGACGGCCCAGGTGATGAAGGCGCGCCCGAGCGCCGCGAGCCCGTAGCCGGCGATGATCCCGCGGCGGTCGGTGGCGGCGAGCAGGTAGCGGCGGCCGAAGCCGGTCTCGAAATCGCGGGCGATGCCGAAGCCGGTGAAGACGCCGCCGAAGGCCGCCGACTGCAGCAGCACGAAGCAGTACTGGAAGGCGGTGTAGCCGGTCGGGAAGTCGAAGCCGGGGACGTTGCCGACGGCCGACAGCCCGCCGGCGAAGGAGGCGAAGAAGAAGAGCGGGAAGATCAGCGCCGGGATCAGCAGTGCTTTGTTGGTGACGAAGTTGTGGATGCTGCGCCAGGCCACCGCGCGGGCGACGGTGCGGAAGCCGGCCTGGGGGCGGTGCTCGGTGGTGGGCGGGGCGGGGCTCACGTGCGCACCAGCCGCGTCTTCAGGGCGCTCGACGCGCCGAGCATCCCCAGCGCAAAGAGGGCGAGCGCGATGCCGAAGCCGAGCGCGATCTTGCCCGGCTCCCAGCCTTCGATCAGCAGCGAGCGGAACGCCTGCAGCAGGTAGGAGACCGGGTTGATCGTCGCGACGGTGTGGAACCACTGGGTCTGGATCAGGTTCAGCGGCAGCGACATCGAGGAGAGGAACAGGAAGACGAAGAAGACCGGGAAGAGGCCCTGGACCGCTTCGCCCGAGCCGGTCCGCAGGGCGGCGAAGAGGCCGATCGTGCCGAACGCGACGGTGACGCAGACCGATAGGGCGATGATCACGAAGAAGCCGCCGACGCCGGCGGTCAGTTCGGCGCCGAAGGCGAGGCCGACGATCAGATAGGCGAGCGCC
>DAIQOT010000035.1:0-22940 GCA_036787695.1 Solirubrobacterales bacterium | reverse complement strand
ACCTGAGTAAAGAGTCGGACAAGGCGTCGCTGCGCGGCTCGGTCGAGCGCATCGACGAGAAGATGCTGAGGCAGGCCTACGCCGAGAAGAAGGTGCTCGAGGGGATCACCGGGCTCGAGGTCGAGGCGCTCCTCGTCTTCAGCGAGGCGTACCTGGTCGGCTCGGTCCCCGCCCACCGCCGCGGCGTCACCGTGATCCCGGAGCGCATGGTGGCCGGATACTTCGAGCGCCGCCGCCCGAAGATCGCCTCCGCCGAGGCCGCCGACATCGCCGCCCGACTGCGGCTTGCGCTCGAAGACGACGCCGCCGCGTAGCCGGAGACGCTGTCTCAGTAGTGTCGGGCTCTCGACCCCGGCAAACATTCGATCGACCTTGGAAAGGGACGAAGTGGACAGTTCGATCTTCAATGGCATCACCGCGCTCGACGGCGGCGCGCTCGACACGGCGGCACTGGAGGAGGACGCGGTCCTCGTCGTGAACGTCGCCTCGCGCTGCGGCCTGACGCCCCAATACGAGGGGCTCGAGCGACTGCAGAAGCGCTTCGCCGACCGCGGCTTCACCGTCCTCGGCATCCCCTGCAACCAGTTCGCCGAACAGGAGCCCGGCAGCGCCGAGGAGATCCTCGAGTTCTGCTCGACCACCTACGGCACGACCTTCCCGCTGACCGAGAAGCTCGAGGTCAACGGCGAGGGGCGCCACCCGCTCTACGCCTGGCTGACCGACACGGCCGACACCGAGGGCGAGGCCGGCGACGTGCAGTGGAACTTCGAGAAGTTCCTCGTCACCCGCGACGGCGACGTGTCGCGCTTCCGGCCGAAAGTCGAGCCCGAGTCCGACGAGGTCGTCGCGGCGATCGAAGCGGCGATCGGGCCGGTGGCCTGAGATGGGGAAGACGATCGAGGTCAAAACCCCGGAAGGCAGCGCCGACGCCTACCTGACCCGGCCCGACGACGGCCGCGCCCACCCCGGCGTCCTGCTGCTGGTCGACGCCTTCGGCCTGCGCCCGCAGATCGAGGCGATGGCCGACCGGATCGCCGCCGGCGGCTACGTGGTGCTGGCGCCGAACGTCTTCTACCGCCACGGGAAGGCGCCGGTCGTCTCGCTCGACGGCCTCGACGACCCGGAGCGCCGCGGCGACGTCATCGGCCGGGTCATGCCGCTGATGAAAGAGCTGACCACCGAGCGGATCGTCGCCGACGGCTCCGCCTACCTCGACCGGCTGACCGACGAGGCCGACGGCGGCCCGGTCGCGGTGACCGGCTATTGCATGGGCGGCAGGCTCGGCTGGCGGATCGCCGCCGCCTACCCGGATCGGGTCGACGGCCTCGGCTGCTTCCACACCGGCGGCCTGGTCACCGACGACGAGGACAGCGCCCACCTGAGCGCCGGCGAGATCGACGCCGAGCTCTACCTCGGCTTCGCCGACAACGACAAAAGCGCCACGCCGGAGCAGATCGCCACGGTCGAAGGCGCGCTGACCCGCGCCGGCGCGACCTTCACCGCCGAGGTCTTCGCCGACGCCGAGCACGGCTACACGATGGCCGACACGCCGGCCTACGACGAGGCCTCCGCCGAGCGTCACTACGACGAGCTCTTCGGCCTCCTCTCGCGCACCGTCGCGAGCTGAGCGCACCTGCCCTTCGCTGTTTCCCCGTCATATAAGGGGGAAACAGCGAAGGGCACCGGGTGTGGGCAGGTGAGTCGGCCGGTTCAGCCGCTCATCGCGGCCTGGGCCTCGGCCAGTTTGGCCCGGATCGTCTCCATGCCCTCGCCGAACTCGAGCAACGGGCGGACTTCCCACTCGACCAGCCCGTAGAGCGGATACTCGGTCATCATCGCCAGCGCCTCGCCGTGGGACGACTCGTTGGAGACGCTGAAACCGCCGCCCTCGAGGAACCCGTACAGGCAGTCGAAGGTGCCGTCGTCGAGCCGCGTGCGCAGCCAGTCCATCGCGGCGTCGAGTTGCTCGGGGCTCGGCGGCATCGGGCCGGGCTTTGCCGTGACGAAGTACTTCATGTCAATACCTCCTCGGATCAGGGACGAGAGACGTTCACCAACAGGAAGGTCGCGGTGATCGAGGTGCCCTGCGCCGCCTCGTTCTGGGCCTCGAACAGCTCCTCGAGCTCGGCCCGTAGCTCCGCTTCGCGACCGCCATCGGCGGCGGCCGCGAAGGCGTTCATCGTCGGGCCGTAATAGCCCTCGAAGATGGCGAGCAGCCCGGTCGGCGGCCCGTCGAAGTGGAAGTTCCAGTAGGCGCGGTCGCAGGTGACCATGTCGGCGGGGACGCCGGCGGCGCCGAAGCGCTCCTTCACCTCGTCCTCGACGCCCCAGGCCATCGGGCTGACGAAGCCGTCGGGCGGGGGCGGCGAGTAGGCGGCCGCGATGCCGAGGATCCGCGCGACCAGGGTCGGGTCGCCAGGGATCCAGTTCGCCATCACGATCCGCCCACCCGGCCGCGTCACCCGCACCATCTCCTTGGCGACGTCGCCAGGCCGTGGCGCGAACATCGCCCCGAAGACGCTGAGGACGAGGTCGAAGCTGCCGTCGTCGATCCCGTTCAGTTCGGTGGCATCGCCCTGCTGGAAGCGGATGTTGTCGAGGCCCAGCTCGGCGGCCCGCTCGTTGCCGGCGGCGACCAGGTTGCCCGCGATGTCGACGCCGAGCACCTCCGCCCCTGTCCGCGCGGCCGGGATCGCGGTCGTCCCGTCACCGCAGCCGAGGTCGAGCATCCGCGTGCCCTCGCCGATGCCGAGCCCGGCGACCAGGGCCTCGCCGCTCCCTCGCATCGTCTCCGCGATCC
The DNA here is from genome assembly GCA_036787695.1 of Solirubrobacterales bacterium. Taxonomy (GTDB): domain Bacteria; phylum Actinomycetota; class Thermoleophilia; order Solirubrobacterales; family 70-9; genus VAYN01. The sequence goes on along the minus strand of DAIQOT010000035.1, from coordinate 20,140 downwards.
GCGTGAAGTCGCCCTTCTCCCAGAGCGCTCGGTTCGCATTCACGACGGTGTCCTTCCTCAGTTGGACGAGGAATCCGATCGTAACCGCGGACCGGGGCGCCAACGTAGGAATCGCCCTACACCGGCGAAGTCGCGCCCCGGTCCAACCCCTGCGCCGCGGTCGCCCTCGCGGCTACGCGGCGGCGCGCTTCGCGACGTGGATGATCTTGTGGTCGCGGTCCTCGTCCCAGTCGGGGCTAAGGACGAGGCCGAGGCCCTCCTCGCGCTGGCCGATCGCGGCGAGCGGCTCGAGGCCGGCGGTGGTGAGGGCGGCCTGGACGACGTCGACCGGCCAGTGGCGCTCGTGGTGGACGCTGGTCTCGACTCCCTCGGCGGAGATCTCGGCGCCGTAGATGTCGTCGGCTCCGCCGAGGCCGCGCCATGTCCCGGTGTCGCCGCGCTTGTCCTCGACGTCGGCGCCGAAGGCCTCGCGGAAGATCTTCATCGTGTTGCAGTCGAAGACGAGGAGGCCCTCCGGGGCCAGGTTGGCCCCCATCGACGCGAAGGCGCGCTCGAGGTCGCCGTCGTCGACCAGGTAGTTGACCGGGTCGTTCAGCGCCCAGACGAGGTCGAAGTCGCCGAGGTGCGGCAGCTCGGTCATGTCGTAGACGTTGAACTCGACCCCCTCGGGGAACTTCTCCTTCGCCTGCTCGATCATCCCCGGCGAGATGTCGCAGGCGGTCACCGTCCAGCCGCGGTCGAGCATCGGCCCGATCCCCTTGCCCGTCCCGCAGGCGACGTCGAGCAGGGCGCCCTTGCGCAGCCCGAGCTCCTCCAGTTTCGGCAGCAGTTCACCGAACCACATCTCGTAGTTGTTGTTGCCGGTGAACTGGTCGTAGATGCTCGCGACCGCGTCGTAGGCGGCGCGGACCGCCTCCCCCTGTGCCATCGAATCCCCTCCCTGGTGGTCTTGATCAGGTGGGAGCCTGTCATCATCTGGTACTGTTCACCAAATGGTTAACAGTCCGTTCAAGGCGTTGGCACATCCGATCCGTCGTGAGATCGTCGAACGACTGGCGACGGGACCCGCGGCGGTCGGTGAAATCACCGGCGACCTCGGGGTCTCCAAGCCCGCGATCTCCAAGCACCTGAAGGTGCTCGAAGAGACCGGCGTCGTCAGCCGCGTGATCGAGGGGCGCACCCACGTGCTCTCGCTCGAGACCGCGGCGCTCGACGAGGCGACCGAGTGGATGGTCCGCCAGCGCGCAATCTGGACCCGCATGTTCGACGCGGTCGAAGATCACCTGAAGGAGGAGAAGAAATGAACCTGCCACCGATCGTCTCTCCGGCGGAGTGGGATGCCGCTCACGCCGAGCTGCTGGTGAAGGAGAAGGAGCTGACCCGCGCCCGCGACGCGCTCGCCGCCGAGCGCCGGCGGCTGCCGCGCCAGGCGGTGACCAAGGACTACCGCTTCGACGGCCCGGACGGTGAGGTCGGCCTCGCGGACCTGTTCGAGGGGCGCGGCCAGCTGATCGTCTACCGCTTCTTCTTCGAGCCCGGCGTCTGGGGCTGGCCCGAGGCGGGCTGCCGAGGCTGCTCCTTCGGCGCCGACCAGGTCGCCCATCTCGCCCACCTCAACAGCCGCGACGTCACCCTGGTGTTCGCCTCGCGCGCGCCGCAGGAGGACATCGCCCGCTACCGCGAGCGGATGGGCTGGGAAGTCCCCTGGTACACGATTACCGACGATTTCGACCTTGATTTCGGCGTCGACGAGTGGCACGGTCACAACGTGTTCCTGCGCGACGGCGACGAGATCACCCGCACCTACTTCGTCAACGCGCGCGGCGACGAAAACATGGGCACGACCTGGAGCTACCTCGACATCGCCCCGTTCGGGCGCGGGGAGATCTGGGAGGACTCGCCGGAGGGCTATCCCCAGACCCAGGCCTACGTCTGGTGGAACCTGCACGACGAGTACGAGAACGCGACGCCGTTCACGCGCGCCCTCGAGGACGACACCGCCGTCCAGCGCGGCGCCCGGAGCACCTGATGCCGACGGCGGAGGTACTGCGCCTCGACCGCACCTACGACGCGCCCGCCGAGGCCGTCTTCGACGCCTGGACCAGCGAGGCGGTGCTGCGCCGCTGGTTCCACGCCGGGAGCGACTGGGAGACGAGCGAGGCGTTCGTCGACCTCCAGGTCGGCGGCGCGGTGCGGGTGGTGATGTTCGACCCGCACAAGGGCGAGAGCCACGGCGGCGGTGGCCGCTACACCGAGGTCGATCGGCCGCGGCGGCTCGCCTTCACCTGGCTCTGGGACGGCGAGGACCGCGAGACGCTGATCGAGATCGAGTTCGAGGAGGTCGACGCGGGGACCGAGGTCCGCTTCACCCACTCCAACCTGCGCGATCTCGAGTCGGTCCGCAACCACAAATCCGGCTGGAACGTCTGCTTCGACAACCTCGAACGGGCGCTGGTCGGGAGCCCGCGCTGAGATGATCGGCGGCGGCCCCGCGATGAGCGTCGGCGGGCGGCGATGAGCGCTTCGTTCCTCGCCGAATGGGAGGTCGACGGGACCCTCGGCCTCGTCTTCTCCCTGCTCACCGTCGCCGCCGGGCTCGTCTACCTGGCGGCGGCGGAGGTCGGGCGGCGGCGCGATCGACGCCACCGCCGCTGGCCCGCTGGGCGCACCGCCGCCTTCATCGGCGGCCTGCTCGTGCTGCTGGTGGCGACCGACTCGGGGATCGGCGCGGGTGCCGACGAGCACCTCACCGCCCACATGGTCGAGCACATGCTGATCTGGCTGGTGGTCGCCCCGCTGCTCTGCGCCGGGGCCCCGGTACGGCTGGCGCTCTTCGCGACGGGGAGCGACGGGCGGCGCCGGATCGCCCGCGCCCTCCACTCCGAAATCGTCACCGCCGCCACCGGCCCGGTCTTCTCGACCCTGGCCTTCGCGATCGTCGTCGTCGCGACGATGATCCCGGCGGTCTTCGACCTGGCGCTCGAAGACGAGCTCGCCCACGTCTGCGAGCACGCCCTCTACCTCCTGACCGCGGTCCTCGTCTGGGCACCGCTGATCGGCGCCGACCCCCTCCCCCACCGCCTCGGCCCCGGCGGCCGCTGCTGGTGCGTGGCGGCCTGCATGGCCCCGATGGCCTTCATCGCCGCCTGGCTCCTGGCCGCGAGCGCCCCCCTCTACCCACCTTACGAAGCGGCCCTAGGCACCAACGCCGCCCTCCACGACCAGCGAGTGGCGGGCCTGATCATGCTCGCCGCCGCCCTCCCCGCCTTCGCCGTCGCCCTCGCCGCCCCCCTGATCGCCCGCACCGGCACCCAGCCCACCGACCTCCGCCCCGGCCAGCTCCCCGCCCGCTGAGTTCGCGAGCGGGACGGCTGGACGCTTTCGTCCCATGACAACGAAAAGTGTCCAGCGACGGGCCGGTCGGCACGGTGAGTTCGCAGAAACCCGCGGTATGCGCGGGAAACTGCGAACTCGGGGCTAGGGGGACTTGGTGCTGGCGGCGTCGGCGCGGAGTTGGGACGGGCGGGCCAGGGCGCGCTCGACGTACGCGGTGAGGGGATCGGCGGGCTCGAGGAGGCCTAGCTCGACGGTGTTGCGGAGGATGCTGACGATGAGGATGTCGGCGACGCTGAAGTCGTCGCCGGCGATCCAGGGACCGGTGAGGGCGGCGCGGACGGCCTCGCCGACCGGCGCGAATTTTTCCGCCGTCTCGGTCTCGTCCTGGTTGCCGCGACGCGCGCGGTTCCACGGGAACGCGACCTTCTCCAGCTCGGCGATCGCGAAGACCGTCCACTGGTAGACGCGGCCGCGCTCCGGCGAGCCGAGCGCCGGGACGAGCTCGGCCTCCGGGTGGAGGTCGGCGAGCTGCAGGCAGATCGCCGCGGACTCGAACAGCACCTGGCCGTCGTCGAATTCGAAGGCCGGGACCTTGCCGAGCGGGTGGCGCCGACGATGCTCCTCCCCCTTCCGCTCGTCCCAGGTCAGCGTGGTCAGGTCGTAGGGCCGGCCGATCTCCTCGAGCGTCCAGAGGACGCGGGTCGAGCGGGATCCGGGGACGTGGAAGAGTCGCATCGGCCGAACCCTACGGAACCGCCCCGCTCGGCTGCCGGCCTCAGATCGCGGTGCGGCCGCCGTCGACCGCGAGCACCGCGCCGGTGACGTAGCTCGCTCGGGGCGAGGCGAGGAAGCGGATCGCCTCGGCGATCTCGGCCGGCTCGGCGACGCGACCGAGCGCCGTCGTCGCGCCGAGCTGTTCGAGGAACTCGCGCGGGGTCGGGGTGCCGGTGAAGACCGGCCCCGGGGCGACCGCGTTGACGCGAACTCCGCGCGGGCCGAACTCCGCCGCCCAGGCCCGGGTCATCGCTTCGAGCGCGCCCTTGGTGCCGCCGTAGGCCGCGCCGCCGGCGAGGCCGACCCGCCCGGCCATGCTGCTGACGCTGACGATGGCGCCCCGGCCGCGCTCGGCCATCCCCGGCGCCAGCGCGGCGACGAGGAGGAACGACGCGCGGTCGTTGGCCGCGAACATCGCCTCGTAGCGGTCGAGGTCGAGCTCGGCGGTCGGGCCGAAGGCGGAGATGCCGCCGTTGTTGACGAGGATGTCGACCTCGCCCGCGGCGGCGGCCAGCCCACGGACCTGGTCGGCGTCACCGAGCTCGGCGGCGAGGAAGCGGGCATCGGCGCCGGCCGCCCGCAGCTCCTCGACGACTTCGGCGCCGCGGGCGGCGTCGCGGCCGTGGACGATCACCGTCGCGCCCTCGGCGGCGAGCGCGTTGGCGGTCGCCCGACCGATGCCGCTGGTCGCGCCGGTGACCAATGCGGTCTGGCCTTGCAGGGTCTTCTCGTCCATCGGGTCCTCCTCGTTCGGGTCCTATCCGTCCCCGAAATGGTCTCGCGGGGTCGACCGGTCCACATCGTGCGATCCCATGAATTCGACGCCATAGATTCGTAGAATCCGCTGATGGTCAGTCCCGCCTCAGAGGACCAGCGCATCGAGGAGATCGGCCGCACGCTGCTGCGTCGTCACCGCTCGATCGGCCGGGCGATGGCGAAACGGATCGTGACCGAGATCCCCGAGTACGAGACGGCGGGCGCCGAGGTCGTCGCCGACCTCGAGTCGCTGGCGATCGAGACCGCGCGGCTGCTCGGCGAGATGCTCGCGGGCGAGATCCGAGGGGACCGCGAGGACCTCGCGGTGATCCGCCGGCGGGTCGCCCGCCGCGTCGACCAGGGGATCGCGCTCGAGCCCTTCCTCCACGCCTACCGGGTCGCCCAGGGCGAGTACTGGCGCGCCTGCTCGCGGCAGTCGCGGGCCGCCGACATCTCCCGCGAGGCCGCCTTCGCGCTCGGCTCCCGGCTGCACGAGGCGATGGACACGATCACCGCCCACGCCGCCGAGGGATATCTGCGCGAGGAGTTGCGGGTGAGCCGACGCTCGGGGAGGGCGACGCGCGACCTGGTCGAGGGGCTGATCGCGGGGCGCGCCGACGAGGGCGGGCGTCGCCCCGCCGCGGCGGCGGGGCTCGACCTCGGCGGCGAGCTGACCGTCGCCGTGGTGCGCGCCGAGGGCGCGGGCCGGGCGCTGGACGACGAGCTCGAGGCCCTGCGCGCCGCGCTCGAGGACACGACGACGGGCCGCCGCGCGCGCCGGCTGCTGGCGGTGCGCCAAGGCGAGCTGGTCGTGATCGCGGCCGACCGCGACGGCGCGCTGCGCGAGTCCCTGGAGACGGTGCGCGCCGCCGACGCCGACGGGGCGCTTCGCCAGTCGCTGGAGGCCGTGATCGCCACCGGCCATGACGGCGCCCGAGGCCGGGCCCCGGACGGGCCGCGCGCGGGCGGCAGGTCGCGCCGCCTCGACGTCAGGGTCGGGCTGGGCCGCCCGGCCACTGGAGCCGCGAGCGTCGCCGCCGGCTACCGCGAGGCCCTCCTCGCCCTCACCTACACCTCGGTGCGGCGGCCGCTCCTCTCGCTCGCCGAACTCGGCTCGCTGCAGGTCGCCGTCGCGGGCGCCGACCCGACCAGCCGCCAGGTGATCGAGTCGCACGGGGCGGAGTACGCCGCCCTCTCCGACCCGACCCGCACCCACGTCGCCGCGACCGTGCGCGCCTTCGCCACCGCCAGCCTCAACGTCACCGCGGCGGCCTCGGACCTCGGCCTCCACCCGAACACCCTCCGTTACCGCCTCGACCGCATCGCCGAGCGGACCGGCCACGACCCGCGCACCTTCGCCGGCCTGGTCGAGCTGATCTGCGTCCTCGAAGCCGAGGGCCAGGCCAAAGCGGCCCGCTAGCCGGCGCTAGCCGACCGGGAAGGCCTTGATTTCGCGGGAGCCGCCGCAGTTGGCGAAGCTCGTGGTCACCTTGCCGAAGAGGGAGCCGTCGAGGAGCTGGCCGACGAGCGAGACGCGTTGCGGTTCCGGCCCCTTGGTCTCGGTCTGGGCGACCACCGTCCCGTCGGGGGCGATCCGGGCGGAGCGGAGCGCGGCCTTGATCGTCAGCGGCACTTCTTCGCCGGAGCGGGTCGTGGGGGTACAGACCCCTTCGATCGTCGCCCGGAGGTGGACCACCCTGGTCCCGCCGTCGACCACCGCGAAGCTGAGCGGCAGCGGCTTCTTGCCGGCCTTCTTCATCTTCGCGGTCGGCTTTTCGGTGTAGCGGCCGTCTTCGGCGGCCGAGGTGAGGCGGTGCGGGCCGAGCTTGTGGACCGTGAGCTTGCGCGGTTCGAGCGGCAGGGTGACCGACGCCGACTTCGCCACCGGCCGCAGCACGACGTGGCCGGCCGGCAGCTTCACGAAGAACGCCGTCGATTCGCCCACGGTCGCTTCGGCGAGCGGCTGCCAGGTGCCTTTGACGAAGCGCTGCAGTTCGACCGTGCCGCCGGTCAGGTCGGTGAGCGATTCGAATTCGATCGCGCTCCGGTAGCCGGCGTAGATGACCCGCGGCAGTTTGAGCGCCGCACCTTCAACTTTCGGCTGGAGGCTGAACGAGCGAACCTCGCCACCTTCGAATTCGGACTTGGCGACGAAGACGGTCCCGTTTTCTTCGGCTTCCTCTTCCTTCGTCGCTTCTTCCTCTTCCTTTTCTTCGCGTTCTTCTTTCTGCTTTGGCGTCTCGGGGCCGCAGGTCGGGCACGCGGGGCGGATCACCTGTCGGACCACCTGCCAGTAGACCGTCCCTTGATAGAGAGCGGTCGGACGCGCGGGCACCGGCGCTTCGAAGTTCGCGCCGCAGGTCGTCTTGTCCGTCGGTTCGACTTCGGAGAAGGCGGTGCCGAGGCTGGGAGAGATGAGGCCTTCGCCGTCGCGGGCGGCGCTGGTCGAGAAGCGCACTTTGTAGTCGATGTCGGTACCGGTTTCGTCGGCCTGCTTGTGGTAGCTGGGGCACTTGAAGGTGACGTGGACCGACCCGGTTTCGCCGGCGAAGAGCGAGGTCCCGTCCGCCGGGGACAGCGGTTGGATCGGCGGGTCATCGGGGAGGGCGAGCGCCGCCGCCGGGATCGCGACGAGGGCGAGGAAGACCGCGAGCGCGAGGCCGACGAGTCGGGGGCGGCGAATCAAGTCGCCCATTCAAACAGAATTCCTGGGCAATGCCGCGGGCATGCCCCGGACGGGCTATGCCTCGGGTGCCCGATACGGACCCGGCTTCGGCCGGGCCTTGCCGCCGGGGAAGGCGAGGCGCAGGATCGTCCTCTGCACCATCCCGAGCTGCTGGAGGAACGGGCCGCTGTTGTAGGGAAGGCCGTAGCGCTCGCAGATGTCTTTCACCTGGGGCGCGATCTCGGCGTAACGGGTGCTCGGCATGTCCGGGAACAGGTGGTGCTCGACCTGGTAGCCGAGGTTGCCGCTGGCGACGTGGAAGAGCGGGCTGCCCTCGATGTTGGCGGCGCCGGTCAGCTGACGGATGTACCAGCCGCCGCGGCTCTCGTCCTCGACTTCGGACGCGCTGTAGGTGTAGGTCTGGTCGGGGAAGTGGCCGCAGAAGATGATCGCGTAGGACCAGAAGTTGCGCGCGAGGTTGGCGTAGGCGTTCGCGGCGGCGGTGCGGCGGTAGGCCTGGGTCCCGTCGGCGAGGGCGCGGCCGGCGACACGGCGCAGGCGTCCCTCCCGCCCCCGGCCGCCGAGGCGTCGCCACGGCTTCGGCTCGGGCTTCGCCGCCTCGGTCGCCGCCCCGACCGCGGCGCTCGCCAGCGCGCTCACCAGCGGCCAGGCGACGTAGTCCTTGACGAACTGGTCGCGCGCCTTGCCCGCGATCCCCTTCAGCTCGTGCCTGACCTGGCGCATCGATTTCTTCCCCGAGCGGATCGCATCGAAGTCGAGATCGTGCAGCGCCACGCCCCACTCGAAGAGCCCCGCCAGGATCACGTTGTAGAGCGGCTGCAGCAGGTAGACCGGGTGCCACCTCTGGTGCGGGTCGATCCGCATGATCTCGTAGCCGAGGTCCTTGTCCTTGCCGCGGATGTTGGTGAAGGTGTGGTGGACGTAGTTGTGTGAGTGCTTCCAGGCCTCGGCGGTCGAGGCGGTGTCCCAGTCCCAGGTGGAGGAGTGGATGCGCGGATCGTTCATCCAGTCCCACTGGCCGTGCATGACGTTGTGGCCGATCTCCATGTTCTCGAGGATCTTGGCCGCCGCCAGGGCCGCGGCGCCGCCGATCGCGAGCGGGCGGAAGCGCGGCAGCAGCAGGCCGACACGCCCCATCACCGCGAGGCGCCGCTGCATCTCGATCATCGCCTCGATGTAGCGACGGTCGCGTTCGCCGAGCTCACCGGCGACGCGGTCCTGGATCGCGTCGAACTCGAGCGCCAGCTCCTCGAGCTGCGCCGGCGACAGGTGCGCGAGGGGGCTCTCCGGGTGAGTGTCGATCGGTGGGGTGACGGTGGTGCTCATCGTGGTCTCCTTAAGTGTGTGGAACGGGTCGCCGGCGGCGCGCTAGAGCGCGATCTCGACCGGCCCTTCGGGTGCGTTGATGCAGGTGCGGACCATTTCGCCCTCCGTGCCGTGCACGTCCCCGGTCCGCAGGTCACGGACCTCGCCGGAGCAGAGGCGGCCGATGCAGGTGCGGCAGATCCCCATCCGGCAGCCGTAAGGCAGCTCGGCCCCGGCCTCCTCGCCGGCGACGAGGATCGGCGTGGCGCCGTCGCTCTCGGCCTCGATCCCGGACTTGGCGAAGACGATGCGCCCGCCCGCGCCGGCGACGACGGCGCCGCCGCCGATCACCGGCTGGAAGCGCTCCATCGCCAGCAGGCCCGGATCGCCCTCGGCGTTCCAGTGGTCGACCAGGGCGTCGAGCAGCTCGCGCGGGCCGGAGGCGAGGGTCTGGCGGACGCGCCAGTCGGGGCAGAGGCGGTCGAGGTCGGCCGGGGAGATTCGACCCTCCGCCCCGGTCAGTTGCAGGTGCAGGTCGTAGCCCGGGTGGCGCGCGGCGAGGTCGGCGAGGTCCTCCCCGAAGATCACCCGGTCGGCGGCCCGCGCCGAGTGGATATGGACGACGTTGCCGAGCTCCCCCGCCCGATCGAGGGAGCGCAGCATCGACATGATCGGCGTGATCCCGGAGCCGGCGCTGATGAAGAGGAGCTTGCCCGGCACCGGGTCGGGGACGACGAAGGTGCCTTCGACGCCGCCGAGCCGGACGATGTCCCCGGGTCGCGCGCCGTGGACCAAGTAGGGCGAGACGACGCCGGCGTCGACGCGCTTCGGGGTGATGCCGATCAGGCCGTCGGGGCGGCCGGGGTCGGTGGTCAGCGAGTAGGCGCGCCAGTGGTGGACGCCCTCGACGACGACGCCGATCCGCAGGTACTGGCCGGGCCGGTGGCCCTGCCATTCGTGGCCGGGACGGATCAGGACGGTGACCGCGTCCGGCGTCTCCTTCTCGATCCGCTCGATCCGCCCGCGCAGCTCCTGGGTCGACCAGAGCGGGTTGATCAGCTCGATGTAGTCGTCGGGGAGGAGCGGCGTGAAGAGCGAACGCACCGCGTGGAGCGCCCGCCTGCGGATCGCCGGGACCTGCGGGACCGCGCCGCGCTCAGCCATTTACGCCAACCCCGTCGATTACACGAATCATTGTTCCCTCGGATGAGGTTACATGGATCGGTAGAATCGTCAACGTGAGTAACGACACGCAAGCGACGCAGCCGCGGACGACCCCGGCGGAGATGACGGTCGAGCAGCTGGCCTACGAGACCGGGATGTCGGTCCGCAACATCCGCAACCACCAGTCGCGCGGCCTCCTGCCGCCGCCCGAGGTCCGCGCCCGCACGGGCTACTACGGCCCCGACCACGTCGCCCGCCTGCGACTGATCCAGGAGATGCAGGCCGAGGGTTTCAAGCTCAGCGCGATCTCGCGGCTGATCGGCGAGCACGGCGCCGACGCCGACCGCTTCGTCGGCCTGCGCCAGGCGGTCACCGCGCCCTTCGACGACGAGGCGCCCGAGGTGCTGACCCGCGACGAGCTGAACGAGCGCTTCGGCGGCGACGACCCGAAGGTCCTGGCCAAGGCGCTGAAGCTCGGCCTCCTGGTCGACCTCGGCGACCAGCGCTACGAGGCGCCGAGCCCGACCCTCCTGCGCGCCGCCGAGGAAGTCCTCGGCATGGGCATCCCGCTGGCGCCGGCGCTGGCGACGATCGAGAAGCTCTCCCGCGCCTCCCACACGAGCGCCCGCGCCTTCGTCTCCCTCTTCCTCGACGAGCTCTGGAAGCCCTTCGACGCCGCCGGCCGCCCCGACGAGGACTGGCCGAAGATGATCGCCGCGATCGAGCGCCTCCGCCCGATCGCCGTCGACGCGATGGTCGCCACCTTCCGCCTCTCGCTCACCGAAGAAGTCGACAAGGCCTTCGGCGAAGTCCTCGAACGGGCGAAGAAGAAATAGACCCCGCCTAGGAGGTCAGGCCGCGGCCGCCTCGCGGGTGACGACGAGCTTGGTCGCGGGCTCGAGCCAGGCCTCGGCCGCGTCGTCCCAGGCGGCGAGCGTGGTCGGGACGGCGGTCGGGTCGAGGCGGCCGGCGGCGACCAGCTCGATCACCGCGGGGAGCAGGCGGCGCGAGTCGGCGCGCGAGGCGTGCAGGGTGATCCCCCGCGTGTACATCTGCAGCAGCGGCACCGGGGTCGTCTCGCCGAAGTGGATCGCGATCGAGGTGCACCAGCCGTAGTCGTCGGTCGAGCGCAGCGCGCAGAGGAGGCCGTCGGGCTCCATCGTGTTCTCGATCGTGATCAGCGCCCGCTCGAAGGAGCGCGGCCAGGGGCCGTCGAGCGGCGTCACCTCGGCGCCGAGCCGCTCGGCCGCGGCGCAGTTGACCGGGTCGCGGTCGACGTAGCGGACCCGGCCGGAGCCGAGGGCGAGCGCCGCCGCGACCGAGTAGAGCCCTACCGACGCCCCGGCGCCGCCGACCACCAGCACCTCCTCCCCGGGCATCGCCGCCAGCGGGCCGGCGACGGTGCGGTAGCCGTCGCAGACGTTGTCGACGAGGGTGCAGAGGACCGCCGGGTCGACGCCGTCGGGAGCCGCGACGAGGAGGTGATCGGCGGCGGGGACGGCGAGCCGGTCGGCGGCGCCGCCGCCGTGGCCGCCGCCCGCCTCACCGAAGCCGAAGGCGCCGCCGACCGGGGCGCGGAACTCGTGGCAGGCGCCGAAGCGGCTGCCCGCGCAGGCGACGCAGCCGCCGCAGGAGACCTGGAAAGGGACGAGGACGCGGTCGCCAGCGGTCGGACGAGCGCCCCGCCCGCGTCGGTGAGCTCCGGCGCGGGCACGTCGCGCCACTCCACCGTCCCCGCCTCGACGAACGTCAGCTGCTGCACGTCACACCTCCCGAGCGATGCCCTTGGCGACGCCTCGCGCCGTAGTTTCGACCACGACGCGTTCCTTGGCCACCGGGCCTCGCAGTCCGGTCGGGCCGATCGCCCGCACGCGGAAGATGTGGTCGCCGCGGCCGATCCGTCGGTAGAGCTTCGGCGAGTGGCAGCGCCTGAAGTGACCGCGGTCGAGGCGGCATTCGAAGCCGCGCGCGGCGCCGACCGCGTGGAAGCGGAAGCGCACCCGCGCCCACTTGCCGCGGATCCTGGTGTGGCGATGATCGACGCGGGCCAGCTTGGTCCGCGGGCGCGTCGCCGCGCGACCTCCCTTGGCGCTCTTCCCATCCGCCGCGGACGCGCTCGTGGCCGGCGCGGCGGGGGCGGCGAACGGATCGGTGCTGGTGAAGACCGAGCCGCCCGACCCGACCGCGGCGCAGAATTCGGGGCCGGTGCAGGAAATCGAGAACAGCCCGTTGTTCGGCAGTTCGACTTGGCTCGCCGGCTCGCGGTACGGGATCAGGTTCTGGAAGCTCCACCCGGCGTTCGGATCGAGCGCGTTGCCGGTGGCGGTCACGTCGCCGTTGTTGTCGACCGCCGCGCACTGGCCGCTCGGCAGGCAGGAGATCCCGGTGACGAGGGCCGACCCGCCGCCGTTGCGGGTGCTCCACGGACCGCCGCCGAGCGGAGCGGTGGAGCTGAGCAGGTTGCCGCTGAAGTTCCCCGCGACGCAGAAGGCGGTGCCCGCGCAGTCGACCCCCTTCATGTTGCCGGGCGCGGGAGAGGGCAGTTCGTGCCAGGCGCCGGGGCCGCCGGTCGGATCCGTGGAGGCGATCATCCGGCCGCTCTCGGCGACCGCGACGCAGAAGGTCGGCGATCCGCAGGAGACGCCGCGCAGGTCGAGCGATTCGTCCAGCTGGGTCACCGTCCAGGCCGCGCGGCCGCCGGTCGGATCGGTCGAGGTGAGGATCTTTCCCCCCGTGTAGCGTTCCCCCGAGACCGCCACGCAGAGGCCGGTGGACGGGCAGGAGATCGCCATCAGGTGGGTGTCGCGAGCGGGGCCGTCGATGTCGGCGAAGCGCCAGGTCGACGCCCCGCCGGCCGGGTTCGTCGACCAGACGATGTATCCGTCGAAGGTGCCGCCGACGCAGAGCTCATCGCTCGGGCAGGAGACGGCGTAGATCTCCTCGCGCGTCCCGAGCCCGGGCTCTTCGATCAACGTCCCGGTCGCGTCGGTTTCCCCGCCGATGTCGATCGCTCCCATGTCCCAGGCCGAGGCGCCACCGGTCGGCGTGCCGGAGGTGGCGATCGCGCTGCCTTCACCGACCGCGACGCAGCGACCGGCGGTCGGGCAGGAGATCCCGAGAAGCTTCGAGTGGGAGGGGTCGGCCATCGGCAGCCGCGCTTCCTGCCAATCGGCGGCGCCCGCCGCGGAGGAGAAGGCGGCGAGCAGGGAGAGCGCCGCCACCACGCAGGCGACCGTGAACCGCGTCCGCCGCGATCCCACCCCCCGCGCAATGCCCCCTCCCCAGGTCATCGACCACCATCGTACCCAGGGCACCGACACCGCCGGCTCACACCGGCCGGGCGCCAAAGGGGACGCGCTACGCTTTCCCTGATGCCCGGACCACAGCGCCGGGACGTCACTGTCAGGCACTGAGGCACGCGGTCGGGACCGCCCGCCCTGCGGACTCTTCCAGAGCGAACGGAAGGCCCCGCGCGTGTCCCAGCTCGAATGTCCTCATCGGCCCTTCCGGCTCGACGAGGTCGAATCGTGGCCGGAGTGCCTCGAAATCCTGATCGAGGGTGAGCTCGACCTCCCGGCCTGCGAGATCCTCCGCGACGCGCTCGAACGCGCCCTCGACTCCGACCACCTCTACGTGATCGTCGACCTCGACCGCTGCCAGTCGATCGACATCGTCGCGGTCAAGCTGCTGGTGGTCGCCTGGTCCCACCACTCCTCGCGCGGCGAAGAGTTCCTGATCTTCGGCGCGAGGGGTCCCGTGCTCCGCAAGATCGAGGGCGTCCACGCCTTCGACGACCGGGTCCTGCTCACGCCAGCGCGCGAACCGTGATCGCGGAGGTGGACTGACGGTTGTCATAGTCACTACGACACCCGTCATACCGTGGCCTTGGGGCAGCTAGACTCGAGGCATGGCAACCACCGCAACCGAGGGTCCACGCGAGCGCGTCGTGCTGGCGGCGGCGCGCCTGCTCCGCACGCGCGGCTACACCGGCACCAGCCTGCGCGACATCGTCAAGGCGGCGGACGCCCCCTGGGGCTCCCTCCAGCACTACTTCCCCGGCGGCAAGGATCAGATCGTCGTCGAGGCGATGACCGCGGGCACCTCCCAGGTCGACGCGATGATCGACGACGCCTTCACCCGCGGTCGCGGCGCCGAGGCGGCGGTCCGCGCGTTCTTCGTCAGCGCGGCCGAGGCGGTGGAGGAACGTGACTTCGACGCGGGGTGCCCCGTCGCCCTGGTGGCGCTGGAGTACGCCGGCGGCGAGGACGAGATCGCCCGGCTCAGCCGCGCCTCGATCGACGGCTGGATCGAGCGCTTCGCCGGCTACCTCCGCGAGGACGGCATCGACTCCCGCGCCGCGAAGCGCCTCGGGGCCGCGATCGTCACCCAGTACGAGGGCGCGCTGATCCTCTCCCGCATCGGCCGCGACGTCGAGCCGCTCCGCACCGCGGGCAACGTCATGCGCCAGCTCGTCACCGACGCCCGCTGACGCCCGCGTCCCCCTGACTCGGCCGCGGCCGTCGGCGCGCTACCCCTCGATGTCGGGTGAGGCGTGGGTCAGCTCGAGGACGCACTCCTCGCAGAGGTCATGGCTGATCCTCGGCATCGGCCCACCACCGGTCAGGCCAAGAGCCAGCGCGGCCTGCTCGATCTCGACCCAGGCGGACCCCTCTTTGATCCGATCGCACCAACTGCACATCACGACGGTGCGCTTTCCTCGGTCCCGACGGCGGTCGAGCAATGCCTGCCGCGGGCGCGGCAGCTCTCCCACGACCTGGGTCGTGAAGACGATCATCTCGCCGCCCTCCGCCGGCCCGACGGTGAGGAGCTGCTCGCGCCGCACCTCAGGGCCGTCGCAGCGGAACGGCAGGATCACAGTCATCCCCGAACGGCGAACGCGCCGGATGAACGCCTTCTGCACCGCCCGCACGGACTCGCCGGCGACGAAATCCCACAGCGGGCGACCGAGAGCGAGGTCGGCATCCGGCAGGTCGTTCCGATCGGCGAAATCGAAGTATCCGGTGCTGACCTGCACCAATCGGTCATCGCCGTCGATGACGTACCAGAGCGGGTCTTTTCGTTCGCGATCCATGGCTGACCCTTCGCCGACACAGTAGACCCCCCTCGTGATCCGCCCCGGACCAGGCGCTTGCCGGGTGCGGGCACGGGTAGGTGGCAGGGATGCCGGTGAGGGGAACGATCGCGATCGTGGTCCTCGTCGCCGCCCTCGTCGCGGGCTGCGGCGGCGGCTCGAGCTCGACCGGGGCGGCGAAGCACGGGGCGGCCGCTCCCGAAGAAGTGGGGTTCATCGAAGAAGGTGGACCCGAAGACGAAGCAGGTGGGATCTTCGAAGTAGGAGGCCCCGGACCCCCTCCGGCCGGAGGTGGTCGCGCCCGGCCGAAGATCTCCAGCGCCCGCTTTGTCGTCGAAGGCGAAATGGTGGCGGGAGAAGAAGGCTGGGTGCGCTCGGGTGTCGGCGTCTTCTGGACCCCGGACGGCGGCCGGACCTGGCGGCCGATCACCCCGCCCGTGCCCCACGGGTGGGGGATCCCCGGCGTCTACTTCGCGAATCCGCGGCGCGGCTGGGCGTTGTCCGACACGGGCACGGAAGACGACATACGGGCGTCGATGTACAGGACCACCGACGGCGGGCGCACCTGGCGCCACACCCGGCTGCGCGCCGCCAATCTCTTCACGTCCGCGACCCAGGTCTCCTTCTCACTGGTCGACGGCCACGATCTCTTCGCCTTGCCGAAGGTGTCGGGCGACACCGCCAGCAACTTCGGCCCGCTCCTCGTCAGCCACGACTCCGGCCGCCACTGGCGGGAACTGCCCAAGCCGCCGCCGGAGGCCGGCCGGATCTCCTTCGAAACGCCGCGCCGCGGCTGGCTCGCCGGCGGTCATCCTGGCCCGGCGCTCTACCGCACCGTCGACGGCGGCCGGACCTGGACCGAGGTCGACCCGGGGAACCCCCACGCCACGCCTCCTCCGCAACCGCCTGAAGGGCCGCGTGAAGAAACACCCATCGAAGAAGAGGAAACGTCCGGCCTCGGCGAAACCAAGGAGGACATCTACACGACGCCGCTGATCGGCCGCGACGGCCACGGCATCCTCGGGATGCTCGAAGCCACCGGGAGGGAAGGGCCGAACGGGACGCCGACGGTCGTCTGGCGTACGACCGACTACGGCCGCTCTTGGCACCGCGTCGCCACGATCCACCTGCCGTACGTGAACAGCACCCTCGAGGCGAACGAAGTCCTCACCCGCCGCGGGCGCAGCCGCTCGTTCCTCGTCCACGATCCGGGCAACCGCTCCTACACCGTGGTCGGCCCAGACGGCCACGCCGCCCCGGTGCGGCCGATCCGCGGCCTCCCGAGTAACTCCTCCGCGATCACCCTCTCCGACACTCGCCACGGCCTCGCCTTCCCCAGCTTCACCAACCGCTCCACCCTCAGCTTCACCAAGGACGGCGGCCGCGACTGGACCCAGGTCCCGGTTCCGCGGGCGCCCAGGTGGCCGGAATCCCTGGCGCCGGCGGCGATCGCCGCGCCGCGGGTCATCCACCGCTCGCCCGCCGCGCACGGGCCGGTGCGCGGGAGGCCGGGCGTGCAGGCAGCAGGCGTCTGCCCGGCGCCGAAGGGGCGGAAGGTGGTCGTCTTCCTCTCGTCCGCCTACCCGATCGTCCCCTGCCTGCTCGTCTCGCCCCACCAGCATCTCGAGATCGCCAACGTGACCGGCCACGACGGAGGGCACCCGGAACCGACGCGGGTCGAAACGATCGACCTCGCCGGCTTCCACGCGCGGATCGCCCCCGGCCGCGCGGTTCTCCTCGCCGGCCCGATCGGCTCCTACCTCGGCCCCGGCAACCACACCGTCGGCGGCGTCACCGCCGTCGACATCCGCCTCGACCACAAGGCTCGCTGCGAAGCGCCGAAGCCGCCGCCGTGTCCGGGAGGACGATGAATGCCGAAGAAGAGCCCCGACAAAGCCGGCTACGCCGCGATCTACCGCGACATCGACTTCCGCCGCCATCCGGAGCGCTACCGGATCGGCCGTGGCGAGCAGGGCGTCCTGATCGCCGAACCGTACAAGTCCGAGATCCTCCCCCACTGGCGTTTTGCCACTCCCGACAAAGCCCAGGCCTCGGCCGAGAAGATCTACGACCTATTCCTCACCTACAAGCAACAAGAGGACTTCGTCGGCATGGACATGGCGCGCAAGTTCCTCCAGATGGGCTTCACCCGCTCCCGCCGCTACGCCAACCACTCCTCAGGCAAAAAGTTCGACGACGACGGCCAGGTCCGCGACCAGGACGAGCACTCCGAGGATTCCCCAAAGGCCGAGTCAGCCCGCATCTTCTACGGCTACTACCGAAAGGCCGCTGACGACGAGGATTACCAGCGCCTGCGCACAGCCCACAAACATGAGGCGGAAGGGTAAGCCCGCGGGCGCACCGCGAAGCTCCTATCCGGAGCTTTCACCGCTCAGTTCGAGCCGCGCCGACCGATCACGACCGGGATCGTTCTGACGAGCAATTTGAAGTCGCCCCAGAAGCTCCAGCTGGTCACGTACGCGTAGTCGATCTCGACCATCTCCCTGAACGGGATGTTGTTGCGGCCGAGCACCTGCCACCAACCGGTGATGCCGGGGACGCAGTCGAGGCGGTGTCGACCCCAGCCGCGAACCTCGGCGTCGTCGCGCACCGGCAGCGGCCGCGGGCCGACCAGGCTCATGTCGCCACGGACCACGTTCCAGAGTTGCGGCAGCTCGTCGATGCTGGACCGCCTGAGGTAACCGCCGACCTGCGTGATGCGCGGGTCCTCGTTCATCACGAGCCAATCGGGATCGAGGCTGTTCGGCATCAAGTCGGCGACCATCTCGTCGGCGTCCGGGACCATCGTCCGGAACTTGAGGAGCTGGAAGCGCTTGCCGTCCTTGCCGACCCGCGTCTGGCTGAAGAGGATGTCTCCCCCGTCGCCCAGCTTGATCGCCAAGGCGATGATCGCCATCGGGATCGCGAGGACGACGAGGAGCGGCAGGGCGATCATCAGATCCATCGCGCGCTTGATGATCATCGAGCTCCGCGACAGCACCGGCGGGTGGTAGGAGAGGAACCCGGTCCCCTCCACGTGGTTCACGTCGACACCGGGTGGCAACAGGCTTTTCTCCCGCGGGAACGTGCCGAACCGGATCCGGGCCCGGTGGCAGGTCCGCATCAATTCGGCGATTTCCTCCTGCGAAATCAGATCCTGATTCAGCTGCACCATCAGATGGTCGACCTCGGACGCCCGCAGCATGTGCCCGACGTCGTCGAAGTTCTCGCAGATGGCCATGTCGAGGCCCTCGTGCCCTTCCCCCCCGATGGTCATCGCGCCGGCCACTTCCATCTCGTACTCGGGGTGGTTGCCGAACTTTCGTTGGAGAATCTTTACGTCCGCGAGCGGCGCGATGACCAGCACCCTTTCGGGCCCTCTCACCCGCAGGCCGATGAGCCGGACACCGGTCCGGAAGCCGGTGATCAACAGGAAGGCGAAGAAACCGAAGGCGATGACCTCCTCCAGGTTGAGTCGATCCACCGGCATGAACCGGAACCAGACCCAGAGGCCGAGGGTCCCGACCAGCAGCGCGTGGAAGAGCGAGGAGAAGTCATCGAGGTGCGTCGGCTCAAACCGCCGGACCGGCCGCTGGTAGAGCCCGTAGGCGCGAAACAGCAGGAACCAGCCCGGGATCGTCGGGATGATCCAGAGCGCGTCGACCGCCGTCAGGCCCTGGTTCCCCGTGACCCGGATCGCCACAGCCAGAGCCAAAACCAGCGCGACCGAGTCAGCCGCGAAGAGGATCCGACGAAGGCCATAGTCGCGATCGCGATGCCGCGTGCCAACCAGTCGATCGACGCGGGCAGGCGTCAGCAACTCGCTGTCGATCCCCTTGCTTAGAGCCCCAGACTCCATCAACCGCGCTTCATCCTACGCACTCCCATACTGCTCGGATACCGTTGCCTAACACCCCGCCGGGTTTAGACAGTCTTTAGCGAAGATCGGACGAATAGACAACAACCCCATCGGCAATATTCGAACTCTGACTTAAGGAGCGGCTTCTGGCTCTCCCGCAACCCTCAATTTCGGGTAGCCGGATGATCGGCGCGAGGTCCCGACGGAATTCCAACCCGAGCGGATCGCTTCCGGGCGAGGAACGAACTAGCGTGGCGCGCAAATCCCATGAGTAGCTCCGGCACCAAAATTCGAGCAGCTGTCAAGCGCACCTTGAACAGAGCGCTCAGACCCACGGGCGCCCGCGTCATCACGCGCCAGGAATGGCGGACGCAGGCAGGGCGCCGGCAGATCGTGGTCGACCAGTTGGTCGACTTGTTCGAAGCAGAGATACTGCCGGAGCTAGAGCCACGTGAGGGCAGGCGTGAGCTGGTCCACCGGTTGATCGGTACCGAGATTCCCGAGGCGATGTACCTGATCTACAACCTGCAGCTGTCGTTGACCGGCCCAGGTGACATCTGCGAGATGGGCGTCGCGCAGGGCGCCACTTCAGCGCTTATCGCCAACGAGATAGCCGCCACGGACAAGACCCTCTGGCTCTACGACTCCTTCGAAGGCCTCTCGGCCCCGAGCGCAGAGGACGTGCTGATCGACGACCCGCTCGGCCTCGGCTCGATGGAGAGCTACGCGGGGTCGATGATGGTCGGCGCGGAGTCGGTACAGAAACGGCTGCGCGAGATCCGCTTCCCGGCCAGCCGCACCCGGATCGTCAAGGGCTTCATCGAACCGGACCTGATAGCCGAGCAGCTGCCCCACCAGGTCGCCTTCGCCTACCTCGACTTCGATCTCTACGAGCCGATCCTCACCGGCTTGCGCCTCATGCACTCCAGGACCCGCCCCGGCTCGGTACTCATGGTCGATGACTTCCGCTTCCTCTCGGCAGGCGTCGAGGCCGCGGTGCGGGAGTTCCTGGCCGAGCATGAGGATCTTTACTCCCTCTGGGAGGCGCCGGGATACGCCGGGCACTTCTGCGTCCTACAGCGGGGCGGGGCCAAAGAATCCGAGGTGGGTACTACTTGACGCCCAGACCCCCGAGCGATGGACGAGCGTTCTGGTTCAGGGCGGAATC
>DAIQOT010000181.1:0-8131 GCA_036787695.1 Solirubrobacterales bacterium | reverse complement strand
AGGAGTTCGGCCACATCGAGCTCGTCTCGACCGCGATCAACACGATGCTGACCGGCGCCGTCGACGGGAAACCGGGCAAAAGGGGAGCGTTGAAAGGCCTGGCGGACTGCCGCAACAGCCAGCAGTTCCTCGCCGGCGCCGCCTCGGCGACCGTCCAGGACTCGATGGGCAAGCCGTGGAACGGTGACTACGTCAACGCCACCGGCGACCTGATCGGTGACCTCACCCACAACTTCTTCCTCGAGACCGGAGCGCGCAACAACAAGCTCAAGGTCTACGAGGCGGTCGACCATCCGGCGGCGCGGGCGCTGACCGGCTACCTGCTGGTCCGCGGCGGCGTACACCAGGTCGCCTACGCGCGGGCGCTGGAGAACCTGACCGGGGCGAAGATGGAAAAACTGTTCCCGACGCCGCGCATCCCGACGTCCAAAATCCCCGAGTGCCAGCCGCACATCAAACGCGGTGAACACCTGAAGCTCTACCGCTGGTCGCCCGACGACTTCAAAGAGCTGTCGGCGGTGTTCAACGGCCCGCACCCGGAAACCGGCGAGGAGCTCGAAGTCGCCGAGGAGCTTCATCCCGAGGGCGCGCCGGCCTACGACCTGCCGCCCCAGGAGGCGCTGTTCGCGCCCGGTCCCGACGCGGGGGAGATCGAGGAGATCGCGCAGAAACTCCGCCAGGCGGCGGGGTTGCCGAAAGAGCCGACCGGGGTCGTCGCGCAGGAAGGCAAAGTCGCGAAAGCCAAAAAAGCCGTGAAAGCGAAAGCGAAAGGGCGCTGATGGCCGCGCGCGGGCCGGTCGACGGCGGCCGGCCGGAGGACGGCGCGTCGCTACGCCGGCGTCGCCGAGCCGTACGACGACCTGGCGCAGGTCGCAAGCCTCGCGTTGCTGAAGGCGGTCGACCGCTTCGACCCCTCACTGGGGACCCCGTTCCTGGGGTACGCGAAGCCGACGATCCTCGGCGAGCTGAAGCGCCACTTCCGCGACAAGGTGTGGATGGTCAGGGCGCCCCGCTCCCTCCACGACCTCCTGCTCCGGGTCGAACGCGCGAGCGAGGACCTGACGCTCGAGGGCGGCCGCGCCCCGACCGTCGCCGCGATCGCCGCGCGCCTCGAGGTCGAGCCGTCCGAGGTGTTGGAGGCGCTCGAGTTCCAGCACGACCGCAGCCCGGTCTCCCTGGACCTGCCGCCGAAGGACGCCGGCGCCGACGAATTCGCCTCCGAATGGCTCGGGACGGAGGACGCCCGCTACGAGAACGTCGAGGACCGTGCCGCATTGCTCGCCGCGCTGCCGACGCTCGAGGCGCGCGAGGCCGAGGTCGTCCGCCTGCGTTTCTTCGACGAACTCACCCAGGTCCGCATCGCCGAGCGGCTCGGCTGCTCGCAGATGCAGGTCTCACGGATCCTCCGCCGCGCCCTCGATGGGCTCCGCCAGGAGATGCGCGCCTGAGCCCGCCGTGGTTTGCCGGCCACCTCCCCGGGGACCTCGTCGGGATGACGAAACTTGGCTCCGATGAGTGAGACGGTCGGCGATCAGCTGCTCGGCCGGTTGGCCGGCGAGTGGGGCGTGAAACGGATCTACGGGTACCCCGGGGACGGGATCAACGGGGTGATGGGGGCCTTCGAACGGGAGGGCCCGCGGCCCGAGTTCGTCCAGGTCCGCCACGAGGAGATGGCCGCCCTGATGGCCTGCGCCCACGCCAAGTTCACCGGCGAGGTCGGCGTCTGCATGGCGACCTCCGGCCCCGGGGCAATCCACCTCCTCAACGGCCTCTACGACGCGAAGCTCGACCACCAGCCGGTCGTCGCCTTCGTCGGCCAGCAGGCGCGCGCCTCGCTCGGCGGCAGCTACCAGCAGGAGGTCGACCTGGTCAGCCTCTTCAAGGACGTCGCCCACGAGTTCGTCGAGATGGCGACCGAGCCCGAGCAGATCCGCCACCTGGTCGACCGGGCGGTGCGGATCGCGCTGGCCGAGCGCACCGTCACCTGCGTGATCCTCCCCAACGACCTGCAGGAGGCCGACGCGGTCGAGGCCCCGCCGCGCAAACACGGCTCGGTCTTCTCCGGACCGGGTTGGGAGCGTCCCGAGCTCGTCCCGACGCGTGAGCAGCTCGCCCGCGCCGCCGAGATCCTCAACGCCGGCGAGAAGGTCGCGATGCTGATCGGCGCCGGGACGCTCGGCGCCCACGAGGAGGTGACCGCGGTCGCCGACGCGCTCGGCGCCGGCGTCGCCAAGGCGCTGCTCGGCAAGGCGGCACTCGCCGACGACCTGCCCTGGGTGACCGGCTCGATCGGCCTGCTCGGCACGAAGCCGAGCTGGGACCTGATGGGGGAATGCGACACGCTGCTGATGGTCGGCTCGGGCTTCCCCTACTCCGAGTTCCTCCCCGAGGAGGGCCAGGCCCGCGGCGTTCAGATCGACATCGACGGCCGCATGCTCGGCATCCGCTATCCGATGGAGCTGAACCTGGTCGGCGACGCGCGGACGACCCTGCGCGAGCTGCTGCCGCTGCTCGAGCGCAAGGGGGACCGCTCCTGGCGCGAGGGGATCGAAAAGAACGTCGCCGGGTGGTGGGAGACGATCGACGCTCGGGCCCAGCAGCCCGCCGATCCGATCAACCCGCAGCGGGTCTTTAGCGAGCTTTCGGAGCGGCTGCCCGACGGCGCGATCATCGCCGCCGACTCCGGCTCCGCCGCCAATTGGTACGCCCGCGACGTGAAGCTGCGGCCGGGGATGCGGGCCTCGCTCTCGGGGACGCTGGCGACGATGGGGGCGGGCGTGCCGTACGCGATCGCCGCCAAGTTCGCCCACCCGGGGGCGCCGGTGATCGCGCTGGTCGGCGACGGGGCGATGCAGATGAACGGGATGGCGGAGCTGATCACGATCGCCAAATACCGCGAGCGGTGGGCCGACCAGCGCCTCGTCGTCATGGTCCTCAACAACCACGACCTGAACCAGGTGACCTGGGAGCAGCGGGCGATGGAGGGCGACCCGAAATTCGAGGGCTCCCAGTCGCTGCCCGACGTCGACTACGCGCGGTTCGCCGAGATGATCGGGCTGCAGGGGATCCGAGTCGAAGACCCCGAGGGGATCGGCCCCGCCTGGGAGGCGGCCTTCGCCGCCGATCGGCCGACCGTGCTCGACATCGTCACCGACCCCGAGGTGCCGCCGCTGCCGCCGCACATCAGCCTCGAACAGGCGAAGAACTTCGCCTCCGCGGTGCTCGGCGGCGACCCCTCGTCGGGACGCCTGATCGCCCAGTCGCTGCGGCAGAAAGTCGCCGACGCGGTCACTCGCCGCGATTAGCGCCCCGCTGATACTGGACAGCGGCTACGGGTACTCCTGCACAGGTCGTCAAGAGACGACGAATTTCGAAGACAGGAGAGAACTCATGATCGAAAGCATCGCCAGGATCTGGCTGCCGGTCACCGACATGGACCGCGCCGTCGCCTTCTACCGCGACAGCCTCAGCCTCGACGTGGTCGACCACGACGGCGAATGGAGCGAGGTCACCGCGGGCGACCAGGTGATCGGCCTGAACGCCAACGAGTCCCCGGCCGGCGATGGCGGCGCCGTGATCGCCTTCAAGGTCGACGACATCGACTCCTCGGTCAGCCAGTTGGGCGACAACGGGGTCGAGTTCACCGACGAGGTCTCCGATCATCCGTGGGGCCGGATCGCCCCGTTCAAGGACCCCGACGGCAACGACCTGCAGCTCTACGCGCCGCCCGCCAGCTGAGCGCCCGGGGGCCGGCGAAGCGCGACGGGTACCCGCGGAATTCCTTGCGTACCGGCGATTCGGCGGGGTACCTCAGCGCGATGCCCGGTCCCCAAAAACTCCGCATCGGCTTCATCGCCTCCGCGACCCAGACGGTCGAGCAGCCGTTCGCGGGCGGGATGGAGGCGCACACCGTCGCGCTCGCCGACGCGTTGCGGGCGCACGGCCATGAGGTGACGATCCACGACGGTGGCGGCCACGGGTTCCGACAGCGCACGGGAGGAGGCCACCTGCGCCTCTCGCGGGCGGCGAGCGAAGACGTCAGCATGCCCGCCCGCGGGTTCCTCGAGGAACACCACGCCTACCTCTCCTTGATGGTGACGCTCGACGAGCGGGGCTACGACGTCGTCCACAACAACTGCCTCCACTACCTGCCGGTGGCGATGGCGCCGGCCCTGCGGACCCCGATGCTGACGACGCTCCACTCGCCGCCGACGCCGTGGCTGGAGAGCGCGATCGAGGTCGCCTCACGCGAGGCGTCCGGCAGTCGCTGGGCGTCGGTCTCGCGCGCCAACGCCGCCGCCTGGGCCCACGCCGCGCGGCCCTGCCGGGTGATCCACAACGGCGTCTCGCTCGACACATGGCGCTACCGTCGCCGGCCCCGGCGCGGGGGCGCCGTCTGGAGCGGCCGCATCGTCCCGGAGAAGGGGCTGCACCTGGCGGTCGAGGCGGCGCGGCTGGCGCGGATGCCGCTGACGATCGCCGGCCCCGTCTGCGACCGCGAGTACTTCGATGGTTGCCTCGCCGACGCCGGGGAGGACGTCACCTACGTCGGCCACCTCGACAGCGCGACGCTCGCCGAACTGGTCGGCGACGCCGACGTGGCGCTGGTGACGCCGCGCTGGGAGGAGCCGTTCGGGCTGGTCGCGATCGAGGCGCTGGCCTGCGGGACGCCGGTCGCGGGCTTCGCCCGCGGCGCGCTGCCGGAGATTCTGGACGCCGGTACCGGCGCTCTCGCCGCGGCCGACGACGCGGTCGATCTGGCGCGGCAGATCGAGGTCGCGCGCGGCCTCTCCCGCGCCGCCTGTCGACGGCGGGTCGAACGACACTTCACGCTCGAGGCGATGACCGACCGCTATCTCGATGCCTACCGGTCGCTGGTGGCCGCGGCTCCGGCGTGACCGACTCACCGCGGATCGGCATCTACGTCCATCACCACGGCGCCGGCCACGCCGCTCGCGCCGGGGCGATCGGGCGGGCGCTCGGCGAGCGCGGCGCCACGGTCGGCTACCTCAGCTCGCTGCCGGCGGAGCGGCTCGGCCCGGGCGAATCGGTCCTGCTGCCGCTCGACACTGACCGTCGCCCCGAGCCCGGCGAGACGCCGGAGGAGCTTCACTTCGCGCCGCTCGGCTCGACCGGGCTGGCGACCAGGATGGCGGCGATCGCGGGCTGGATCGAGCGCCGCCGGCCGCACCTGATGCTGGTCGACGTCTCGGTCGAGGTGGCGATGCTCGCCCGGCTCTGCGGCGTCCCGTTCGCCTACCTGCGCCAGAGCGGAGAGCGCGACGACCCGCCGCATCGTCTCGCCTACGCCTGGGCGGCCGGGCTCCTGGCGCCCTACCCGAAGTGGCTCGAGCCGGAGGGGACGCCGCCCGCGATCCGCGAGCGCAGCGGCCACGTCGGCGCCGTGACCCGCTTCGACGGTGCCGAGCGGCCGCGACCGGGCGGACGGCCGCGGCGGGCCCTGGTCCTCGGCGAATGCGGCCCGCTCGCCGCCGAGATCGCCGACGCCGCGCGCGGCTGGGAGATCCTCGGCCCGCGGCCGGTCGACCTCGAGCTGCTCTCCGGCTGTGCCGTCGTCGTCGCCCCGGCGGGCGCCAACGCGGTCGCCGAGGCGGCCTTCGCCCGCTGCGGCCTCGTCTGCATGCCGCAGCCGCGGCCGTTCGCCGAGCAGGTAGCGCGAGGAGAGGACCTGGAGCGCGACGACGCCGCGGTCGTCCTTGACGAGCCGCCGGCGCCGGAGCGCTGGCCGAGTCTGCTCGAGGATGCTCGCGATCGCCGCGGCCGGCTCGAGCGCTGGGCCGACGGCAAAGGTGCCGGCCGCGCCGCCGACTACCTGATCGAGCTGGCCCGCGCCGCCAGTGTCCCGGACTCCTCGTCCCAGTCGACGAGGCCCTTGGTGGCGAGCTCGGTCAGCCAGCCTCGCGCCGGCCACTCGCCCCAGCGGTCGCGGTAGCGACGCGCGTTCTCGACCAGCGCCGCGGTCTCCTCCGGCCGCAGCCGGGTCGGCTCGTGGTGCTGATGGAAGGCGAGAGCGCCGCCGACCCAGGCGATCGGCACCCCCGCCCGCGCCGCGCGCATCGCGAAGTCCGTGTCCTCGATCCCGTAGCCCCGGTAGTCCTCGTCGAAGCCGCCGATCCGCTCGATGAAGGTGTCGCGTCGGACGGCGAAATTCAACGACCAGAAGAGCTCGTGCCGCTCGTCCGCCCGGGCCACGCCCGGGGCGGGGAATAGCCCGACCCGCTCGGGGTGGGGATGCCCGGCGCGCCGCAGCAACCGCTCATCCGCCCCGCCGCTTTGGAACCCCTTGGGCAGATACCGAGCCTCACCGACGGCCAACGCATCGCGGTCGCAGAGAGCCGCCGCGTGCGCGGTCAGCAGCGAGCGCGAGGGAATGCAGTCGACGTCGAGGAAGACGAGCATCTCGCCCGCGGCGACCTCGGCAAGTCGATTCCGCGTAGCCGCCAACGGCAGCTCCTCGCCCTCGACCTCGATCACCGAGGCCCCGAACCCCCGCGCCCTTTCCAGCGCAGCCCCCGGATCCTCACCACCCATCCAACCGACGAGCAGCTCAAAGCGCGGCGCGTCAAACGCCCGATTCAGCCCGTCAACGAGGTTCGCGAGATGCTCCGTCCGGTTCCGAACCGGCACAAGAACGCTCACGGACACCCACGGCTTCACGCCGCCTGGACCTCCAACCGAGGCTCCGAGGATTCCGCCAACACCCGCCGGTAGAGCCGTTCGTGAGCCGCCGCGATCTCATTCCGCTGCTCCCGCCGCCAGGCGATGCGGGGGAGAGACGAGGCCGTCGAGAGGGACGAGGGGGACCCTGAACGAACCTCCCCGCAGTTCGTGAGAGAAGGGTCCCCCTCGTCCCTCACCCCACCATCGGTCGCTCGGCGGACGGCGTCGCGCAGGCTCGCGCCGTCGAGGTGGTCCTCGTCGCAGCGGAAGATGAAGGCGGGGCCTTGGTCCGCGTAACAACCGCAGCTCGGGGCGACGACCGGGGTGCCCAGGTCGCGGCAAGCCTCCAACCAGCCCGAGTGAGTGCCGAAGCGGTAAGGAAGGATCGCGGCGTCGAGACCGGCGAGGTAGTCGTAGAGCTCTACGTCGGAGAAGTAGTCGTGGACCCGCAGGTCGAGGGCATCCTTACTGGCCAGATGCTCCAGCGTTGTTCGCAGATCGCCGCGGAAGGAGGGGGCGTGGGGGTCCCAGATCTCTCGGTGAACGTCGACTTGGAGGCGCGCAGGACCGATGCCCTCGCCTTCGGTCAAAGCTCGGATCAAGGGCAGGCCGACCATGTTCGCCCGCATGCTCTTCAGATGGACGCCGACGCGGGGAGGCTCAGTCCGTGGCCGCGGCGTCGCGTAACGCTCGGCCAAAAGGTCGAGTGGCACGACGTGGGGGTGGGGGATCACCTCGGCGGAGCGGCCGAAGCGCTCCTCGATCAGGGTCGCGGCGCAGTCGGTCAACGTCACCAGCGCGTCGGCGGCCTCGATCAGCACCGCCATCTGCTCGGCGTGCAGCCCGTGCTCTTCGTGGTTCGGGTTACGCAGGTCGTGGACCGTGTAGATGAGCGGCTTGCCGAGGTCCGCCAGCAGTGCCACCAGCTCGCGCAGCTGTTCCGGGTGGCGTCCGTCGAAGCCGAACTGGACGTGGAAGAGGTCGAAGTCGTCGGCGTGCTCGCCAACCCACCCGGTTTCCAGCATCCGCGGCGGCCACCAGCCGCGCTGCCCGGGCTCGCGCTCGTCGGGGAGACGCTCGACCAGGTCGCCGCCGGGCGCTCCGAGGTGGCGCACGTAGGGATGATCGGCGGGTACGGAGGCGACGCGGATCGGCGAGTTGGACATGGCGCCGACGGGTACCCGCCCGGCGCCACGGGAACCGCCGTCAGTCCTCGGGGACCAAGCGGTGCAGGAGTGCGCGGGCGGCGTCGGTGACGAGGTCGCGGTCGTAGGTCAGGAAGTATTCGAAGCGCCGCTCCGCGTCCGGCCCCGGTCCGTCGACCTCGCCGAGGTCGCGTGCGACGAAGGCGCCGGCGAAGTGCGGGCCGACCACGACCACGTCCCACTCGCCGCGCAGTCTGTCGTCGGGCTCGATGTCGGCGCCGCGGATGCCGCGGCCTGGCCGGGCG
>DAIQOT010000180.1:0-8148 GCA_036787695.1 Solirubrobacterales bacterium | reverse complement strand
GCGGCGACGCCCTCGTTCTCGCGAACGAGGCCGAGCAGGATGTGCTCGGTGCCGATGTAGTTGTGGCCCAGGCTCAGCGCCTCGCGGAGCGCCAGCTCAAGAACCTTCTTGGCACGGGGCGTGAACGGGATCTGGCCGGAGGTGACCTCCTCGCCGGATCCGACGATGCGCACGACCTGCGAGCGCACCCGTTCAACAGTTATGTCGAGGGACTCGAGGACGCGAGCGGCGAGTCCCTCCTCCTCACGAAGGAGACCGAGAAGGATGTGCTCGGTACCGATGTAGTTGTGCTTGAGCGTCCGCGCCTCCTCCTGCGCTAGGACGACTACCTGACGAGCCCGCTCAGTGAATCGCTCGAACAAAATCCAAAACCTCTTCTTGGTCGCACCCGGGAAAATTCCCGAATTGAAGACGGCGACGCCTTGTCCTTCTTCGGATGACGCCGTTTCGTCCTCCCACTCTACCGGGCCGGGTGGTCCGGCTTCGTGCGCATCATGTGCGCTACTTGCGGGTTTCTCAGGACTTTTAGCGCGGACTCGTCACATTTCTGTCCGCTATCCGCCTATTTACGTCCGCATTGCCGGGAAAAGCAGGACTTCTCGCAGCGTCTGGGCGCCGGTGAACATCATGACCAAACGGTCAATTCCGAGCCCGACGCCGCCGGTCGGAGGCATTCCCTGTTCGAGCGCCTCGACGAAAGCCTCGTCATAAGGCTGCGCCTCGTCGTCGCCGCGGGCGATCTCGGCGGCCTGCTGCTCGAAGCGCCGGCGCTGCTCGTCGGGGTCGTTCAACTCGGAGAACGAGTTGGCGATCTCGACCCCGCCGACGAAGGCCTCCCAGCGCTCGACCAGGCCGGCCTCGGTGCGGTGGGCCTTGGCGAAAGGCGATAGCTCGACCGGGTAGTCGAGGATGAAGGTCGGCTGGATCAGACCCGGCTCGACGTCGCGCGAGAGCAGCCCGTCGACGAGCTTGCCCCAGCCCTCGTTCGGGTCGGGCTCGGTCCCCATCGCCTTGGCGAGGGCCTCGCGCGTCGGATGCTCGAGGATGTCGATGCCGGAGCGCTCGAGGATCGCCTGCCGCAGCGTGATCCGTCGCCACGGCGGCGCGAAGTCGATCTCGACGTCGCCGCGCTGAACTTTGGTCGTGCCCAGCGTGCGTTGGGCGACTTCGGCGACCATGTGCTCGAGGTCGTGCGCCGTCTTCTCGTAGTCGCCGTAGGCCTCGTACCACTCGAGCATCGTGAACTCGGGGTTGTGCTTGTGCGAGACGCCCTCGTTGCGGAAGTCCTTGCCGAGCTCGTAGACGCGGTCGATGCCGCCGACGATCAGGCGCTTGAGGTAGAGCTCGGTCGCGATCCGCAGGTAGAGGTCGCGGTCGAGGGCGTTGTGATGGGTGGTGAAGGGACGCGCCAAGGCGCCGCCGTAGAGCGGCTGCAGGACCGGCGTCTCGACCTCGATGAAGCCGCGCTCGTCGAGCCAGCGGCGCACCTCGGTGATCGTCCGGGCGCGGGTCTGGAAGATCCGCCGGCTGTCCTCGTTGGCGATCAGGTCGAGCTCGCGCCGGCGGAAGCGGGTCTCGGTGTCCTGGAGGCCGTGGACTTTGTCGGGCGGCGGGCGCAGGCTCTTGGCCAGCAGGCGCCAGTGGTCGATCGCCAGCGACAGCTCGCCCCCGCGCCGGGTCGCCATCGCCGTGCCCTCAACGCCGACGATGTCGCCGATGTCGAGGTCGATCAGGAGCGCGTAGGCCTCGGGCCCGAGCACGTCCTCGCGCGCGTGCAGCTGGATCTGGCCGCTGCCGTCGCGGATGTCGATGAAGGCGTTCTTGCCGTGGCCGCGGCGCGCCGTGATCCGCCCCGCCACCCGGTGGCGCGAGGTCGTTTCCTCGCCGGCCTGCAGCCCCTCGTGCTCGCCCCGCACCGCGACGATCTCCTCACGGTCGGAGAACTCGTGCGGGAACGGCTCGATCCCGGCGTCGCGGATCCGCCCGAGCTTGTCGCGGCGATCCTGAAGAACGTCGGAGAGCTGCGGCTCCTCCGTGGGCTCGGCACTCATCGGCGCGAGCCTAGCGGCCGGGTTACGGCTGCTCGATCTTGGTGATTTTGAATTTTTTCTTGGCCCCGCGCGGCGGCTCGACGGTGACGATGTCGTTCCGTTTTTTGCCGAGCAGGGCTTTGCCGATCGGCGACTCGTTCGAGAGTTTGTGCTCGACCGGGTTGGCCTCGGTCGACCCGACGATCTGGAATTTCTGCGAATCGCCGGATTTCTGGTCTTTCACGTGGACGATCGAGCCGAAGCCGACTTCGTCGCTGGAGATCGAGTCCTCGTCGATGACGGTCGTGCGACGCAGCCGCTCCTCAAGCTGGGCGATCCGGGTCTCGAGCAGGGCCTGTTCGTTCTTCGCGTCGTCGTATTCGGCGTTCTCGGAGATATCGCCGAATTCACGGGCCTCCTTGATGCGCGCCGCGACCTCACGCCGTTTGGTCGTCGAGAGGAACTCGATTTCCTCTTTCAGCTTCTCTAGCCCCTCTGGGGTGACGACTGCCTGGCGACTCACTCTTACAACCTCGCTTTGCGTGGAAAGAGCCCCTTTCGAAGGAGCTCCAAGACCAAATTCAAATTCCCCAAAACGTCGGAAACCACACTTCTGAAACCTCGCCTACCGGATCAGGGAGCGCGAGAGTATAGCGACAGCCCTTCAGCGGCCAAAAAGCGTGCTCAGACGACCCCGACAGGCGTCCGCGCGGCCTCGATCAGCTCCCTCGCGCGGCCCAGGTCGGCGGTCCGCTGCAGTTCGTCGCGGACCTGATTGGAGGCGCCGATCCCCTCAAAATACCAGGGGTAGAACTTGCGCAGGTAGCGCTGGGCGCGCTCCGGCCCGAGGTGCTCTTCGGCCCGATCGACCACCCAGAGCAGCTCCCCGGCCACCTCGGCTCGGCTTGGCGGCGCCTCGCGGCGCCCGGTCAGCTCCTCGAAGACCCAGGGGTTGCCGAGGCTGCCGCGGGCGATCATCACCGCGTCGGCGCCCGATTCCTCGTAGGCGCGGCGGGCCGCCTCGGCGCTGGAGAGGCCGCCGGAGACGATCACCGGGATCTCCAGGCGCTCGGTCAGCTCGCGGGTCAGCGCGTAATCCGCCTTGCCGGCGTGGCCTTTGGTCGCGGCCCGCGGGTGGAAGCCGATCGCCGACACCCCGGCCTCCTCGGCGAGGCGGATCGCCAGGTCGAAGCCGGAGCGGTCGCCGGGCGAGATCCCCGAGCGCAGCTTCACCGTCACCGGCAGGCCGCTGCCCTCGCGGGCGGCGCGGGCCAGGTCGAGCGCCAGTTCGGGATCGAGGAGGAGCTGCGCCCCCGCCCCGGTCTTCCGCACCTTCGGCACCGGGCATCCCATGTTGATGTCGATCAGGTCGGCGCCCGCGGCGGCGGCGATCTCGGCTCCCGAGCGCATCACCTCGGCGTCGTGGCCGAAGAGCTGGATCGAGACCGGGTGCTCGTCGGGGTGGAGCACGAGCAGCTCGCGCAGCGTGCGCTCGTTGCGGTAGTGGAGGGCGAAACTCGAGACCATCTCGGAGACCGCCAGGCCGGCGCCATGGCGTTTGGCCTGCAGACGCACGAACCAGTTGCCGATCCCGGCCAGCGGCGCGAGCAGCACCCGGTTGGCGATCGGCACGCCGCCGATCTCGAAGGGGTCGGTCAGCTCAGGACGCGTTGCGCTCATGGATCAGCCGCAGGCCTTTCAGCGTCAGCAGGTCGTCGACCTCGTCGATTGTCTCGGAGAAGGGGACGATCGCCGAGGCGAGGCCGCCGGTGGCGAGCAGGCGCGGTTCCGGCAGTTCGGCTTCCATCCGTTTGACGATGCCGTCGATCATCCCGGCGAAGCCGAAGATGAAGCCGGAGTTGATCGCGCCGCGGGTCGAGCGCCCGATCGCCGTCTGCGGTTCACCGAGGTTGAGGCGAGAGATGCCGGCGGCGCGGTCGATCAGCGCGGTCAGGGCGATCTCGAGGCCGGGGCCGATCGCGCCGCCGAGGTAGGCGCCGTCGGCGGAGACGGCGTCGATGTTGATCCCGGTGCCAAAGTCGACCACCACGCAGGCCTCGCCGAAGCGGTCGTAGGCAGCGATCGCGTTGACGAGGCGATCGGCGCCGACCTCGAGCGGGTTGTCGATCCGGATCGGCATCCCGCTCTTGACGCCGGGGCCGATCGTCAGGCACTCGGCCTCGAGGTAGCGCTCGGTCATCCGCTCGAACTGGCTGCCGAGCGGCGGCACCACCGAGGAGACGACGACCGCGTCGATGTCACCGAAGTGCATCTCGCTGAGGTTGAAGAACCCCGCGATCCGCTCGCCGAGCTCGTCGCCGGTCGCGCCCGAGCGGGTCTGGAAGCGCCAGTGCTCGATCAGCTCCTCGCCTTCGAAGGCGCCGAGGTGCGTCTGCGTGTTTCCGATGTCGACGGCGAGCAGCATGCGAATAGGATCGCATCATGACCAATCGTCTCTATGTCATACCGGGATCGCACCCAGCCATCACCGCGAGGTTGATGCTCGACCTCAAGGGGATCGAGTACAAGCGCACCGACCTGATGCCGGTCGTCGCCAAAGGCGCGCTCCGCGCGGTGGGCTTCCCCCGCACCACCGTTCCGGCCCTGAAGATCGGCGGCGAGAAGATCCAGGGCTCGCGCGAGATCGCCCGCGCCCTCGACCGGATCCAGCCCGATCCGCCCCTCTTCCCCGCCGACCCCGACGCCCGTGCCGCGGTCGAAGACGCCGAGCGCTTCGGCGACGAGCGACTCCAGCACCCGATCCGCCAGCTGCTCTGGTGGGGCTTCAAGCACGAAAAGGAGAACCTCCGCGGCTACTCGGAGGGCGCCCACCTCGGTGTCCCGATCGGCCTCGCGATCAAGACCGGCGGCCCCTTGGTCGCGGTCTCGGCACGCCTCAACGAAGCCTCCGATGCCAGCGCCCGCGCCGCTCTCGCGGCCCTACCCGCCCTGCTCGACCAGGTCGACGCCTACATCGCCGACGGCACGATCGGCGGCCCCGCCCGCAACGCCGCCGACCTCCAGATCGCCACCTCGATCGGCCTCGCCCTCACCCTCGACGACCTCAAGCCGCTGATCGAACCCCGCCCCGCCGCCACCCTGGCCCACGACATCGTCCCGAACTACCCCGGCCACACCCCACCGATCCTCCCCCCGGCCTGGCTGCCGGTGGCGCCGACGCCGGCCTAGGCGGGCGGGCCGCTAGGCGAGGGGGCCGTGGTTCTCGGCGCACTGCTCGTCGTCGGGCAGGGCGGCGAGGGCTTCGGCGAGGACGGTGCCGTCGGGCAGGGTCAGGTTGGGGTCCAGCTCCAGCAGCGGGGCGAGGACGAAGCGGCGGTTGCGGACCTGGGGGTGCGGCAGGGTGAGACGGTCCGTCTCGAGCTCGATCGCGTCGAGGAGGAGCAGGTCGACGTCGAGCGGGCGTGGGCTGTGACGGGGGAGGTCGAAATGGCGGCCGCGCTCGGCCTCGACCCGCTTGCAGGCGTCGAGGAGCTCCTCGGGCTCCAGCGCGGTGCGAACGCGAACGGCGGCGTTGAGGAAGTCGGGCTGGTCGAGGATCTCGCCGACCGGCTCGGTCACCCAGGTCGAGGAGACGGCGACGATCTGGACGCCCTCGGTCGGCAGCAGGTGGAGCGCCGCGCGCAGGTGGCCCTCGGAGTCGCCGACGTTCGAGCCCAACCCCAGGTAGCCGGTGCGCTCGGGCATCGCGGGGCCCTACCGGCTAGCCCTCGGAGGAATCGTCGTCGTCGACCGCCCGCTCCTGAGTGATCTCGACGGCGATCTCCTGGATCGCCAACGGCAGCGGCGGCTCGGGCTTGGCGGCGCGGACGCGCACCGACTCGCAGCCGTAGCGCTCCATCAGCCGCTCACCGACGACGTGGGCAAGCCGCTCCAGCGTGCGGTAGCTGCGCTCGGTCGCGACGAAGGCGACGATGTCGCAGACCTCGGCGTAGTCGACCGTGTCCTCGAGCCGGTCGGTGAACATCGCGTCGCAGTCGGGGACGTCGAAGGAGATGTCGAACTCCAACCGCTGCCCGACCTCCTGCTCGGCCTCGCTCACCCCGTGGTGGGTGTAGATCGAGAGGCCGCGCAGCTCGATTTCGGCGCTCGACTCGATCCCGCCGTTGGGGTTCTCAGGGTTCATCGGGCTCTCGTCGGGATACACACCAACAGAACCTACCCAAGGATCGCCGCCGCCATCTTCAGCGCCTGCTCGAGCTCACCCACGTCGTGGACGCGCAGAACCGCCGCGCCGGCCGCCGCGGCGAGGACCGACGTCGCGATCGTCCCTCCGAGGCGGGCGTCGGCGGGCGAGCCGTCGGCGCGGCCGATGAAGCTCTTGCGCGAGGTCCCGACGACCAGCGGGCGTCCGAGCGTCGCCAGCTCGGGCAGGCCGTGGAGCAGTTCGAAGTTGTGCCGGTCGGTCTTGCCGAAGCCGATCCCGGGATCGAGCCAGATCCGCTCCTCGGCGATCCCGGCGGCGACCGCGGCGGCCACCCGCCCGGCGAGGAACTCGCGCACCGCGCCGACCACGTCGCCGCCGTAGTCGGGCGGGCTGACCTGCATCGTGCGCGGCTCGCCCGCCATATGCATGAGGACGACGCCGCACCCACGCCCGGCGACCAGCGCCGCCATCTCGGGATCGCCGCGCAGGGCGGTGACGTCGTTGACGATCGTCGCCCCGGCGTCGAGCGCCGCCGCGGCGACCGCGGCCTTCGAGGTATCCACCGAGATCTCGACCCCCTCCCCCGCCAGCCCGGC
Source organism: Solirubrobacterales bacterium (assembly GCA_036787695.1). GTDB lineage: Bacteria > Actinomycetota > Thermoleophilia > Solirubrobacterales > 70-9 > VAYN01. Next base: position 1,357 of record DAIQOT010000180.1, on the reverse strand, counting down.
GACGACCGGCTCGACCCGCCGCCGCTCCTCCTCGGCGGGCACCGGATCGGCACCCGGCCGCGTCGACTCGCCGCCGACGTCGAGGATGTCGGCCCCCGCCGCCGCGAGTTCCTTCCCGTGCTCAACCGCCGCCCCGGGGTCCAGATAAAGCCCGCCGTCAGAGAACGAGTCGGGCGTCACATTGACGACGCCCATGACCTTCACGTTCATGGCGACGCGTCCTGACCAAGCAGGTCAAGGACGCAGGGAGCGCCGTGTGCTCTGCACACAAGCGACTGAGGACGCCGAGATGCGCCGGTCAGGACGCGTCGCCGCCGGCGAAACCGGGGCGAGGGCGAGGCAAAGGACGGGCGGCCTCACGGGTCGCCGTCTCGGGCTCGGGAGTCGGCTCCGCGGGCGGGGTCGGCTCCTCGTCGTCCTTGAAGACTTCGTGATCGGGTTTGCCTTCGAGCAGCGCGACGAACTCGTCGGCCTCGATCGTCTCGCGCACCAGCAGCAGTTTCGAGATCCGCTCGAGCTGATCGTGGTTGTCGCTGAGCAGGCTCTTCGCCGTCTGGTGGGCGTTCTCGACGATGCGCCGGATCTCGTCGTCGATCTCGCGGGCGATCTCGTCGGAGTAGTCGGGCTCGGAGGAGAACTCGCGGCCGAGGAACGGCTGACCCCGGTCGTGGCCGAAGACGCGCGGGCCGAGGCGCTCGCTCATCCCGAACCGCATCACCATCTGCTTGGCCGACTCGGTCACCTTTTCGAGGTCGTTGGACGCCCCCGTGGTGATTTCGCCGAAGACGATCTCCTCGGCGGCACGACCACCGAGCGTCATCGCCAGGGTGTCGGTCAGCTCCATGCGGGTGGTGAGGAACTTGTCCTCGGTCGGCAGGCTGATCGTGTAGCCGAGCGCCTGGCCGCGGCTGATGATCGAGATCTTGTGGACCGGGTCGGTGTTCTCGAGCATCTGCCCGACGATCGCGTGGCCGACCTCGTGGTAGGCCGTGATGAGCCGCTCCTTCTCGCTCATCACCCGCGTTTTCTTCTCGGGGCCGGCGATCACGCGCATGATCCCCTCCTCGAGCTCCGTCATCGAGATCTCGCGGTTGCCCGTCCGCGCGGTCAGCAGCGCCGCCTCGTTGATCAGGTTCGCCAGGTCGGCGCCGGTGAAGCCGGGGGTCTGGCCCGCCAGCGTGTCGAGCTCGATCTGACGGGCGAGCGGCTTGCCGCGCGTGTGTACTTCAAGGATGTGTTTGCGGCCTTTGCGATCGGGACGGTCGACGACGACCTGGCGATCGAAGCGGCCGGGCCGCAGCAGCGCCGGATCGAGGATGTCGGGACGGTTGGTGGCGGCGATCAAGATGATGTTGTC
>DAIQOT010000179.1:0-8157 GCA_036787695.1 Solirubrobacterales bacterium | reverse complement strand
AGACTTCCCCGGTCAACATCGAGGACTTCCTGCGCAAGTACAAGGGCGTGCCGATGCGCGAACTCGCGATCTTCTCGCGCCAGTTCGCCACCCTCGTCTCTTCCGGCATGCCGATGCTCCGCGCCCTCTCCACCCTCGAGGCCCAGACCGAGGACACGGAGATCAAAGAAGCGATCGACAGCGTCCGCCGCGACGTCGAGGCCGGCACCTCACTGGCGCAGGCGATGGAGCGCAAACCCCGCGTCTTCGACCGCCTCTTCCGAGCGATGGTCCGCTCGGGCGAGCAGTCGGGCCGCCTCGAGGAGGCGCTCGACCGGATGGCCAACCACCTCGAGAAAATGGACACTCTTCGCCGCGAGGTGAAATCGGCCCTGATGTATCCAGCCCTTGTTTTCACTGCTGCGATCGGCGCCGTCATAGCCATCGTGGCCTTTGTCGTCCCGGTGTTCATCGGGATCTTCGAAGAACTTGCCGAAGAAAACCCGGCGGAAAAAGCCGAATTGCCGCTGATGACGAAGATCACCGTTGGCGCTTCTAATGCGGTGACTGACTACTGGTTCATCACCTTCCCCGCGATTTTCCTGATCATCTACGCCGCCTTTAGATGGCGAGGGACTGAGCAAGGTCGAGCGGTGACTGACCGCATGAAGCTGAAGATCCCCTTCAAAATCGGGGACGTCGTTCAGAAGATCGCCCTGGCTCGTTGGTCGCGAACCTTCTCCGGCTCCGTAAGTGCCGGCGTCCCGATCCTCCAGGCGATCCAAATCACGGGGGAAACCTCCGGCAATATAGTCGTCGAGGAGGCGATGGAGGACGTCTACGAATCGGTCAAACGAGGCGGCTCGATCTCCGCTCCGATCGCTCGTCACGGCATCTTCCCGCCGATGGTCTCGAACATGGTCGCGGTCGGAGAGGAAACGGGCCAACTCGAGGACATGTTGACCAAGGTCGCCGACTTCTATGAGGCCGAGGTCGACGCCAAGGTGAAGGCCTTGACGTCACTTGTCGAGCCGCTTCTGATCTTGTTCATCGGCGGAATCGTCGGGTTCATCGTGATCTCGATGTACCTTCCGATCTTCAGCATCTACGAACACATTCGCTAGTTCGACCCGGGTCCCGACAGGCGGTTACGGCCGGGGTGGACAAACGTTGATCCAAGTGAGACTGGGTCCGTCAAAGTGTCGAACAAGTACGTACTCGTAGCCTCCGTTTTTGGCCTGCCGACTACCAAAAAGAAGGGGGACAAAATACCGACACGCTAAAGCCTAAAGCCGCCTCAAATCGAGCCGATGAGTGCCAGGTAAGTAAGCCAGAAGCTCCGGCGCCATCAGGCGACAACCCGGGCTCTGGCGCAAACACTAGGACCATGGAGGTACCTATGTTGCTCCAGAACATCCGGGCGAAGGTTGGCGCCCGGCTCAGCGGAGAGGGCGAGGCTGGTTTCACCCTCATCGAGCTCCTCGTCGTGATGCTCATCCTCGGGATCCTGGCCGCGATCGCCCTGCCCGCCTTCTTCAACCAGAAGGACAAGGCGAATGACTCGCAGGCGAAGGAGGCGGCACATACCGCCCAGGTGACCGTCGAGACCTGTTCGACTGAAAATGGCGGCAAATACGCCGCCGCTTGCACCACCGCAACTCCGGCAGATCGAGCCAACTTGAAGAACATTGAGCCGACTTTCGCGGAATCGATCAACGTCGTTTCGATCGAAGATGAAAAGGGCTACGAAATCACTTCGACCTCGTCGAATAACAACGTGTTCAAGATCACCCGTAACAGCGAAGGCCTCTCGTTCACCTGCACGACCGGCGGTCAGGGCGGCTGCCCGGCCAGCGAAGACTGGTCGAACGGATAGCGCACTGACCTGATTAGGCCACGCGTGAGGGGCGGGCTTCTGCCCGCCCCTTTTTTCTAGGCCTCCCAGATAGCGCGAGTGCAATGGAGCCATCTCAGAGGAAATACGACCTACGGGCCGGTGAGGCGGGGTTCACCCTTATCGAGCTTCTCGTCGCCTCGATGATGATGGTCGTCATTACCGGCGCTGCGGTCGCAATGTTGATCTCGGTGATGCACCGAGAGCCAGCGGTCTCCGGGCGGGCTGATCAGATCGGGAACGCGCGTAATGCGATCGAAACGATGACGTCGGACTTCCGGGAGGGGGTGAAGGTCGCCTACGCCAGCCCTTCACAGATCACTGTGGATACGACGGTATGCGGGCAGGGCGGAGGGGAATGCTCGGTGAGCTATACGTGCGCCGGGGAAACGACGGGAGGCACGTTTGAATGCGTGCGTGAAAAGGACGGGCAACTGTCTACGGCGATCACGGGCTTGGCCTCTCCGGACCTCTTTTGTTACTACCCGAATGACGAACTCGAAAGTGCGAGCCCGGAAGCAAAGGAATGTGGGCAGATCCTGAATCCGAGCGATCCCGATAAGGAACTGACGTACGTGGGAATCAAGATTCAGTTCCCACAGGAAAACAACGAAAGCGAAAACTCCACCATCGAAGGTGGGGTGGCCCTGCACAACGCTCCGTCGCTGTTGCGGGGGACGCAAGGGACGGTACCGGGCGAATGACGACTGGTACGCGGTGGTATCGCTCTCTGGTCGGCCAAGCCGCCGAGGAGGATGGGTTCACGATCATCGAGGTGCTCGTCGCGGCGTTCATCCTCGTTCTCGGGGCGCTGGCCGTCTTCATGACTTTCGGCGCCGCCATCCACAACGTCCAGCGCGGTAAGGAAACGCAGCAGGGCATCAGCGTCGCCCAGCGCGAAATGGAACGGATCCGGGTTGAACCGTTCGAAGACATCGGGGTCGAAAACGGGAGGGTCGACCCTCCTTCATCCGCGAGTGCGACGCTGCCGACGAGCCGCGTCGGGCCGGGTGGAACGACCTTCACTCTGAAGCGCACCGGGCAGGAAGAAAGCCCGCCCACTTTCGTCGAAGGGGACCTTTCCGCCGGTCCGATCCCGCGGGCCAGCGAAGACGGCACCCGTGTGGACGTGTACCGCTTCGTCGTCTGCGAAGAAGCGGTCACGACGACGCCCTGCCTCAGCAAGCGAGTTGTGGTGGACGTCGTGCCCATCGCTGCCGATAACCAGGGCAATTACCAACACAGCTACTACGAGCTGCAGTCCACTGTCGTCGACCCGACCTTCTCTGCCCAATAGCCGATGAACCCTCTCGCCGCACTCTTCGTCGCCTGCTTCGGCGCCATCCTCGGATCGTTTCTGACGGTCGTCTCCTACCGCGTCCCGCGGGCCGAATCGGTCGTCGGGGGGCGGTCGCACTGTCCCGGATGCGGGGCACAGATCGCGGCTTACGACAACGTCCCGGTGTTCTCCTGGCTGGCGCTGCGGGGGCGCAGTCGCTGCTGCCAGGAGCGGATCTCGGCGCGCTATCCGCTCACCGAGCTGACGCTCGCTGCGCTGTTTGCCGCGGTCGCCGTGCGGTTCCACGATGACGCGGGGGAACTGGTGCTCGGGCTCGTCTTCGTCTCGATGCTGCTCGCGATCACGCTGACCGACATCGAGTGGCGGATCATTCCGAACAAGATCCTCCTGGTCGGCTCGGTGATCGGGCTCGCGGTGGTCGCCGTCGCTGATCCGGGCTCCGTGCCCGAGCGGCTTGCCGCGGCGGTCGGCGCCGGTGGCGTGCTGTTCCTCGCCGCGCTCGCCTACCCCGGCGGTATGGGGATGGGCGACGTCAAGCTCGCCGCCGCGATGGGCTTGTTCCTCGGCGTCGAGGTGATTCCGGCGATGCTGATCGCGTTGCTTGCCGGCTCGGCGGTCGGCATCGCGATGATGGTCCGCGAAGGCGCCGCGGCCCGCAAGCGTGCGATTCCGTTCGGCCCGTTCCTCGCGCTCGGCGGCGTTGCCGGACTCCTGTTCGGGCATGCGCTGATCAACGCCTACCTCTCGACGATGGGATGAGGTCGTCTCACCCACTTTCGACGATCAAGGCGTCCAGCTCGGGCGCCGATTTAGAAGCGGCACGGCCACTCGTCCCTCACCCACACCATGTTCACCAGTAAGAAGAAAACCGACTCGGTCGTCGGCGTCGACCTCGACACCGACAGCGTCGCCGCGGCCGCGCGGAGTGGCATCGCGAACGTCTCCGGCGCGGTTCAACCGCTGCCCGAAGGTGCGTTCAGCGGCGGCGAGGTCGTCGACGTCGACGCGGTGGCGAGCGCCCTGCGCGAGCTCTTCGACCGCGCCGACCTGCCGAAGCGGGTGCGGCTCGCCGTCGCCAGTCAGGGGGTCGCGTTCCGCACCGTCCGCCTGCCGCTGATCGAGGACCAGGAGCAGCTGAAGGCCGCGGTTCGCTTCCAGGCCCAGGAGACGATCCCGATGCCGCTCGACTCGGCGGTCCTCGACCACCAGGTGATCGGCGCCGAGGTCGGCGAGGACGGCAGTCGCCAGATCGACGTCGCCGTCGTCGCGGCCCGCCGCCAGACCGTCGACGCCCTGCTCGCCGCGGCCCGCGCCGCCGGCCTCGACCCGGTCGGGATCGACCTCGCCGCGTTCGGGATGATTCGCGCCCTCGCCGGAGCCAACCCCGTGCCGGCTCCCGGACAGCCCGGAGCGGGGGAGGAGTACGCCACCGCGACTCTTTACTGCAGCCTCGGCGGCGTCACCAACCTCGCGATCGCCCGCGACTTCGCCTGCCTCTTCTCCCGCGTCGCCCAGTTCAGCGTGCGCGGGATCGCCGAGGATCTCGCCGCCTCGACAGGACTGGCGATCGAGCACGCCGAGCAATGGCTCGTCCACACCGGGTTCGACGCGCCGCTCGAACAGCTCGACGGCGACCCCGCCACCGTCGCCGCCGCCCGCGGCGTCCTCGAGTCGAACCTCGGACGCCTCGCCGACGAGCTCCGCCTCTCGCTCGACTACTACGGCGCCCAGGAAGGCGCGGTGCCTGTCGGCGACGTCGTCCTCACCGGCTGGGGCAGCGCGATCCCAGGGATCGCAGGCGCACTCGGCGTGCAGCTGGCGCGCGAGGTCACAGTCCGCCGCCCGTCCGCCCTGGCCGGACACAGCGATACGGAGGCCGCCCGCCTCACCCTTCCCTACGGCCTCGCCCTGGAGCACTGAGCGTGCGGCCGATCAACCTGATCCCCGAGGAGGAGCAGCGCCGCAGCCGTGGGCCCTCGTCCTCCGGCAACCCGCTCGCCTATCTGATCGTCGGCGCCCTCGCGATCGCCCTCGTCGGCGTCGTGATGGTCGTCCTCACCTCGAACAAGATCAGCGACCGCGAAGGCGAAGTCGCCACGCTGCAGGCCGAAAAGACGGCGGCCGTGGCACAGGCGCAGCAGCTCAGCGCCTACACGAGCTTCCAGCAGGTCGCCGAACAGCGCACGCAGACGATCGCCGGCCTCGCCGACAGCCGCTTCGACTGGGCACGCGTGATCAAGCAGCTCTCGCTGGTCCTGCCGCGGAACGTCTTCTTCACCAACCTGAGCGGCTCGGCCGGCGGCGGCGAAACCTCGGAAGGCCTCCCTGGCCCCTCGCTGACGATCGCCGGCTGCGCGCCGAGCCAGAACGCCGTGGCCGCCTTCGTCGCCACGCTGAAGCAGATCGACGGCGTGACCCGGGTGGAGCTGAAGAACTCGAGCATCGGTGGCAGCGAAGGACAGGAGAACGGCGCGAGCGTCTGCTCGGTCGGTCGCAAAGCCCAGTTCGGGATCGTCGTCGCCTTCGACGAAGCGCCACCGTCCCCCGACTCGACGAGCGGGATCGAAGCGACGACCGAAGGCGAAGCGGAAAGCTCGGAAACCGAAGGCACCGAACCTGAAGGCTCGAGCAGCTCCGAAGAAACGAGATCGGAAGAAGGCGCGCCCTCGGAATCGACCTCCGCGAGTACCGCCGGCACCGAAGTAGGGGCGGGCTGAGCGATGGGCAAGATGACCGAGCAGACGAAGATCGCACTCGTCGTCGTGGCGATGATCGCGCTGGCGGGCGGCTTCTGGATCCTCCTCCTCTCGCCGAAGCGCGACAAGGCCAACGAACTGTCGGCACAGGTCTCGGCTCTGACCAACGAAGTCGCGTCGGCCAGGCAGGAAGCGGCGACGGCACTCGTCGCGAAAAAGAACTTCGCCTCCGACTACCGCCAGCTGGTCGTGCTCGGCGCGGCGGTGCCGGCCGAAGCGGCCACGCCGTCGCTGCTCGTCCAGCTGAACGGGCTGAGCAACCACGCGAAGACCACCTTCCAGGGCATCGCGCTCGGCAGCGGCGAAGGCGAAGCCGGGGCGCCGACCGCCGAAACGACCGCGACCGGCTCGACCGAACTGCTGCCCCTCGGGGCGGGCACGGGCCCGTCCGGCTTCGCGGCGATGCCGTACACGCTCACCTTCGAAGGCGGCTTCTTCGACATCACCAAGTTCATCGAAGGCGTCGACGGCCTGGTGATGACGAAGGCCAGCGGCGAAGTCGACGCCGACGGTCGACTGATGACGATCGACAGCTTCTCCCTGCAGCCGGTGGGCAGCGAAGGAGGCTCTTCCTCCTCGTCGGGCCGGCTGTCGGCCAACTTCGCCGTCGATACCTACGTCACGCCTCCCGGCCAAGGCCTCACCTCCGGCGCGCCTGCTCCTGCCCCGACCTCCACGACCCCCAACCTGCCGTGAAGATCGACTGGAAGAAGGAGATCAAGCTGCCGCGGCTCTCGCTGAAGCGGCCGAAGGCGTTGAGCGCGGGTCCGTCGATCAAGCTGCCGCGCGCCGTCACCGACCTCTACGCCGACCTCCGCGATCGTCATCTGCTGCCGCTGGTCGCGGTGCTGATCGCCGCGATCGTCGCCGCGCCGATCCTGCTCAACGACAAGAGCGAAACGAAGCAGCCGCCGGCGGCGCCGGTCGCCGGGGTCTCGACCGCCGGAGGATCGACGTCCTCCTTCACCGTGGTTCCCGCGGCGCGCCGCTTGCGCAGCCCCGGGAAGCGACTCGCCCATCGCCAGGCGCTCGACCCTTTCCGGGTCGAGGCGAAGAAGTCGCACAAGTCAAGGGGCCCGGGCGCGGCGGACAGCACGGGGGGGACGGGCTTGAACGGCACCGTCGAAAGCGGAGGCGCCGAAGCCGAAGCTCCGGCGGTCGACTCTTCGGCTACCGCCGAGTCCGCTGCCACCGAAATCGCGACCGCGCCGACTGAACCCCCCGCCAACACTGAAGTCACGATCACCGAATCGGCCGACGGCGAAAAGGAAATGAGGATCACCGAAGCGCCGTCCTCGACGTCGTCGAGCGGAAAGGCCGCCGAACCGAGCCATGAATCCGGCGCGGCCGAAGGCTCGCCGGCGGGGACCGCCGCAAGCACCCCGCCGTCGACCGGAGGCAACGGCACCGAAGGCGAGGTCGTCGCCTACACCGTCGATATGAAGTCCGGAGTTCTCCCGGCCGAACTGACCGAACGGGCCGACGTAGCGCCGATGACGAAGCTGCCGAGCGACAAGAACCCGCTGGTCGTCTTCGTCGGCCTCTCGCAGGACGGCAAGCGGGGGCTCTTCCTGATGACCAGCAAAGTCACCGCCTACTACGGACCCGTCCACTGCGTCGTCGACCAGCAGGCTTGCCAGATGGTCGAACTGAAGCCCGGCAACGCGGCGATCTTCGCCTACGGCCTCGGCGAAGAAGAAGCCCGTTACAAGGTCGTCCTGCAGAAGATCGAACCGGCAACGGGCACGGCCGCCGCGGGCGCGACCAGCGAGCGGAAGACGACGCGCGAAGGCCCCGCCCGGCGCGCCGATGCGCTCAGCGCCGCTCGGCGCTTCAGTAAGTAAAGCCACAGCGCTACACTTGTTGAAGTGCTTGTTTGGCTTGATGGAGCCAAGAGGACTTCCCCCCAAGGTGACGAGATGAGTGCCGTAAGCAACGCTGAATGCCCCGTCTGTAGGACCGCCGAGGTGGTCTGCGGTAAGTGGACCCTCCTGATCGTCCGCGATCTGGCGGAAGGGAACGCCCGCTTCTGCGAGCTGGAGCGCTCGCTCGAGGGGATCAGCCCGCGCACCCTGTCGCTGCGGCTGCGCGCGCTGGAGGAGGAGGGCATCGTCGCCCGGCACACCTACCCCGAGGTGCCGCCGCGGGTCGAGTACGCGCTGACCGTCAAAGGCGAGGCGCTCGTCCCGCTGATCGAGGACATGCGCCGCTACGGCACCCGCTGGCTC
>DAIQOT010000178.1:0-8232 GCA_036787695.1 Solirubrobacterales bacterium | reverse complement strand
CGACGCCGAGGCGATCTACGCCGCGGCGACCGAGATCGTCAAGACCAAGGTCGAGATCGAGTCCTAGCCTCTTAGGCTGGGAAGTCGCCGTCGAGGGGGACGATCGGGTCCCCCTCGTTGGCGAGCACGAAGATGTCGACGGCGACGTCGGGATCGACGTGGATGCTGCTCATGTGGGCCTCGACCTCGCGCCCGAGGACGTCTTCCATACGCACCTTGTAGACGTCTTCGGTGGCGGCGCGGTGGATCGCCCGCGTCTCGCGCACCCGCTCCTCCTGCCCGGCGTCGATCAGCGTCTTCTCCAGCGGGGTGAAGACGTCGGTGAGGACGCAGACGACGAGGTTGTCGCTGATGTGCGTTTTGGCGGCGCCGGGGCCGCGGCCGAAGTGCTCGCGGTGCAGGGCGACCGCGGCGTTCGAGATCTCGGTCAGCTGCGGGCGAGCGGCTGTCGCCTTCCCGTCGGTCGTGGAGTCGACACTCACGTTCCTCAAGGTACTACTCCGTTAGATGCAACCGACGCAAAGCTGATTGAGCATTCACATTTGGAACATCGGCGCAATTTTGCCTCGTAACGGGGCGCCGTACATAGGCGGCGCCCAGGCAGCACGCTAGGCGCCCGCGGGCTCTGTCTCGGGCGACGTTTGCGGCTCGGCCGGGACGGTCCCTTGGGCGGGGGGCCGCGTCTTCGCCCGCAGCAGGCCGAAGGCGCAGATCGCGGCGAGGACGAAGATGCCGCCGGCCCAGTAGAAGGCGGTGGTGTAGCCGTGGACGTCGGCGGCGAGCAGGTCGGCCGGATTCGGTTTGCCGGGGAATTCGGCGAGCTTGTCGCTGATCGCGGTGGCGGTGATCGTCGACAGCAGCGCGACGCCGATCGAGCCGCCGACCTGCTGGCTGGTGTTGACCATCGCCGAGGCGATGCCGGCCTCGTCTTCGGGCACGCCGAGCGTCGCGGTGGCGATCGCCGGGGCGAAGATCAGGCCGAAGCCGAGCCCGGCGAGGATCAGCGCGGGCAGGATCGAGCCGACGTAGCTCTCGTTCGGTCCCAGGCCGGTCAGGTAGAACATCCCCGCCGCGCCGAGGACGCAGCCGATCGTGACCAGCGGTTTGACGCCGAAGATCGGCATCAGTTTCACGTTCGAGGTGATCGAGGTGAACATGATGCAGGCGACCATGGGCAGGAAGGCGAGGCCGGAGGTGACCGGCGAGTAGCCGAGGTTGCGCTGCAGGTAATAGGTGAGGAAGAGGAAGACGGCGAAGATCGCGATCGCCGCGAGGGCGACGACGACGTAGGAGCCGCCGCGGTCGCGGTCGAGGACGACCGAGAGCGGCAGCAACGGGTGCTTGACCCGGCGCTCGACGACGACGAAGGCGACCAGGGCGATCGCCGCGATCGCGAACAGGACCAGCGTCAGCGTGCTCGTCCAACTGGCGGTCTGCGCGTGCGAGAGCCCGAAGACGAGGCAGAAGAGGCCACCGGTGCCGAGGATCGTCCCCGGCACGTCGAGGTGCGCGTCTTCCTCGCCGCGGACGTTCTGCAGCAGCATCAGCGCGCCGGTCACGGCGATCACGGCGAAGGCGACGTTCACGAACAGGCACCAGCGCCAGGAGAGGTATTGGGTGAGGATGCCGCCGAGCAGCAGGCCGACCGCGGCGCCGGAGCCCGCCACCGCGCCGAAGACGCCGAAGGCTTTGCCGCGCTCCTGCGGGTCGGTGAAGGTGACGGTGAGCAGCGAGAGGGCGGCCGGGGCGAGGATCGCGCCGAAGAGGCCCTGGACGCCGCGGGCGACGACGAGGACGCCGAACGACGGCGCCGCGCCGCCCGCCGCCGAGGCGATCGCGAAGCCGATCAGGCCGCCGATGAAGGTCCACTTGCGGCCGAAGATGTCGGAGATCCGCCCGCCCAGCAGGAGCAGCGAGCCGAAGGTCAGCGAGTAGGCGGTGACGATCCACTGCCGCGCGCTTTCGGAGAAGTGCAGCGCTTCCTGGGCCGAGGGGAGGGCGATGTTTACGACGGTGGCGTCGAGCACCACCATCAGCTGGGCGAGGGCCAGGACGACGAGGACGAGCCAGCGTTTGTCCGGAGATTTGACCGCCGATTCCAAGCGCCGGAGTCTATGGAAGCCGGCTCGTCGGCCGGCCGCGAAGGCTGTCGCCCCTCCCCCCTGTTGGCGGGTGCCCGGGTCCCACGCATAAGCTGGGCGGCAGCGATGGGCGACGGCAATCCCTACCTCCTGCTGCAGATCTCCGACACCCACCTCGGCGCCGACTGGGAGGGCGTCGACCCGGACGAGTCGGTGCTGCGCGCGGTCGAGGCGATCCTGGCGCTCGACGAGCGGCCCGACGCGCTGCTCGTCTCCGGCGACCTGACCCAGAACGGCACGCCGGAGGAGTACGCGCGGCTGCGCGAGCTGCTGGCGCCGCTCGACCTCGAGCCGCAGGTGCTGCCCGGCAACCACGACCTGCGCGGGCCGTTGCGCGAGGCGTTCGGGCTGCCCGGCGAGGGCGAGGAGCCGGCGTCCCACGTCGTCGACCTCGGGCCGCTGCGGCTGGTCTGCCTCGACTCGATCGTCCCCGGCGCCGAAGGCGGGGCGCTCGACGAAGGGCGGATCGAGTGGCTAGACGCGGCGCTGGCCGAGGAGCCGCGCAAGGCGACCGTGATCGCGATGCACCATCCGCCGCTGCGCTCGGAGATGCCGGGGTTCGAACGGATCGCGCTGGCGGCGGCGGGGCGCGAGGCGCTCGCCGGCGTCCTCGACCGCCATCCGCAGGTGCTCCGCATCGTCGCCGGCCATGTGCACCGGACGATCGTCGCCGAGCTCGCCGGGCGCGCCGTCGTCACCGTGCCGAGCACCTACCTACAGGCGGCGCTCGACTTCTCCACCACGCGGATCACGATGGCGCCAGATCCGCCCGGCTTCGCCATCCACGCCTTCCACGACGGCACCCTGGCGACCCACATCCAGCCGATCGCCCCGCCCCGCTAGGCCGCCACCCAGGTGAGTTCGCAGAAACCCGCGGTATGCGCGGGAAAGTGCGAACTCACCGGTGGGACGACTCAGTAGCGCAGGACGGCGGCGACGCCTTCGGCCTCGCCGAGCGCTTCGGCGGCGGCACCGTGGACGACGGTGATCTTGGCGCTCGCTTTGAGCGCGCCGCGGACCAGCTCCTCGCTGGCGGCGCCGAGGCCGGTGTCCAGCACGAGCCGCTCGACCCGGCCTTCGCCGACCGCCTCGCCTACGTCGTTCAGACCGGCGGCGCCGCGGCCCCCGCCGCGCACCTCTTCCATCGTCGAGGCGACGAGGCGCGACTCGCGATCGGCGTCGGCGTTCTCGACCGCCGCCGCGACGGTCTCGCGCAGCTGCCCGGTCGGGGTCGAGATCAGGTCCTCGGCGCCCGCCGAGGTCAGCTTCACCTTCGGCGCGTTCAGGCCCGCCTCGAAGCTCTCCAGGTCGACCGCGGGGCCGAAGGCCAGCGCCCGCCCGATCCCACGCTCTTCGAGCGCCTTGCCGACCAGGCCGCCGGCCTCGCCGAGGAACTTGTGGCGGTTGTGGTCGAGCCGGTCGCCGTATTCGTCCTTGCCGGAGGGGCCGCCGCGGCCGCCGCTCGGGTCGCCGCCGCCGTTGCGGACCTTGCGCTCGCGCCAGTCGAGGCTCGTCACCTCCAGTTCCCAGTGGGCGATCTCGCTCAGTTCGCCTTCGGCGAAGAGCAGCAGGCGGACCTGCTCGAGGGAGACGATCGCGATCCCGCGCTGCTCGCCGCGGCAGGCGAGGTCGACCAGCGGCGCCAGGATCGGGCGCTCGCCGAGCTCGACGCAGGCGCTCGACTGCGGCGCCGCGCCGGTCCCCCACCAGTGCTCTTCGCCGCCCTTCTCGGCGACCTCGACGAAGCCCGCGGCGCCGCGCGGCGGGGGCCGGTGCTCGCCGCCCTCGAAGCGATCGGCGATCCGTTTGGCGACCGCCCGCAGGGCGACGCGACGCTCGTGGTCGGCGTCCTTGGCGGCCTCCAGCAGGGCGTCGAGCCCGTTGCGCAGCTCGGTGCGCCAGGCGCCGCCGCGGTCGGCCGGGTCGAATGCCAAAAAGACGGAGACGACCCCCATCGGTGGCTGCCAGTCACTCAGCCGCCGCGCATCGTCAAAGGTCGGGTGGGCCATCGGCGTCCTCCTCGGTCGTGGATCGGGGTCGTCTACCCCGGCACCTGTTGCTGGAACCTATCGGGCGGCCGAGCGGCGGGGGGATGAATGTCTACGCGTCGCGGGCGACGCGGAAGCCCATGTTCCCGGTCGAGCTGTCCGGAGTGTTGAAGCTCCGTGCCGCGACTCGGTAGCGGTTGCAGTAGGAGGCGTGGCAGAGGTAGGAGCCGCCGCGGATCGCCCTGGTCTGCCGATCGAAGCGGTCGGCGCACCATTCCCAGACGTTGCCGCTGGTGTTGAGCATGCCGGTGCCGTTCGGCTCGTAGGCGTCGACCGGGCAGGTGCCGAGCCAGCCGTCGTCACCGGTGTTGCGCTGCGGGAAGTTGCCCTGCCAGACGTTCATCGCGTGGCGGCCGCCCGGTTCGAGCTCGTCGCCCCAGGGGAAGCGGGCCTGCTCGAGGCCGCCGCGGGCCGCCATCTCCCACTCCGCCTCGTGCGGGAGGCGGGTGCCGGACCAGGCGCAGAACGCCTTCGCGTCGTTCCAGGAGACGTGGACGACGGGATGGTCGAGGCGGTCGTCGGCGAGGCCCGAATGCGGGCCCTCGGGGTGGCGCCAGTCGGCGCCGAAGACCTGTCGCCACCAGGGGGCGGCGGCGATCCCGCGGGTCGGTTCGAAGTTCTCCGGGAGGAAGGCGGCGAAGACGAAGGACCAGCCCGCGGTCTCGGCCTCACTGCGGTGCCCGGTGGCGTCGACGAACTCGGCGAAGCGGCGGTTGGTGACCGCGACCGGGTCGATCCAGAAGGGCGGCAGGTCGATCTCCCGGATCGGGCCCTCGCGGTCCTGGGGGAAGCCGTCGGCGTCCTCGGTCCCCATCAGGAAGCTGCCGCCGAGGCGGACCATGCCGTCGGTGGCGGCGTCGTTGGCGCTCGCCGGCACGGCGGCCTCCTCCCCGCTCGGGGCGCGGCCGGGGGCGCAGCAGGCGTGGGCGGCGTTATCGGGATGGCTACTCGTCGGCTCCTCCATCGGGTTAGAAGTCTGCCGGACCCGGGGGCGCGGCCCCTTTGCCGCCGCCGCTCCTGGGATGGTCAAGCGGTTTAAGCGACCCCAAACCTCAGAACAAAGGAGTCATACGTGGAAGTGAGAGGCGAGGCGCGCGCGATGTTCGCCGCCATCCTGTTGGTGATTGCCGGCGTGCTGAACGTGATCTACGGGATCGCGGCGATCAGCAACGGCGACTTCTTCAACCAACACACCGTGTACGTGGTCTTCGGCCTCGGCTTCTGGGGCTGGGTGACGCTGATCATCGGCCTGGTCCAGCTGACCGGCGGCTACTCGCTGTTCAGCGGCGGCACCTACGGCCGCACGATCGGCATCGTCGCCGCCACCTTCGGCGCGATCGAGTCCCTCCTCTCGATCGGCGGCAGCTACCCGTTCTGGTCCCTTGGCATCTTCGCCCTCTGCCTGATCGTCCTCCACGGCCTGGTCGTCTACGGCGAGCCGATCGAGCGCTGAGCGCCCGCCCGTGGCTTGACCACCGTGTATACGAAGTAGACGTCGAGGAGCGCCGGTTCGGATACGACCTCGCCCAGGTGGGCGAGGTCGTCGAGCGGGTTCACGTCGGGGTCGCCGGGGCCGAGCTTCACGAGTTGGCGGGCGATCGGGGCGATTACCGGGCGCAGGCGGGTGCGGGCGATGCCGCCGTCGAGGATGACGAGGCGGCCGCCGGGGCGGAGGCAGTCCCAGGCGCGGTCGAGCGCCGGCGGGCGGACGTCGGCGGGCATCGCCGAGTAGCTGAGGCTGAAGAGGACGGCGTCGAAGTCCCGGTCGTATTCGACCGTCGCGGCGTTCGTCTCGATCAGGTCGACGTTGGTGGCGCCGCGGCGGTCGCCCAGCTTGCGAGCCCCGGTGAGCATCCCTGGCGAGAGGTCGACACCGGTCACTGAACCGCCCGGCCCCACCGCGTCGAGCAGGTACGGAAGGTTCCGGCCGCTGCCGACGCCGACCTCGAGCACCGCGTCCCCGGGCCGCAGCGCCATCGCCGCGACGGCCTTCCGCCGCATCAGCGGGTTGATCAGGAAGAGCGGCGAGAGCGCCCGGTACCAAGGCGCGACGCGGTCGTACTGAGCCGTGATCGCCTCCTGCCCCGCCATCGCGGCGAGCCTAACTCACCCGGTGGCGTCCAATTCAATTTGACGCTTATATAATGAATTGATTGAATATGGCCATGAGCGCGAAGGGAAGCCAGGTCTTCGATGCCGTCGCGGAGGGCTCGCGGCGGGAGATCCTCGATCTGCTGGCGGCGGGGCCGCGGGCGGTCGGGGAGATCGCCGCGGAGACCCGGCTGAGCCAGCCGAACGCCTCGCGGCACCTGCGGATCTTGCGGGAGGCGGGGCTGGTCGAGCCGCGGGTCGAAGGGCAGCGGCGGATCTACGAGCTCCGTCCCGCCGGGCTCGCCGAGCTGATCGGCTGGGTCGCTCCGTACCAGCGGCTCTGGCAGGGCAGCCTCGACGCGCTCGAACGGCACCTCGACAGCGAACCCGATCCAGGAAAAGAGGACTGACCATGCCCGACAAGCACGCCACCTTGGAGGAAGTCGACGGCCGCCCGGCGCTGCGCTTCGAACGCGTCCTCGCCTACCCGCCCGAGCGGGTCTGGCAGGCGCTGACCGACACCGACGAGATGTTCGCCTGGCACCCCACCCCGGCGAGCTTCGAGCCGCGGGTCGGCGGCCGCGTCAGCTGGCATCCCGACGGCCACGTCGCCGACATGCCCGAGAACGAGGTCACCGACTGGGACCCACCCCGCCTCCTCGGCTACACCTGGGCCAAGGAGGGCGAGCGGCCCGACCACCTGCTCTGGGAGCTGCGCCCCCACGACGACGGCTGCGTGTTGACCCTCGTCCACAGCTTCGACGATCGCCTCAAGGCGGCGCGCGACGGAGCCGGCTGGCACGTCTGCCTCGACTCCCTCGCCGCCGAGCTGGCCGGAGCGCCGGAGCCGCCCGGAAGCGACCCCGACGTCCCCGGCCCCTGGACCGCGCTCAACGTCGAGTACCAGGGCCGCTTCGGGATCTCCCCCGAGGAGGCGACCCCGCCGCCGACCCGCCACTAGGTCGGCGTTCGCACTTTCCCGCGGTATGTACGGGAAAGTGCGAACGCGCCGGGTGGCGCGGCGCGCCGGGTCAGGACCAGGTGCCGCCCTTCGCGTACATCAGCGAGGCCGGCGTGGTCAGGTCCTCCCCGGTCTCCAGCAGCGTCTTCAGGCCGGAGAGGATCATCGGCCAACCGCCCCAGAGCTGGTTGTTCGCCCCCTCGGGGAGCTGGTCGTGGATCACCCGCAGTTGGCAGGAGTCGTCGCCGACCGGCTCGATCTCCCACGTAACCCGCGAGGTGCCCTCGCGCCCGACGTCCTCGCTCCAGAGCGCCTTGAACGTCTGCACGAGGCGCCGCGGCGGATCGACCTCGACATTCTCGCCGCTGGAGATGTCGATCACGCCGGGGACGCGGGCGAGGTACTCCGAGCCCTCTTGCCAGTCGGACTCGATCCCGACCCCAAAGCTGTAGCGCTTGCGCATCTCGCTGTCGGTGATCGCCTCCCAGAGGCGCTCGGGGCTGGTCTTGATGTAGATCTCGAACACGGTCATCGCGCCGCGCCCGTCGACCACGGTGTAGAGCTGCTCGTCACTCATGCTGATCCTCCTCCTCGAGGTCCTTTTTCAGTCCCGTGAGCGCTGCCGCCCAGGGCTCCGCGTACTTGCTGACCCAGCGGTCGTGGACTTCGCGGATCGGCACCGGGTTGAGGAAGTGCAACTTCTCCCGGCCGCGTTTCCGCGTCGTCACCAGCCCCGCGCCCTCCAGCACCTTCAGGTGCTTGGCGACGCCGAACCGAGACATCGGCAACCGCTGCTCGAGCGCGCTCAAGGTCTGCCCGTCCTCCTCGAAGAGCTCATCGAGAAGGCGACGGCGAGTCGGATCCGCCAGCGCCTTGAACACGTCATCGATCATGGGACAGAGAATAGGTGACCAAATGGTCACATGTCAAGTCGCGATCGGGACGGCGGCCGGTCCGAGTTGCGTCCCGGGCGTCTCGTGACGGCCCGGGC
>DAIQOT010000177.1:0-8236 GCA_036787695.1 Solirubrobacterales bacterium | reverse complement strand
GGCGGGAGAGGATCCCCGCGAACTCGGTGGCGATCGCGATCGTCAGCGCCCCCAGCGCCGCCGACATCGGGTTGAGCGGGATTCCGCTGAGCCAGATCAGCAGCGAGGCCCAGCCGGTGGCGAGCACGGTCGGCAGCAGCGGCACCAGCGCGCGGCGGAAGCTGCGCCGGATCAGGAGCAGGACGAGGGCGACGGCGCCGAGCCCGGCGAGCGCCAGCCAGTAGCGGCTCGAGGAGAGTTCGGAGGCGGCTTCGGTGGCGATCACCGGCAGGCCGGTAAGGCTGACCTCGACCCCCGGCGGCGGATTGCCGATCTGGTCGCGAACGCTACTGAGTAGCGCCTGCTGCTGGGCCAGGGTCTGCGAGCTGATGCCGAAGCTGATCAGCGCCAGGTGGCCGATCTTGCCGGTCTTCGGGTCGAGCGGGGCGACCTGCCGGAGGCTGTAGGAGGAGAGCGCTTCAAGCGTCGCCTCGATCCCCGACTTCGTCACCTTCCCTTCGCCTTTGGTGAGGAAGTCCGACAGCGCCGGGCCCGCGGTGACTTCGTCGGCGGCCAGCACCCGGCGCTTGAAGCCCGCCATCCATTCGACCGTCGCCGGGTCGGTTAGGTCGGGAGCTTCGACCAGCACTTCGAGGTCGCCGGTGGTCCCGGTCGCGGCCTCGTAGGTGTTCAGGTCCTTGACCTCGGAGAGATTGTGGGGGGCGAGCTGGCGGACTTCGGAGACAGTCGAAATCTGAGTTCCGACCCCCCAGCCGATCGCGGCGAGGACTACGCCAACGGCCAGGACCAGGACGGGCCGAGCGATCGAGAATGAGACAAGCCGCTGCAGCGGGCGGGCCCTGTCGCCGCAGGGGCCCACCATCCCTCCGGTAGCTAAAGCTTCCTCGGGATGGTCCCCCCTACGGCGCCACCCGCCCGAGGGGCGGATGCTCAAAGCGGCGAACCCCGCGGTCATCACCAGGATGAAGGCCAGCAAGACGCCGACCACCAGGAGGACGCCGAAGCCGCGGACCATGGGGGTCGGTGAGAGGAGCAGGACGAGGAAGCCAGCCGCGGTGGCGAGACAGGCCGTGGCGATCGTCGGGCCGGAGAGGTTTGCTGCGGTGCGGGCTGCTGACTCTCCCGTCGCGCCGGTCGCGAGGACCTCGTCGAAGCGGGCTTGGAACTGGATCGCGTAGTCGACGGCTAGGCCGATCAGGATCGGGAGGACGGCGATCGCGGCCATCGTCAGGGAGCCGCCGACGAGCTCCAGGAGGCCGAAGACGAGAGCGGTCGAGGCGAGGGCGAGCGCCAGGGGGAGCAATCGCATGCGGCTGCGGAAGGCGAGGAGGAGGACGATCGCCATCACGACGATCGCGACGCCGAAGAGCAGGAGTAGCGCGTGCTTCAGGGCGCGGGCGATTCCGTCGACGACGACCGGGGCGCCGGTCACCACGTATTCGCCGCCGCTCAAGACGAAGCACGGGGCCGCTTTGCCGTCTTCCGCGCACGCTTTGCGCGGGGTCGTTTCGGCGACCGCTTCCTTGATCAGCCCGATCGCGTGGCGGCGTTCGGTTTCGCTCAGTCCCGGCTTCAGCCGCAGGACGATCTGGGCCGAGTGGGCGTTCGGGAAGAGGTAGGCGAGCCGCGCCTTCGGCGTGCCCCGCGCCTTGGCGAGGTCGAAGACGACGGTCGAGACGAATTCTTCGTTGGTGATGCTGGGCACCGAGGTGATCCCGTATTTGGTCGCCACCTCGAGCAGGAATTCGCGGAACTGCTCGGGCGCGATCCGCTTCGACATCCGTTCCAGCTGTTCGTCGATCTGCACGACCGACTCGTTGAGGAAGGTCGCCGGGCCGGCGAGGAAGGAGACCGGCCGCGTTTCGGCGAGCTCTTCGCAGGCCCCCGGCAGCGGCTTCACCCCCTTCGGCACCTTGCCCGAGAGACAGCCCTCGAGGTGGGTCAGGCGCAGCAGGTCCTTGCCGAGCAGCAGTTTCGGCAGGCTCTCCTTGACCAGGACGACGACCGGTTCTTCGCCGAACTCGGCCCGCACCCGCTGCGTCGCCCTATAGGTGGGGTCGCCCTTGCCGACGAGGGTCGAGAGGCCGGCGTCGGTGTGGACCTGGGTCGCGGCGACCGCCGCGGCGATCGCGACCACGCCGGCGACGACGAGTACCGCCCGGGCATGTCGCACCGACCACGCGGCGATCGCCCCGAACGGGCGGCGTCCCGCGCCCACCTAGCGCCGCGCCGGGTGGCGGTCCGCGACGGCCGGCACGCCGTCAGTCCATCGACAGCGGGCCGCTGACGTCCGCGTGGAGGAACTGATTGACGAACGGGTTGGACGAGTCGAACACTTCTTCTTTCGGCCCCGACTCGACGATCTTGCCGCTCCACAGCACGGCGATGAAGTCGGCGATCCGCCGCGCCGTGTTGAGGTCGTGGCTGATCACCAGGTAGCAGCCGCCGTTCTCGGCGTGGATCTCGCGGATCAGCTCGCAGAGGAGCGCCGTGCGGACCGGGTCGAGGCCGGAGTCGGGCTCGTCGAACATCACGATCGCCGGTTCGAGCACCAGCGCGCGGGCGAACCCGGCGCGCTTGCGCATCCCGCCGGAGAGCTCGTTCGGCATCTTGTAGGTCGCCTCCGAGAGGCCGACCTCCTTGAGCCGGCGGTTGACGATCTCGCCGATCTCCTCCTCGCCTTTGTCGGTGTGCTGGCGCAGCGGGAAGCAGACGTTGTCGTAGATGTTCATCGAGCCGAACAGCGCGCCGTCCTGGAACAGCAGGCCGAACTTTTTGCGCACCTCGAAGAGTTCGTCGTCGGTCATGTTCGGGATCGATTCGCCGTGCACGAGGACGTCGCCGTGGTCGGGGTAGAGCAGCCCGACGATGTGCTTGATCAGCACGCTCTTGCCGGTCCCCGACGGTCCGAGCACCATCGAGACCTGGTTCTCCGGCAGGCCGAGGTTGAGGCCGTTGAGGATGCGGGCGCGGCCGAACTGTTTGACCAGGTCTTTGATCTCGATCGCGTCCTCGCCACCGTGGTCGCGCTTGCGGCCGGTGTGGAAGCGGTACGGGTCGTGCTCGCGCGGGTCGACGCCGGGGATGACGAAGTCGCGGCCCATCACCGCGCCGTCCTCGCTCACATAAGGGCCGGAGTCGGTGGCGCTTTCGGGATGGCCCTCGGTCGGCGCGCCGACCATCGCCGGCGCCTCCGATTCGGTCACCGCCAGTTCCGCGTCGGTTTCCTCCGCCGCCGCGTACTGCTCCTCCTCGAGCTCGTTGAAGCGCTCTTCCTCGTCGTTGTTACGCATCGCGTTTCAGCCTCCTATCGGGGCCCTCGGGTTGGCTCCCCAGAAGACAAGGGTCCCAAGCATGCCGATGATGTGGACTAAGACGATGTTCAAGACCATCGACTTAGCCGTCGCGGTCCCCACCCCCACAGGTCCTCCTGAAGCGGTGTATCCGTAATAACAGCCGACCAAAACGATCGCGGTCGCCATCGTCATCCCCTTGATCAGGCTGAAGATCACGTCGGGCGGGTTCTGGAACTGCCAGAAGATCAGCAGGTAGCCGCCGGACGACGTGTCGCCGATCTGTTTGACGACGGCGATGTAGCTGGCCAGGTACATGACGCCGATCCCGACCAGGAACATGAACGGGAAGGCGATCCAGGCGGCCAGCAAACGGGTCGCGCAGAGGAAGGTGACCGGTGGGACGCCCATCACCTCGAGCGCGTCGATCTCGTCGGAGATCCGCATCGCCCCGAGCTCGGCGACGATCCCGGTCCCGACCTTCGCCGAGAGCATGTAGCCGAAGGCGTAGGGAAGGATCTCGCGCAGGTCGCACCAGGCGGAGAAGACGCCGGCGTAGGCCGGGGCGCCGTTGGCGCGCAGCAGGTAGGCGCCCTGGATCCCGCACTGCAGGCCGAGGACGAAGATCAAGCCCCAGATCACCAGGGCCGAGCCGAGGATCAGGATCCCGGCCTGCCGCAGCGACTCGCCGAAGAAGCGGAAGACGCGGCCCGAGTAGACGATCCCCATGATGCGCCCGCCGAAGCGGGCGATGTCGCCGAGCGAGTCGAGCCAGCCGCGCGGGACCTCGAGCCAGGCGTTCATCGCGCACTACCCCCCACGCCGCCCCGGCTCCTCATCTGATCGTCTGCAATTCGGGATTGGTGGCCAGCAGCGTCTGGGTGAAGACATAGTTGAAGGCGAAGAACGCGAGGAACGAGATCACGACTGCCTCGTTCACCGCCCGCCCTACACCGGCCGCCCCGCCCGAAGCGGTCATGCCTTTGTAACAACAGACGATCGCGATGATCGCGCCGAAGAGCGTGCACTTGACCACCGAGCCCCAGAGGTCGGTGACCGATGCCTGCGAGAAGAGCGTCGCGAAGAAGCCGCCGAGGCTCTGGTGGTAGAGGATCTCGGTGAGGATGCCGCCGGCCAGCCCGGTGATGATCGCGAAGACGTCGAGCAGGCCGGTGATCAGCATCAGGGCGAGGAAGCGCGGCACGACCAGGTTCTTGATCGGGTCGACCCCGAGCACCTGGAGGGCGTCAAGCTCCTCGCGGATCTTGCGGGCGCCGAGGTCGGCGGTGATCGCGGTGCCGGCGATCCCGGCCACGCACACTCCCGTCACGAAGGGGCCGATTTCTCGGATAGCGGCGAGGACGAAGAAGCCACCGAGCCGGTCGAGCGCGCCGAAGAGCGAGAGGAAGTTGGCCGCCTGCAGGCCCGGGGCGCCGAAGTTGATCGCCAGCGTCGAGACCAGCAGCGGGAACCAGCACAGCTGCAGGGCGAAGAGGAACTGGCCGATGAACTCCTCGCCATAGGGATAGGGAGGACGGACCGCCGAAGCGATCGTCCGGCCGGTGAGGAGAACAAGCTCCCCAACCTGTTCGAACACCGACTTTGCGGGCAGGAATGCCCTATTCACCGCAGTTCCGACCATCTGCTCCTCCAGCAGGCCACGCCTTCCGGACGCGGCAAGCCCCACTCGTCGCGCGGAGTGTATGGGATGGATCGGCCCAATCCGTTAGCCGCATATTGAGATCGCGCTAACCACCGCCGGTGCTCCGAAAACGGCTCCGTTGCGGGGATTACCCGTGCTATGTTCGCGACGCTTTGCGGGGAGCCGGAACACCACGCCGGGGTGCCCGCCTTCGAGTCGCCGCGGTGGGGTCCGCGGTCCTGGCGATGGCGGTGCTGTTGGCTGCCTGCGGCGAATCGTCCTCGGACTCCAATCAACGGGCCGGGAACTACGAAGTGAAGGTGACCGACGCGAGCTTCCCGCCGAAGCAGGCCGTCGGCCAGACCTCACTCCTGAAGATCGACGCCCGCAACACCGGCAAACACGCGGTGCCCGACCTGACCGTCACGGTCGACATCGAGGGCAAGTACGGCGAAGCGGCCCGCATCCCCTTCGCCGTCCACGATCCCCAGCCCGGCCTGGCCAACGGCGACCGCCCGGTCTGGGTCCTCGCCGCGACCTACCCCCGCCTCGGCGGCTCGAAGGCCCCCGGCGGCGCCGAAACCTCGGCGCCCAAGACCTACGCCTTCGGCGAAGTGAAACCCGGCCAGACGGTCGAGGCCACCTGGAAGCTCTCCGCCGTCCGCGCCGGCAAATACACGATCGCCTACTCCATCGACGCCGGCCTCGGCCCCGAAACGAAGGCCGTCACCGCCGGCGGCTCCCCTCCCGGCGGCACCTTCGTCACCGACATCAGCACCACCCTCCCCGAAACCGAAGTCAACGGCGCCGGCGAAATCGTCGAAATCAAACCCGACGCCAAGCAGTCCAGCGGCAACTAGTCGACCTCGGGCAATTCGGGGAAGCCGTCGATGAACGCTCCCGGCGGAATCGCGAGACCACGCGCCAAGAGGAGGATGACATCGAGGGGCAGTGGCGCCTCACCGCGCAAAAGGGCCTCGACCTCATCGACTTCCAGGTTCGAGCGCAGCGCCAGCTCCGCCACGGACAATCCAGAAGCGATCCGCAGCCGTTCGAGATACGCGGCGAATTGGCCTCGGACGTCTGGACCTGTTTCGTTCATCTTGGCTTCCAAGGCTTCGACTGACGCAATCTCTCCCCCCTGGTGGTCCTCCGAGTCCGCAAAAACCGTCGAGGGCCACGCCTAAATCAGGCGAATGGAACTTCCTGTCTGTGGAATGTTATGTCTGCGGCAGCTTTGCTTCCAGAGTGGACAGAAACGAACGGGAACAGAAGGATCGAGAAGAGGAGAGGGAGCTGTTCCGCCAAGAGACCACGCGGGTCTTCGCGGAGAACCTGAAACGAGAGCGAGAAGCAGCCGGCCTCACCCAAGAAGCCCTCGGCGCGCTCGCCGACCTCGACCGCACGCACGTCGGCTACCTAGAGCGAAAAAGGCGGACGCCTGAAGTGCCCACTGTTCGCCGCCTCGCCGAAGCGCTCGGCATCAGCTCCGGGCGGCTCGTCGATCCCTACGACCCGAACAAGGCCCCGTCGACGGATGACTAGCGACGCTTCGGCCTGTCGACGGCGTAGCCGCTGCCGCCGTCGGCGGGAGGTGTCCAGCTCATACCTTTGAAGAGGTCGTCCGGCTCGACACCGAGGGCGCCCGCGAGGAGGTAGACGGAGTTGGCACTGGCCTCCGCCTCCCCGCTCAGGATCTCCGCGAGGTCCCCTTGGCCGAGTTGGGATCGCTTCGCCAGCGCCTCCACGGACATGCCGCGGCGCTGCCGCAGGCCCTCGACGTTCGCGCCGAAGCGCTCCTGTGCCTCTCTATTTCTGTTGGTCATAGGTCTTCAAGGGTTGGGCCGAGGAAGATTCTCCCCCTTTTCGCCAAATTGAGATTTTTTGTCGGTAGACGTGTTGGCTGTCTCATGCGAACATGTGTTCGTATGGCCGGAAGAAAGCGGAAAGATCAAACCGACCCAAAATTGCTGGTCGAACTGGAGCGATCATTTGGGCGAAACCTGCGTCGGATACGGAAAGACCGCGGCTATTCGCAGGAAGCGCTCGCCTTCCGCGCGGAAGTTCATCGGACCGAGATCAGCCTGCTCGAGAGAGGCAAACGCGACCCCGGTTTCAACATGATCTTGCGGCTGGCCGGTGCCCTCGGGGTCGACCCGGGCGAGCTCCTGGAAGGAGCCGCGTTCGTCCCCCGGGCGGACGACCGCGAGGCCCACTTCATTTACGGACCGCCCGCCCTCGCCACTTGAAACGCCTTCACCGCCACGAAGTGGACCGAACGAACCGCTCGGACCCAATAAAAGTTCAATCGTCGGAATCGACCAGGCGGTATTCGCCGCCACCTTGACCGTCTCGCACCCACGCGAGTCCGTTGAGCAAGTCTCCCGGCTCAACGCCGAGTGCGCCCGCCAGGAGCAGGATCGTGTCGGCGGCTACCTCGCCTTCGGCTCGGAGAATCAACTCGAGTTTGGCGCGATCGATTCCGGCGCGCTCGGCGAGGGCTGCGATCGAAAGTCCCCGCTCATGCTGCAGGCGCGCGACCTGGTGAGCGAAATAAGAGTGGGCATCGAGGTTGTGGTCGGTCATTTCCCAACATCAATCCGCCGGACGGGGCGAGTTCGCCCCCCTCCCGGCCACTCCAGGGCCGAAATACGGAAGGTTTGAGAGCACCTTCATCACCGGGCGCAACGTTCTGTCTGTTGAACAACGCTGTCAGTTAGACAGAACATTCCCTCGGATGGATCCAGAGGCGAAGCGAGAGTTTCAAGAGCGGGCCCGCCAGGTATTCGGCGACAACCTCCGCCGACTCCGCCAAAAAGCCGGCCTCAGTCAGGAGGCGTTGGGTGAACGGGCCGGCCTCCATCGCACCCACATCGGCTACCTCGAGAACGGCGACCGGCTGCCCAAGCTGGACACCATCTACATCCTGGCCGAGGCGTTGGACGTCGACGCGGGAGAGCTTCTCGCCGGTTTCAAGTCCTCCAGGGCGACGACCGAGGGCGACTGAGCCATCGCGGAAATCCCTGCCGCTCCACCCCGCTCCCGGCTACTCTTGGCTGACCAGCCAAAGGGGACGGAGGAGTGAGCATGGAGAGCGGGACCTTGGGGACCAGTGCCGAGACCACCAACGGGGGCGGGAAGGCCGGCGAGCCGGAGCTGCTCGAGGTGCTGAACCCCGCCACCGGGGAGACGATCGCCAATCTGCCGGTCGACGGGCCCGAGGCGGTTGCGGCGACGGTCGCGCGGGTGCGGGCGGCGCAGCCGGACTGGGAGGCGATGGGGATCAAGGGTCGCTACCACT
>DAIQOT010000352.1:0-2323 GCA_036787695.1 Solirubrobacterales bacterium | reverse complement strand
TCGTTGCCCTCGCCCGCGTGGAAGACCTTCGGGTCGCCGGTGAAGACCTGCTTGACCATCTCCGGGTCAGAGACGATGACCCACTTGCCCTCGTAGGCGATCTCCAGGGTGAAGGTCGGGCCGAGCCGGCGGCGGCTCTGGGTGAGCATCCACTGCGCCTGCCGTGACCAGATCGCCGTCTGGATCGGACGGGGCATTCGCGGCGCCGGGGGAAGCCCGGTCTGCACGGCCATGGGTTGACCATACGCCCGCGTACCACCGTCCGGGTGTGACGTTCATCGCACAGATCGGTGTCACGTCGAATAGGTTTCCTCAGCGATGTCCGAGTTGCCACGTCTGCCGGTGCCGCTCGAGCACCACGTCCTCAAGTGGGCCTGCGGCCTTTCGCCGCGGACGAGCCGCGCGCTCTTCGGCAAGCCGCCGAAGGTCGACGGCCAGACGCTGTCGACCGAGACCCACGCGCTGCTGACGCTGGCACGGTGGTCGGGAAGCAACGGCTTCTTCGCCGGCAAAAGCGTCGAGGAGGCGCGCGCGCAGTCCCGCTACGAGGCCCGCGTCTCGTCCCGGCGTCCGCCGCTCCCGATGGCCGAGGTGCGAGCCGTCGACGTCCCCGGGCCCGGCGGCCCGCTCCCCTCGCGCCTCTATGTCCCCCACGTCTCGGCGCCTCAGGCTCCGGCCCCGCTGCTCGTCTACTTCCACGGCGGTGGGTGGGTGATCGGCGACCTCGACATGTACGACGGGGTGTGCCGGCTCTTTGCCGCCGCGTCCGGATGCCGGGTCCTCTCGGTCGGCTATCGGCTGGCGCCGGAGCATCCGTTCCCGGCGGCGATCGAAGACGCCTTCGCCTCGTTCGAGTGGACGGTCGCGAACGCCGAGGCGCTCGGCGCCGACCCGAAGCGGATCGGCGTCGGCGGCGACTCCGCCGGCGGCAACATGGCGACGGTCGTCAGCCACATGGCGCGCGACGGCGGCGGCGCGATGCCGGCGATGCAGCTGCTGATCTACCCGGTCACCGACTCCGCCGACGACACCCGCTCGCGAGGGCTTTTCAGCGACGGCTTCATCCTCACCAAGGCGGACATGGAGAAGTTCGAAGCCGCCTACCTGCCGCCCGGAGTCGATGCGTCGGACCAGCGCATCTCGGTCCTCAAATGCCCCGACCTCCGCGGCCTGCCGACCGCCTACGTCGCGACCGCCGGCTTCGATCCGCTGCGCGACGAGGGCGAGGCCTACGCGCTGATGATGCGCGACTGCGGCGTCCGAGTCGCCCTCCGCCGCCACTCCGGTCTGATCCACACCTTCGTCAATCAGACCGCGGTCAACCGCACTGCCCTCGGCGCCGTTCTCGAAGCCTGCGGCGCCCTCCGCCTCGGCCTCGCCGCCCCCTCGAACTGAGTTCGCACTTTCCCGCGCATACCGCGGGTTTCTGCGAACTCACCAGGGGGCGAGCCGCCAAGGGTGACTAGAGGGGCGTGCCGAGGGACTCGGCGCGGAGGGCCAGTTGGAGCTCGAAGCGGGCGTCGGGGTCGCCGAGTTGGTCGCCGAGGAGCTCGCGGAGGCGGGCGATCCGGTAGCGGGCGGTCTGCGGGTGGACGTGCATCGCCGCGGCCATCGCCACCGCGTTGCCGTCGTGGCGGAGGAGGGCGAGCGCGGTCTCGCGCATCCGCTCCCGCGCCCTCGGGGTGAGCTCGGCGAAGGCGGCGAGCCGGCGGTTGGCGATCCGCCCGGCGAGGTCGCGCGATTCGAAGAGGAGGAGCGCGGCGAGATTGTCGTCGACCCGGAGCGGGGCTTCGGGGCGGCCGCCTTTGCCGGCGACGCGTTTGCCCCCCGCCGAGGACGCGCCGGTCGCGTCTGATTTCCCGGCGGTCGAGCGCGCCGAGCTACCGACGGCCGGCACGATCACTCCGGAGGCGGCGGCGCGGGAGAGGGCGAGCGCGAGCGACCACGACTCGGCCGCGGCTGTCGGAGTCACGGTCGGTCCCAGCGCCAAGGTCGCCTCGGCCGCCGCCCGTGCCAGCCCTTCGGCGCGGCCGGGTCCCTCGGGGTCGGGCAACAGAATGCAGCCTTCGCCGTCGACGACGGTCGCCAGCACCTCCGGCGGCAGCCGTCGCGTAACCCGGGCGAGCGCGTCCTCGGAGCACGCGATCGCCGCCAGCCCGGTCGGCACTTCCCAGGCCGCCGCCCGCGCCGCGGCGGTGACGTCTTCCGCGTCGGCGGGCGGGTCGGCGAGCAGTAGCGCGATCAGCTCGCGGCGGCGGCGGCGGCGCAGGTCCTCGACCTCGGCCTGCGCCTGGGAGAAGCCCTCGACCGAGTCGGCGGCGAG
>DAIQOT010000176.1:0-8280 GCA_036787695.1 Solirubrobacterales bacterium | reverse complement strand
CACGGCGTGCTGCTGATCTGCGACGAGGTGGCGACCGGCTTCGGCCGCACCGGGACGATGTTCGCGGTCGAACGCGAAGGCGTGTCGCCGGACTTCATGTGCCTCGCCAAGGGGATCACCGGCGGCTACCTGCCGCTGGCGGCGACGCTGACGACCGAGGCGGTCTACGACGGCTTCCTCGGCGCGCCGGCGGAGGCCAAAACCTTCTTCCACGGCCACACCTACACCGGGAACCCGATCGCCTGCGCGGTGGCGCTGGCGAACCTCGACATCTTCAGGGACGAGCGGACGATCGAGGCGCTGCAGCCGAAGATCGAGCTGCTCGACCGGCGGCTCGCGGAGATCGCCGAGATGCCCGGCGTGACCGAGGTCCGCTCGCGCGGGGTGATGGTCGGCATCGATCTCGGCGAGCACGACCCCGAACTGCGGCTCGGCCACCGGGTGACGCAGGAGGCCCGCAAGCGCGGCGCGATGATCCGCCCCCTCTCCGAGGTCATCGTGCTGATGCCGCCGCTGGCGATCTCAGAGGCCGAGCTGACCGACCTGCTCGACATCTGCGTCGAGTCGATTACCGCCGCCCTCGCCTCCCTCCCCACCGCCGCCTGACCCACCCCCGCCGCGTCCCGCGGTGAGTTCGCACTTAGCCACAACAGTTGTGGGTAACTGCGAACTCACGTGGCCGCTGGACGACGCCGGGAAGATTCTTTGTGATGAACCTGGGGAAGCGCCGTAGTAGGGGGGTGAGTCAGACCGCGGTCGCAGAATCCAGGGAAGCACCGGTGGAGGCCGATCTGGCCTTCGACCGGCTCTACCGCTCGAGCCGCGACGATGTCTACGCCTACGTCGCGTCCCTGCTCCATGACGGGCCGGCGGCGGAGGAAGTGACCGCGACCGCGTTCGAGCGCGCCTACCGCAAGCGGGGGCGCTTCGACCCGAGCAAGGGCGAACCGCGGGCCTGGCTCTTCGGCATCGCCCGCAACGCCGCGCTCGACGAGCTGCGGCGACGCGGCCGCCAGGCGGAGATGGCGGCAGAGCCCGAGGACGTCGGCGCCACCGCGGTCGACGCGAGCGCCGAGCAGTCCGAGCAGCGGCTCGCCCTCCGCGCCGGCCTCGCCCAGCTGGCCCCCCGCGAGCGCGAGCTGATCGCGCTCAAGTTCTTCGCCGGCCTCGACAACGCCGAGATCGCCTCGGTCCTCGACATCAGCGAGTCGAACGCCGGCACCCGCCTTCATCGCGCCGTGACCAAGTTGAGAGAGGCCCTCGATGGACAGATTTGACGACGACACCCTCCTCGCCGAGCTGCGCGAGATTCGCCCCGAGCCGCGGCCCGACTTCGCGGCCGAGCTGGACGAGTGGGCCGCGGCGGGTTTCCCCCGCCGCGATTCGCGCGCGAGCGCCGGGCCGTTCGCGAAGCTCGCCGACCACCTGCGCGACCTCCGGGCCAAATCCGCGCGCCAGTGGATGGTCCCGGCGGTCGGCCTCGCGATCACGGTGCTCGCCGTGGCAGGGGTCGTCGTCGCGGTCAGCAGCAACGGCGGCGCGGGCGGCAACCTGACGACGAGCGCGACGAGCGAAGAAGCCGGCGGCGCCGGAGCGGTGGAAACCGAAACGTCCGAAGTCGAAGGCGAAGAAGGCGGCGGGGCGGGCGCGGAATCGGCCGAAGCCGAAGGCACCGAGCACAGCGGCGAGGTGCTCCACAACGCGCAGAAATCCGCGGCGACCAAGTCCTCTGAATCCGCGGGCGGGCGGCCCGCGCCGGCGGAAGCAACCAAAGGCACCGTGCACGCAGGCGAGGAGTCGAGCGAAGAAGCCGCCGAAGAAGGCTCGGCCGAAGAGGAAGTCGAAGAACCGGCCGAGGAAAGAAGCTCGAACGGATTGTCGGCCGCCACCGGCAAGGTCGAGACCCGCGGCCACCGCGACATCGAACGGTCGGCGTCGATCGTCCTCGGCACCAAGCCCGGCGAAGTCGCCGGGGCGGCGGCAAAGGTCTACACGGCGGTGCACGCGGCCAACGGGGTCGTCCTCAACTCGTCGGTCCAGAGTGGCCGCGCGGGCCCGACCGGCGCCACCTTCTCGCTGCTGATCCCGAGCCGCAAGCTCGACGACGCGCTCGCCGAATTCTCGAAGATCGCCGAAGTGCGCTCGCGCCACGACGCGACCAACGACATCACCGCGCCTACCGTCGGTGTGACCGAAGAACTACGCGATTCGAACGCCTCGATCGAAGGACTGTTGAAGGAGCTCGGCAGCGTCGAAACGGAAGCCGAACGGGAATCGGTCGAAGCGCGGCTGCGCGAAGAGCGCCGCCGGCACGCGTCGATCCGCGCCTCGCTCGAACATCTCCACAAGCGCGCCTCGATGTCGGAAGTGTCGCTGCGGATCGTCACCAACCACGGCGCCGGCGTCGTCCCGCCGAGCAAGGACGACAGCGGCTGGAGCGTCGGCGACGCGCTCCACGATGCCGGCCACATCCTCACCGTCGCCGCCGGGGTGCTGCTGATCGGCCTCGCGATCCTTGCCCCGATCGCGCTGATCGCCCTGATCTTCTGGTCGCTGAACCGCTTCCGCGTGCGCCGCCTCCGCGAGCGCGCCCTCGGCTGACCCGCCGCCACGGGCCCGCCGCCGCCCGGGTGCGTTCGCACTTTCCCGCGGATAGCGCGGGGTTGTGCGAACGCACGGATTGACGCTCCCGCCAGTTGAGGGCGTGCCGGAACAGCGCGTAGGGTGTGCCGATGGAGCGGATTCAGGGATCGGCGGAGGCGAGGCACGACGGCGCGCCCGCGACTCCCCGCCCCGCCGCTTCGATCGTCCTCCTGCGCCGCGGCGGCAAGCACTCCCAGCGCGCCCTCGAGGTCCTCTTGCTGAAGCGCAGCGAATCGGCCGCCTTCATGCCCGGCGTCTGGGTCTTCGCCGGCGGCTCGGTCGACCCCGTCGACGGTGACGGCCCAGAGGGCTACCGCGCCTGCGCCCGCCGCGAGCTGCTCGAGGAGGCCGGGATCGAGCTGCCGCCCGAGGAGGAGCTCGTCCCCTTCACCCGCTGGATCACCCCCGAGGTGGTCTCGCGCCGCTTCGACGCCTGGTTCTTCCTCGCCCTCGCCCCCGCCCACTCGCCGCCGAAGGTGGACGGGTCGGAGATCATCGAGGGACGCTGGTTCGAGCCCGCCGCGGCGCTCGCCGCCGAGGAGGCCGGTGAGATGGGGCTCGCCTTCCCGACCCGCACCCAGATCGGCTGGCTCGCCCAGCACCCGACCTCGGAGGCCGCCCTCGCCGCCTACCGCGGCAACTCACCCGAGCCGCTGATGCCGGTCCTCGAAGGCGAAGGCGACGACGCTCGCTTCGTCGTCCCCGGGATCGCCGAGTCCGAACCCCTGAGCGAGCTGCGCGAGAACATCAAGTCCCCGCGGATCCCCTAGCTCGGGACGAGCGGCGACGAATCGATCGCGGGCGCGTCGGGGAACGGCGCCAGGCCCGCGTGCCAGGGCCCGGGCGGATAGGTGTGGATGCCGCTCTCGTCCATCTCCGACTGCAGCCGTCTGAACAGCTGCCCGGCGTTTTTCAGCGCCAGTTTCAGTTCTTCCTCGGAGCGCTCCTTCAGGTGCCAGTTGAACCACAGCTGGCGGTCGTTGACGCCGAAGTCGACCTTGCCGCTCATCGTCGTCACCCAGGCGAGGAAGCCGGGGCCGAACAGCTCGCGCAGGGCGATCGGGTCGAAGTCCTTCGGCACCGTCGTCCAGAAGCGCTTGTTGAAGTCGAGCGACTCGAATTCGACCTTGCGCGAGAAGCGCTGCTGGACCGCCTCGGCCCCCTCGATCGACTCGACGTTGAAGGCCGGCACGACCTGCGCCAGGTCGGGCATGTGGGCCTTGGCGATGAGCGCCGTCGGCAGCACCGCCTTGTCGAAGAAGCCGCCCATCTCGCGTTCGTCGGCGTCGCAGGAGGAGCCCCAGAAGCCTTCGACCAGCTGGCCCGTCAGACGGTTGACGCCGCCGACGCAGAGCGCCACCGGGGCGTCTTTCGGGTTGATCCCGCCGACCGGCTCGTAGGTGACCTGGTGCCGCTCCGCGTAGCGGCGCACGGTGTCGGTCCAGTCCTGCGCTTCCTGCTTGGCGCCCATCCGTGGATCCTAGTGTGGGAGCGGCGGCGCGCCGCCTGCCGTAGACCCGTCCGTCGCGCCGCCGATCGGCGGTATCGTGTCCGTCAAGCCGATCGAACCCTCAGGGAGAGTCAATGGTCATCGTCATCATCGTCGTCGTAGTTCTGATCCTGCTCGCGGTCTTCTATTACATCGCGAAGCGCAACGGCATCATTTCCGCCCGCAACCGCGTCGACGAGTCGTGGAGCGGCATCGACGTCCAGTTGAAGCGGCGCCACGACCTCGTCCCCAACCTCGTCGAGACCGTCAAAGGCTATGCCTCGCACGAGAGCCAGGTCTTCGAAAAAGTCACCCAGGCCCGGGCCGAGTCGATGTCCGCGACGAGCGTCAAAGACACCGCCACCGCCGAGACCAAGCTGACCGGCGCGCTGACCGACCTCCGCGCCGTCGCCGAGAACTACCCGAACCTCAAAGCCACCGAAAACTTCCAGCAGCTGAGCCGGAACCTCTCGGAGCTGGAGGACGAAATCCAGGCGTCACGGCGGATCTACAACTCCAACGTGCAGTCCTACAACACCGACATCCAGCAGTTCCCGGGCTCGATCATCGCCAACCAGGGCAACTTCACCGCGCGTCAGTACTTCGAAATCGAAGACAAATCCGAGCGCGACCCGGTTGCGGTCAGCTTCGACAAATAAGAGCGGCATAGATGACGACCGAGACCAAAGACGCGACGCTCTGGATCTGCGAGAGCTGCGGCTTCATCTACGACCCGGCGATCGGCGACCCGGACGGGGGCATCCCGCCCGGCACCGCGTTCGAGGACATCCCCAAAGACTGGTTCTGCCCGGTCTGCGGGGCGCGAACCTCTGATTTCCGGCCGCTCGAGCCGGGCGAGGCTTGATCGTCTCGTAGTAGGAGCTGACGCCACTGGGCGGGGCGGGCGACCTCCGAGGCTGCCTTCGAGCGCCGCTCTTTCCGTGAGCGGACGACCTCGGGCGGAGCCCTTTCTTCCTGTCGTAGGGGATCCGGCGGGCCTTCAGCAAAAGCTCATGGGCGCCGGCTCCGAGCCCTTTCGCCCATCCAGCTGCGCGACGGCTTTTGAGGAAGGCCCGCCGGATCCCCTCCCCAGCACGCTAGGGTCTGGCTGGTGAGCCA
This sequence comes from Solirubrobacterales bacterium, assembly GCA_036787695.1. Lineage (GTDB taxonomy): Bacteria > Actinomycetota > Thermoleophilia > Solirubrobacterales > 70-9 > VAYN01. Next base: position 3,029 of record DAIQOT010000176.1, on the reverse strand, counting down.
GTTTGACTTTGACTGGGTTGTGGTGGGGAGCGGTTTCGGAGGCAGCGTCTCCGCGCTGCGGCTTGCCGAAAAGGGCTACTCGGTCAACGTGCTCGAGTGCGGCAAGCGGTTCCGCGACGAGGACTTTCCGAAGTCGACCTGGGACCTGCGGCGCTACTTCTGGGCGCCGCGGCTCGGGCTCAAGGGGATCTTCCGGCTGACGCAGTTCAAAGACGTCGCGGTGGTCAGCGGCTGCGGGGTCGGTGGCGGCAGCCTCGGCTACGCCAATACGCTCTACGTTCCGCCGCCGGAATTCTTCCGCGACCCGCAGTGGGCCGACCTCGAGGACTGGCAGCGGACGCTGGCGCCCCACTACGCCGAGGCGCAGCGAATGCTCGGGGTCGTCGAAGTCGAGCAGGACGACCCCGCCGATCAACTGCTGCGGGAGCTCGGCGAGCACCTCGGCGTCGGCCAGACCTACCGCAAGACCCCCGTCGGCGTCTACCAGAACAACCCCGGCAAGACCGTCCCCGACCCCTTCTTCGGCGGCGAGGGTCCCGACCGCACCGGCTGCCTGCAATGCGGCCGCTGCATGGTCGGCTGCCCGCACGGGGCCAAGAACACGCTGGTGAAGAACTACCTCTGGCTGGCCGAGAAGCGCGGCGTGCGGATCGACGCCGAACGGACCGTGACCGAGGTGCGCCCGCTCGGCGCCGCCGACGGTTCCGACGGCTACGCGATCACCAGCGAGCACTCCGGCCTCCTCCCCGGTCGCCGCAAGCGCACGATCACCGCCCGCGGCGTCGTCTTCGCCGCCGGGCCGCTGGGCACCAACCGGCTGATGCAGCGCTGCCGCCTGAACGGCGCGCTGCCGAAGATCTCCAACCGCCTCGGAGAGCTCGTCCGCACCAACAGCGAGATGATCCTCGCCGTCACCGTCCCCGAGGACTACCCCGAGGACCTGACCAAACGGGTCGCGATCACCTCCTCGATCTACCCCGACTCCCACACCCACATCGAGACCGTCACCTACGGCAAGGCCGGCGACTCGATGTCGACCCTCTACACGCTGCTGGTCGGCGACGGGACCAAAGTGACGCGGCCGCTGAAGCTGCTCGGCCAGATCGCCCGTCACCCGGGCAAGTTCTTCCGCGTCATGCGGCCGAAGGGATGGTCGGAGCGGACGATCATCGTGCTGGTCATGCAGACGCTCGACAACGCGATCGCGCTGCGGCCGAAGCGGATGCCGAACGGTGGCGTCCGGCTGACCACCGAACAAGACCCCGAGCGTCCCAACCCGACCTTCATACCGGTCGCCAACGAGGCGGCCGAGTGGCTGGCGAAGCGGACCGGCGGGATCGCCCAGTCGAGCGTCTCGGAGGCGCTCTTCAACGTGCCGAACACCGCCCACATCCTCGGCGGCGCGACGATCGGCCACTCGCCCGAGGACGGCGTCGTCGACTCGCGCCAGCGCGTCTTCGGCTACGAGAACATGCTCGTCTGCGACGGCTCCGCGGTTCCCGCGAACGTCGGGGTGAATCCGTCCCTGACGATCACCGCCCTGGCCGAGCACGCGATGGCCGCGCTTCCGCCGAAAGGTGAGGCGGAGGCGCGCCGCCCGGCGGAGGCGGCGCGCCCTGCCTGATTGCGGCCCGAAGGCCGCGAGCGCCGGCCCTTAGGCCGCCGCGTACAGCTCGTTGACGAAGTCCCAGTTGACGACGTTCCAGAACGCGTCGAGGTAGTCGGGACGTTTGTTCTGGTACTTCAGGTAGTAGGCGTGCTCCCAGACGTCGGCGCCGAGCAGCGGCGCGGAGCCGTCCGACAGCGGCGTGTCCTGGTTCGGGGTCGAGACGATCGCGAGGCCGGAGGAGTCTTTGACCAGCCAGGCCCAGCCGGAGCCGAAGCGGGCGACGCCGGCGGCTTTGAACTGCTCCTTGAAGGCGTCGAAGGAGCCGAAGGTCTCGGAGATCGCGCCGGCGATGTCGCCATGCGGGTCGCCACCGGCGTTCGGGGCCATCATCCGCCAGAACAGCGAGTGGTTGTAGTGGCCACCGGCGTTGTTGCGGACCGCGGCCTGCTTGTCGCCGGGGAGGCTCGACAGGTTGGTCAGCACGTCCTCGACCGGACGACCGGCCCAATCGGTGCCCTCGAGCGCCGCGTTCGCTTTGTCGACGTAGGCCTGGTGGTGTTTGTCGTGATGCACGCGCATCGTCGCCTCGTCGATGTGGGGCTCGAGAGCGTCGTATGCGTAGGGAAGATCAGGTACCTCGAAAGCCATCTGCGGTTCTCCTTTTTACTCGGTCTATGGAGTCCTTAAGAGCCTATCCACCGAGGGGCGTCGCGAAACCCCCGGGGGCGGGGAGTACCCCGCCGGGGACGGCTCATTCTTCGATGACTACCGCCGAGGGCACCGCTTCGGGGTTGCCGCCGGTCCATTCGATGAACCGGTACCAGGAGGGCTTCGCTTCGTAGCGTTTGTTCAGCAGGCCGGCGGAGCCGCAGAAGATGCAGGTGCCGCCTTCGTCGGTCCAGGTGAACCACCAGACGCCTTCGACCTTCCAGCGGATCCGGTTGCGGGAGAGCATTTCGAACGCTTCCGAGAGCTGGTTGGCCTGGCCCTGGGAGCCGCGCTGGTATCGGGTCGGGCCGCTGGCCGAGCCCCAGCCGAGCTCGGTGATGTAGATCGGCGTCGCGGCGTCGCCGTTCGCGCGCATGATGCGGCGGAAGTTGTTCAGCTCCGGGCCCATCGCTTTCGCCTGGGCGACGTACGGATGGAGCGCGACGCCGTCGAAGTATTGCTTGACGTTGCCCGCTTTGTAGACGCGCTCGAGGAAGTTGCCGGAGGCGACGTTGGGCGGGATCTGTAGCGGCCGCCCGAAGAGCCCGCCGACAAAGCCCAAAAGACCCACAGCTAGGGATCGCCAAAGCGTCACGCGCCCGTTGCAAGCGGGTATTGGCGCGGGCTAGGTTCCGCGCCCGTTATCCACACCTCACGTCGCAAAGGGACGCGCATGGCCAAGTCGGGCTTCGCGAAGGAACATCTCAAGTCG
>DAIQOT010000175.1:0-8293 GCA_036787695.1 Solirubrobacterales bacterium | reverse complement strand
GCGGACGCCGTCGAGGATCGAGGCGTGGTCGCCGCTGTCGCAGATCACCGTGTCCTGCGGTCCGAGGATCGTCCCGATCGCGCCGACGTTGGCCTGGTAGCCGGTGGTGAAGACGATCGCGTCGTCGGTCCCCATCCATTCGGCAAGCTCACGCTCGAGGTCGAGGTGGAGCGGCGTGGTGCCGTTGAGGAGGCGCGAGCCGGTGACGCCGGTGCCGAAGGTCTCGAGCGCCTCGCGGGCGGCCTCCTTGACCCGCGGGTCGCCGGTCAGGCCGAGGTAGTTGTTGGAGCCGAGCATGATCGTCTCGCGCCCTTCCATCTCGACCACCGGGCCGGCCTGCGAGGTGAGCAGGCGGAAGTAGGGGAGGAGGTCGTGCTCTTTGGCGGCTTCCAGCTGCTCGAGGCGGTCGTGGTTGCGCGCCTTCTCGAAGACGTCGATCGGGGCTTTGGCGGTCTTACTCATGGGGTCAAGTCTAGGTAGGAGGCGGATGGAAGCGGGGCAAACCCGCAGTTTGCGGGGTTGCCGGCCGTGGGGACGGGACCCGACCTAGGCCCTCGTTATCTTGGGTTCGGTGAGCGACCACCACCTTGATGGGGAAATCGTCGCCGAGGAAGACGCCGCCGCCGAGGACGCCGTCGACCCGGTCCGCAGGCTTCCTCAGTCGGCGCCCGAGGCCCAGTCCCCGGTCCTGCGCGGCGAGGTCAGGACCGCCGCGGTCGCCGTCGCCGGAGTTGCGGGCGGCGTTCTGGCCGGCGCCGCCACCGTCGCCGCCGTGCGCGTCGTCGGCTCCGCGGTCGGCTCGCGCGGGAGCGGGGCGCGGCGCCTGTCGCGTCGTCGCCGTCCCGGCAAGGTGATCGCCAGCCGCTCCTTCCTGGTCGACGTCCACCTACTCGACCGGTAGATGAGCGCCCGGACGGGCGGGGCGCCCGCGACACTCGAGGCCGAGGTCCGGCCTCCCTCGCCGTTTCGGATCGGCCGCGGCTCGACCGACCGCACCCTGCGGGTCGACCGCGGGATCGCGACGCGGTTGCTGCAGGTCGATTGCCGGCCGGTCCTCGTGCGCGCCTGGCAGCCGGGCCCGGGCCGGGTCAAGTTCCGCGCCGAGGCGGTAGACCCGACGCGACTCACGGTGCCGCCGGTCTGCGACGAGCTGCTGCCGGCGGGGCGCGAGGAGCTGGCGACGGCGATCGAGCGGATGCGCTTCGCGCTCGGCGTCGACGAGGACATGAGCGCCTTCCACCAGCGCTTCCGCCGCGACCCCCTGGTCGGGCCGATCATCCGCCGCATGCCGGACTACCGGCCCTCGCGCCGGATCTGGCCCTGGGAGGCGCTAGCCGCCGCCGTCTGCGGGCAGCTGATCGAGGCGAGCCGCGCGGCGGTCATCGAGCGCCGCATCGTCGGCCGCTGGGGCGCCCGCCTCGGCGAGGGGCGAGGCGCCCTGCGCGACGTTCCGGCACCGGCGGTGATCGCCGGCCGCGCGCCCGCCGAACTGCAGTCGATGGACCTCTCCGGCGCCCGCTCGGTGGCCCTGCGCAAGCTGGCGATCGCGGTCTCCCGCGGCCACGGCGACATCGCCTCCCCGGAGTCGAACGCCCGCTTCCTCGCGATCCCCGAAATCGGCCCCTGGACGATCCAGTGCCTCGCCCTCTTCGGCCGCGGCGAAGCCGACTCCCTCCCCGCCGGCGACCTCGGCTACATCAAGCTGGTGGGCCACCTCGCCAACCTCGGCCGCCGCGCCACGGTCCCCGAGGTCGAAGAGTTCTACGCACCCTACGAGCCCTACCGAGGCCTGGTCGGCTCCCTGACCCTCTCCGGCCTCCACCGCGTCGTCGCCGAAGGCCCCAAGCTCCGCCTCGCCCCCGGCTCCCTAGCCGCCTGACCCCCAAGCCGAGTTCACACTTTCGGTCGCATAGCGACCCTTTCTGCGAACTCGTCTGGGGCGGGCACGCACCTGCGCGCATCTCGCGACGAAGGTTCACGGGGGACGTCACCGAGCCCACGGCGCCGGCCGCGACGTCTGGTCACTTGAGCCGCCTATAGGCGGCTCAATCGCTCACTCGTCGTCGGCCTGATGTGGCCTGTGACGTCGCGGCCCGTGCCGACGACGTCTGATCACTTGTCCACCCCCGGGTGTGGACAAGTGATCAGGCGCGCCCTGTCCGTTGAGGACTTGGGACGGAAGAGCGGAGAGCGTGCCGAACCCCGCACCTTCTCGGCGAAACCCTCACGTCCCGGGCGTCTCGTGGCGGTCACAGTCAGCCCGGGCCGCCACGAGACGCCCGGGACGTACCTAGGACTGCCGTGACGGCCCCCGGTCCCCGGATGAGTTCGCAGAAACCCGCGCTATCCGCGGGAAAGTGCGAACTCACCGGCCGGGGGCCCGGGCTAGCGGTTTAGGGCGGCGGCGGTGGTGGCGTAGGCGCGGGCGGCCTCGCGGCCGCGGCGCAGGTGATCGAGGTCGCCGTCGGCCATCGCGAGCTTGTTCGACAGGAGCTCCTCGATCTGGCGCTGGGCGCCGGCGGCGCGGTGGAGGGCCTCGGCCGCGGAGGCGGGGGGGCGGGGCGGGAGGACCTCGATGATCCGCTGCGCCTCTTCGTAATAGGGGGCGAGGATCTCGGGGCGCTCTTCCTGGCAGGCGACGAGCTCGGCCTCGGCGAGCTCCGCCAGGCGCAGGTAAGGCTCGACGCTGGTGCCGGACTCGTCGACGACCTCGAGCCGCGGGGCGGCAAGGTCGGTGCCGATGCCCGCGCCCTCGTAGCGCTCCTCGCTCACGCCGTCGCTCCGGCGCCGAGGGTCGGCCGGCCGCCGGCCATCGGCGGGGCCTCGGCGATCGCCGCCCATGACTCGCGCAGCTCGCCGAGCAGCTTCGCCACCCGCTCGACCCGTTTCGGGTCGCGTTTGATCTGGGCGGCGAGCAGCTCGCGCTTGCAGAAGAGGTAGATGTCGGAGAGCCGTTGCGCCATCTCGCCGGCGGCCGGGTCGAGCGTCGCCAGCAGCTCGTCGAGGATCGCCCCGGCCCGCTGCAGCGCGGTCCCGGCGGCGCCGATGTCCTCGGCGCGGATCGCCGCGGCGCCGCGGGCGAGGAAGCGGGCGAGGCCGTCGTAGAGCATCACCACGAGCTTCTCCGGCGACGCCGTCAGGACGCTGTCGTGGGCGTAGGCCTGGCTCACTTTGGCGTAGGGATTGGTCACGGTCGGCTCGCTCTCGGGGCTGGAGGGTCGGCTAGTTGCTGGAGAGACCGGCCAGCTGCCCGGCCAGCCATTCCGATTCGGACTTCGCCTTGGCGAGCGCCGTTTCCATCGCCGAGTACTGGGCGTGCAGGCGTTCTTCTTTCAGTACCAGCCGTTCTTCCAGCGCCGTCATCTGTTCGCGCATCGACGTCGCTTCGGCGGTCGCGGCGCTGATCCGTTCGGCGATCCCGCCGCCCGGTTTGACCGCCTGGTTGACGATCGGTTCGAGGCGGGTGACGAGGCCGTTGGCGCCGGAGATCGCTTCGCGCGCTTCGGTCGGGCTCGTTTTCAGCAGCGCCGTCAGCTTCGATTCTTCGAAGACGAGGAGGCCCTTGACCGAGCTCGATTCGGCGGTGACGGTGGCGCTCGGGGCGCCGGTCGAGACGCCGAGCGCGCCCATGCCCGATTCGGAGAGCGTTTCGCGCATCTGGCTCAGCAGGCTGGTCAGCCCGCTGTCGCCGAAGAGGATGCCCTTGTTCGCTTCTTCCTGGGTTTTCGGTTCTTTGACCGGTTGTTCGGAGGTCTTTGCCTCGATGAATTCGACCGCCGCGTTGTAGGCGTTGACGAAGGTCTTCACCGCTTCGGCGATCGCTTTGGTGCTCGGCGCCGGTTCGCCGACGGTGACCGTCGCCGGCCCGGTGGTCACCGAGGCGAGGGTCAGCGTCGCGCCGGGGATCGCTTCGGTGAGGACGTTGGTCTTCGATTCGCCCGCGGTCCCATCGACGACGTATTTCGCGTTCAGCCCGGCCTTCGCTTTGGAGGCTTCTTCGACGATCGAGGAGCCCGATGCCGTGATCGTCGCTTCGGCGCCGGTGGTCCGCGAGGAGAGGACCAGCCTGGCGTTTTCACCTTCGCCGACGGCGACCGCGGAGACGCCGGTCGCGTGGTTGGAGTTGATCGCCGCGACGACGTCGGCGAGTTTCGCGTTCGCGCCGAGTTCGATCGTCTGGCCGCCGATCGTCAGCGTCGTCGGTTCGGCGCTTTCGGTGAATTTGTAGGTCTGCTGCGCGGCGCGGGCCAGCTGGCTGACTTCGACCTGGTAGCCGCCGGTGCCGGCGGCGCCGTTCAGTTCGACGCCGATCGCGGTCGAGGAGGAGGCGACCGTCTGCTGGTCTTCCCAGAGGCCCGGCGATTTCAGGGCGAAGGTCGCGCTTTCGACCGCTTCCAGTTTCGTCTTGACCGCCTGCAGCGCCGTTTCGCGCGCCTTCACCTCGCCGGTGCGAAGTTCCAGTCGCGTTTTCGACTGGCTTTCGACCGCCATCGTCTCTTCGATGATCTGTTCGATGTTGAGGCTCGAACCGAGCCCGTTGACGGTGATCGGCGACATCAGCTGGTCACTTTCCCTTCGGCGAAGTCGAAGATTTCGGCGGTCGGCACGGAGCGGAGGGACTCACCGCTGACGGAGTCGTGGAGCTCGACCTTGATGCGGCCGTCGTCGCCGTGGTCGAAGCGCAGTTCGCGGCCCAGTTCGTGCAGGCGGGTGGCGGCGCGGGCGGCGTCGCGGACCTCGGCGCTCACCTCCGGCGGCGGTGAGGCCACGGCGCCCGCGGCCGAGGCCATCTCGGCGGCGAAGCTGGGGATCTTCCCCCCTTGCTTCGGGGCGTTGTCCGGCTTCGGGTCAGGCACGGCTCGCAGGTGCCCGAAGCTCTCGACTCTTGAGAAGCTGATCGTCATTCATTTCGGGTAATCGTCCGCGTCAGACCGAACTTGAGGCAAGTTCTTTGGCGCTCCGCTCGAACATCTCGGCGTCCTCGGTGAGGCCGCGGGCGGCGGCGACGCGGGCGAGGCCGCCGAGCGACGCGGGGTCGGGACCGTCCTCCTCGACCGCGGCGATCCACTCGTCCGCCGCCGAGTCGAGGAAGCCGCGCCGCAGGTAGATCTCGGCGAGCAGGTCGTGGCGGCGGCGGCCGGGCAGGCCGGTCGCGGTGAGGGCGGGGAGGAGCGCTTCGAAGGCCTCGAACTCCTGCACCCGCAGCAGCGCCTCGAGCATCGTCGCGAGCGATTCGGCGAGCGCCGGGTCGAGCGAGGGGTAGGGGGCCGACGCCGCCCAGGCGGTGAAAAGCTCGAGCTCCGCCGCGGCGAGTCCGCGTTGGGCCGCCCGCCTCCGCGCCTCCTCGGTCGGCATCCCGGCGAGCACCCGGGCGAAGAGCTCCGAGCGCGCGGCGAGGTCGGCGAAGGCGTCCTCGTCGGTGACCTCGGCCGCGGCCGCCGCGGCCTCTTCGTAGCGACGGGTCGAGAGCAGCGTCTCGGCCAGCGCCAGGCGGGCGCCGCCGTTGCTCGGCTGGGCGTCGACGACCGCCGCGTAGAGCGGTTCGGCGGCCTCCGCCTCGCCCGCCTCGTACAGCGCGGTGGCGAGCATGAAGCGGACCGACGGGGTGAGGTCGGCGACGCCGCCCTCGATCTGGGCGACGACCTCGGCGGGCTCCTCGCCGCGCCGCAGCATCGCCGCCGCCAGCGGCAGCACCGTGCCGAGGTAGGCGGGGTGTTCGCGCAGGCAGCGGCGCAGCAGGCCCTCGGCCCGCTCGACGTCGCCGCGCGCGGCCTCGAGCTCCGCCAGTCGCACCAGCGCCAGGAAGCCGCCGCAGCCGACCGTGGGGGAGAGGCGGCTCGGCGCGTCGCCGCGCGCGAGGCAGTCTTCGAACAGCGAGGCGGCGCGGTCCGGTTCTCCCTGGGCGGCGGCGACGAGCGCCCGCTCGAAGACGAGGTCGGTGAGGTCGGAGAACATCGCCAGCCCCTCGAGCGCCCGCGCCTCGGCCTCGCCGAGCCGGCCGCAGAAGCGCAGTGCCTTGGTCGAGCGCACGGTCAGCGAGGGGACGAAGGGGCGCTCGCGCCGGCCCGGGTCGTCGGCGAGCAGCGCCCAGGCGCGCTCGAACTCCTCGCAGGCGCTGCGCGCGTCGCCCGCCGCGGCGTACTCCGAGCCGAGGTTGAAGTGGAGGAAGGTGCTGCCGCCGGCCTCCTCGAGCTGGGCGCGCAGCAGCTCGATGTTGCGGCGCGACTTCTCCTTCGCGTCGCGGACGACGCCGAGGTAGCCGTAGTGGTCGACGCGGACCGCGGTCGGCTCGATCCGCTCCGGCAGCCCGGTCGGCAGCCGGTGGGCGATCTGCTCGTGGACGCGGCCCTCGAAGCGGTACTCGGGCCGGTTGCGGAAGACACGCAGGGCGTTGTGGGTGACCGCGGTGCCGTCGCCGAGCTCCCCGGTGTGGTTGGTCTCGACCAGGTAGAAGGCCTCGCGCCAGACCCGGCCGGTCAGCTCGCGCAGGAGCGGCGCGTCGGCCGGGTCGAGGACCTCGTCGGCGTCGAGGAAGAGCAGCCAGTCGCCGCTCGCGGCGTCAAAGCCGGCGTTGCGGGCGTCGGCGAAGGAGCCGGTCCACTCGCGCTCGATCACCTTGGCGCCGAAGGAGCGGGCGATCTCGACGGTGCGGTCGCGCGAGCCGGTGTCGACGATGACGATCTCGTCGACCGCGTCGCGCGCGGCGGTTAGCGAGCGGGGGAGCATCGCCTCCTCGTCGCGGACGATCATGCAGAGGCTGAGCGTCAGGCCGGTCGCCGGGCGGGCCTGGGAGGCGACCTGGCGTCCCGTCTCTTCGAGGGCGCGCAGCTGGGCGAGGACGGCGGGGGGAAGGGTCGGGCGCGGGCCCTTGCGGGCGCGCGACTGGCCGAGGTTGCGGGCGGCGAAGGCGAGCTGGGGGTCGAGGCGCAGCGCCGCCTCGAAGAGCTCGGCCGCGGTCTCGCGGGCGCCGAGCTCGTGCAGGCCGAGGCCGGCGTAGTTGAGGAGCACGGGCTCGCGGGGCTCGGAGGCGAGGGAGTCGAGCGCCTCGCGGGCGACCGCCAGGTAGAGGCCGGGGAGCTCGCGCGGCGGCGCCGTCGCGGCGGCCGCGAGGCGCGCCTCGATCGCGGCGCGGCGGGCCCGGTAAGGAGCCTCGCGCCGGTCGGCCGGCGATTCGCTGACGGGCAGGGGGACGACGGTCGCGGCGACGGAGGGCGCGGCGGGGTCGGAGTCGGTGTCGTTGAGTCGGATTGCCATGCCCGGGTCATCGGCAGGTCCCAACTAATACGTAGGAATTGGACATCTGTCCGGTTTATCGGCGGCGAATTACCTCAATCCGGCGATCTAGTCGAGCCCGCGGACGGCCGAGAACAGGCCCTGCATACGCGATTCCAGTCCGCGAATTTTCAGGGAAGAAGGAGCCCCCCCGATGGGAACCCAGGCCGCTCGCCGCCAAGAAGACACCGACAAGATTTGGGAGCGTTACCACGAGACGGGTGACCGCTCGGCGCGCGATCAGCTCGTCCTCACCTACGTGCCCCTCGTCCGCCACCTCGCCTACCGCAAGGTGCGCGAGCTGCCCGCCTGGTGCGAGGTCGACGACCTCGTCTCGGCCGGCGTCGAGGGCCTGATCGGGGCGCTCGACCGCTACGACCCGGCCAAGGGCGCGAGCCTCGAACAGTTCGTCTGGACCCGGATCCAGGGCTCCGTCCTCGACAGCCTGCGCCGACTCGACTGGGCGCCGCGCAGCCTGCGCCGTTGGGAGCGCGACGCCGAGCGCGCCGGCGATGCCTTCTTCCGCGAGCACGGCCGCCGCCCGAACAACTCCGAGCTGGCCGCGAAGATGGGCATCGACGAGTCCGAGCTGTCGGCCCGCCTGCGCGACCTCACGACCGCCGAGCTTACCTCCCTCGACGGCGTCACCTCCTCCGAAGAAGACGACGGCGTCCCCCTCGTGCAGACGATCGCCGACCGCGACGAACGCGCCAACCCGGAGGTCGAGGCGACCCGCACCCTCGCCCGCGAGCGCTTCCGCCGTGCCTTCTCCCACCTCTCCGAACGCGAGCGCAAGGTCGCGGTGATGCTCTACACCCAGGGCCGCACCCTTTCCGAGATCGGCGAGGTCATCGGCGTCTCCGAGTCCCGCGTCTGCCAGATCCACGGCGAACTGAAAAAACGCCTGAAGTCCAGCCTCCGCCGCGACGCCGAGCTGTTCACCGTCTCCGCCTGAGCGACCGCCGCGCCGCCCTCCGGCTGCGGCCGTCCGAGTTGCGTCCCGGGCGTCTCGTGGCGGCCC
>DAIQOT010000174.1:5401-8314 GCA_036787695.1 Solirubrobacterales bacterium | reverse complement strand
GAGCGAGGCGATGCGCGGCGGGGGCGCGGGCTGATGGCGGCGGGCCGGGCGCGAGCGGCGCTCGGGGGCATCGGTGCCGAGCGGGCGCGGCGACGCTTTCGGCCGCCGGCGCTGAAGGTCGCCGAGCGGGGCGGGGCGGAGCGCACCGTCTACTACCTGTGTCCCGACCACGCGACGCCGAGCGGCGGCGTGCGGGCGATCTACCGCCACGTCGACCTGCTGAACGAGGCCGGCGTCGATGCCGCGGTCCTGCACCATCGCTCCGGCTTCTCCTGCCGCTGGTTCGAGCACTCGACCCGCGTCGTCAGCGCTTCCGCGGTCAGGCTCTCGCCGCGCGACGTGCTCGTCGTCCCGGAGATCTACGGCCCCTACTTCGACCAGCTGCCCGAGGGCCCGCGCCTGGTGGCCTTCAATCAGAACGCCTACCTGACCTTCGCCCGCCTGGCGCCGGGGCAGGAGCTGACCTACCGCCGCTTCGAGGCGGCGATGACCGTCTCCCGCGACAGCGCCGAATACCTGCGCTTCGCCTTCCCGGGGCTCGACGTCGCGGTCGTCCCGAACTCGATCGACGGGGACCTCTTCCACCCCGGCGGCGGTCTGCCGCCACGGCGCCTGGCGATGATGCCGCGCAAGCGCCGCGAGGAGGCCGACCAGATCCTGCGCCTGCTCGGGTCTCGGCTGGAGGGCTGGGAGGTGGTCGAGATCGACGGGCGCCCGGAGGCCGAGGTCGCGACGTTGCTGCGCGAATCGCCGATCTTCCTCGCCCTCGGTCGCCAGGAGGGATTCGGCCTGCCCGCCGCGGAGGCGATGGCGAGCGGCTGCTTCGTCGTCGGCTTCCCCGGCTTCGGCGGCCGCGAGCTCTTCGACCCTCAGTGCTCGGCCCCGGTCGAGGACGGCGACGTGCTCGGCGCGGCGGTGCGGCTAGCCGACGCGATCGAGGTGTACGAGACGCGCCCGTCGGAGCTGTGCGAGGCCGGCATGCGCGCCCGTCGGCGGATCGTCGAAGCGTGGACGCCCGAGGGGCAGCGCCGTTCGCTCCTCGATTTCTTCGCCGGGCTGCTGGGCACGGGCGGCGCAAGCAGCGCCCTCCTCGATCCGTTGGTGGTCGAGAGCAAGTGAACGCGATCGCCGACACCACCACCGCCAAACCGGGGCCCGGCACGCGCGCCGGACAGGTCGCGCGCGGCTGGATCGATCGCTCCGGGCCGGTGCGCCGCGTCGTCAAGAGCGACCCGGTCCAGAGCCAGATCATGACCGCGCGCGCCCTCACCGTCGTCCGCGAGCGGGCCCGCTTCCTGCGTGGGCAGTTCGCCGGCCATGGCACCGCCCGCTACGAGCTGCGCCACCGCCCGGGGGTCTTCCACCTCCGCCATGGCTCCGGCGACGTCGCGATCCTCAACAAGATCTTCGCCCGCGACCCGGCGACCTCGAGCTACGAGCCGCCCGCCGCGGTGGCCGCCGTCCTCGACGCCGGCACGGCGCCGCGGATCCTCGACGTCGGCGCCAACATCGGCCTCTTCGGGGTCTACGCCCTCGGCCGCTGGCCCGAGGCGCGGATCACCTCCTTCGAGCCCGATCCCGACAACTTCCGCGTCCTCGACCTCACGGTCGGCGCCAACCAGCGCCACGGCCGCTGGGACGACGTCCCGGTCGCGGTCTCCAACGCCGACGGCGAGCTCGAGTTCGCGCCCGGCGACGGCGCCAAATCCCACCTCTCGCCGACCGCCGCCGACGAGGCGACGATCACCGTCCCCGCGGTCGACTTCTTCGACCAGCTGGGCGACGGCATCGACCTGGTCAAGATGGACATCGAGGGCGGCGAGTGGCAGATCCTCGCCGATCCCCGCCTCGGCACCGCGCCGGTCAAGGTGATCCGCCTCGAGTGGCACACGCTCCTCTGCCCCGAGGACGACGCCCGCCAAGCCGCGATCGACCTCTTCAAGGCGGGCGGCTTCCCCAACGTGGTCGACGGCGACCGCCAGCACGCCCGCAACGGCGTCCTCTGGGCCTGGCGCTCCTAGCGCCTCGCTCGTCCCGTCGAGCGCCGACTCGCACCGTCTGCCCCCGGCTCCGCCCGTCCGAGATGCGTGAGGGGAGATTCAGGGAAGGCGCGAGATTCGTCACGATCTCCGCTCTTCCGTCACTGGTCCACAACAGGCAGGGACGCGTTCGGTGGATTCAGGCCCCTATAGGGGGGTCAAAACACCAAACGCGATCCCAGGCGATGAGGGTCTGTGACGTTCCATGAACCATCGTCACGAGACACGCGCACAACGTGGAGAAACGCGCACGCTCCCCGGCGCTCGTCACGAACCCTCAACACTTCCCGCACTCCCGGCCGTCTCGGCCACGGCCACAGCCTGCCCGGGCCGTTGACGAGACGGCCGCGTCCCTTGCTGCTTCGGGCGGCAGCTAGCCGGCCGGGCCCCTTCCGCGCTACGCGCGGGTGACTTCGGGGGTCAGCTCGAACTCGCTGCGGGCCTCCTCGGGGAGGCTGCGGCGGTCGACTGAGTCGGACGGCTCGGAGGCGAGGACCGCCAGTAAGCCGGCGAGGGTCAGCAAGGCGTATGGGGCGTGGGGGAAGGACATCTCGTCGAAAAGGGCCGAGAGGACCAGGAAGGGGACCGCCGCAGCGGCGATGGCGAGGGCCGGGGGCGCGCGGGAGGGGTCGCGGGAGCGGATGATCGGCGCCGCGACGGCGAGGATGGTGACGATGATGAGGATGAAGGCGAGGACGCCGACGATGCCGGACTCGACCAGGCGGGTGAGGAGCTCGTTGTCGAGGATCCGGTAGCTGGTGTGGTTGTAGGAGCCGAAACCGCGGCCGAAGGCGGGATGGGAGAAGACGTCGGGACGGATCGCGTCGTAGTCGGAGACGCGGTCGCTGACGGTGGAGACGCCGAGTTTGGTCGG
>DAIQOT010000174.1:0-5391 GCA_036787695.1 Solirubrobacterales bacterium | reverse complement strand
CACCGAGCCGAGCGCGTTGGGGGAGAGGATCGGGATCGCGACCAGCAGGACCAGGCCCAGCGGCGCCAGGCGGAGCAGCTCGCGGCGACGGAAGTAGGCGAGCACGAGGCAGCCGGCGATCGGCGCCAGGATCGCGCTCTTGCGGTAGGTCGCGAGGGCGGCGCCGAAGAGCAGGCAGATGACCAGGCCGTAGAGGAAGCGGTCGCGCCAGCGGCGCGTTTCCATCAGCCGCACGAAGGCGATCGGCATCGCCATCGACAGCATCGCCACGACCTCGAGCCCGTGTTCGGTCGGGCCGACGACGAGCCGTCGCCCGATCTCGTCGACGCCGTCGACCCCCGAGCCGACGAAGACGAAGCCGCCCGGCAGCAGCTTTTTCGTCACTTCGTAGAAGACGTTGTAATCGAAGTTGAACTCCCAGAGGGTGCCGACGGCGACGATCACGGCGAGGCCGAGGATCAGGTTCATGAACGTCCTGATCTCGCCCTTGCGGACGACGCTCGCGATCACCAGGAAGAAGGTGAGGTACGACGCCAGCAGCGCCAGCTTTTTCAGCGCCAGGCCGAACTCGAGCGTCTGGTCGAGATATCCCGCGTTCAGGACCACGCTGAGCCCCGCCGCCGCGGCGAAGATGGCGAGGGCGGCGTGGATCGCCGTCCACCTCCACTTCGGCCCGCCGCGGCCGCCGAGCGCGAAGGCCAGCCCCCAGGCGAGGACGATGAACGGCAGCACCAGGCGGTCGAGCTTCAGGTCGACAGGCAGTGAGGACGACAGCTGGATGTCGTTGAACGGCGTCAGCCACAGCAGGACGAGGAAGCCGGCGATCATCCAGGGCAGGATCCGGGTGGTGTGCGGCCAGTTGCCGCCGGGCTCCTCGGCCGGGGCCGGGACCGCCTTGGCGGCGACGAAGCGCGGCGGCGAGCCGCCCCGGACCCAACCCTGGCGGATCGCCGCCGCCCCGCAGAGCAGGCCGAAGGCGACGCCGAAGATGACGAGGAAGGTGAGGACGAAGATCTCGGCGGGCGCGGTCGGGCTGATCGCGGCGCTCTGGGCGGTGCCGAGGGGTTTCAGCTGGACCCGGTTGGCGGCCGGGAAGTCGTCCCGATTGGCGAGCAGGTCCGTATATACGTTGCCGGCCGGCGCCACCGCGTTCGCGAGTTCGGCCGCCGCGGCCGGGGTCGGCGCCTGCGCGTAGATGTCGATGATCGGCAGCGACGGGTTGGCCTGTATGTCGAGCCGGTAGCCGTCGTGGGAGACGAGGATCTCGTTGGCGCGCTTCTCCTCGTTCGGTTCGACCAGCGCCAGCGGCACGCCTTCGGTGACCTCGGTCTCGGCGGTGACTTCGGCGGTGGAGACGCCCAGGTCGGCGGCGATCCGGTGCAGCACCGGCGGGCTCGCGAGCAGGTTGGCGATCAGGCTCGCCCGCTTCGACATCGCTTCGAACTGCGGCTCGGAGACGTGGCCGCGCTCCTGCTCGGGCAGGTCGACGAGTACCCGGCTCGTGGCCGCGCCGCGTTCCAGATCCCGCATTCCGAGCGAGGGAGGCGACAGGCTGATCTTGGAGATGCTGGCGATCGCCGCCAGCAGGGCGACGAGGAAACTGAGCGCGGCGAAGGCGAGGAGCCGGCGGCGGCGGGCGATTTTCGGCGTCGGGGTTTTCATACGTTGTGGACACGCGGGCGCATCCCTTCCTCCCAACAACGCGCTACGGGGTCCCGCCCTTCCTTGGCGGCCGGAAATGTGAGCGAAAGCTTTGGCTGCGATACGGCGTTGTTTCCCCAACTGACCGTCCCAGTCGGCCACAGGGCCTTCGCTCAGACCGACAGCACCAGTCAAAACGAGGAAGAGATGCTGAAGAACCAACGGATACTCGTCACCGGCGGCGCCGGCACGATCGGCTCGACGCTGGTCGACCAGCTGATCGAAGCGGGGGCGGCTGAGGTAGTCGTGCTCGACAACCTCGTCCGGGGTCGCCGCGCGAACCTCGACTGGGCGACCGCGAACGGCAACGTAACCCTGGTCGAGGGCGACGTGCGCGACCGCGACCTGGTCCGCGAGCTGACCGTCGGCACCGACGTCGTCTTCCACCAGGCGGCGATCCGGATCACCCAGTGCGCCGAGGAGCCGCGGCTCGCCAACGAAGTCCTCGTCGACGGCACCTTCAACGTGGTCGAGGCGGCCGCCGAGGTCGGCGTCGAGAAGTTGATCGCCGCCTCCTCGGCCTCCGTATACGGGCTCGCCACCCAGTTCCCGACCGGCGAGGACCATCACCCCTACGCCAACGACACCCTCTACGGCGCCGCGAAGGTCTACAACGAGGGGCTCCTGCGGAGCTTCCACGCGATGAAAGGGCTCGACTACGTCGCCCTGCGCTACTTCAACGTCTACGGCCCCCGTATGGACGTGCACGGCCTCTACACCGAGGTCCTGGTGCGCTGGATGGAGCGGATCGCCGCGGGCAAGCCGCCGCTGATCTTCGGCGACGGCCTGCAGACGATGGACTTCGTCTGCGTCCCCGACATCGCCCGCGCCAACGTGCTCGCCGCCGAAGCGGACGTCACCGACCGCGTCTACAACGTCGCCAGCGGCACCGAAGTCAGCCTCCGCGGGCTGGCCGAAGCGCTGCTGCGGACGATGGGCTCCGACCTCGAGATCGAATACGGGGAGGCCCGCGCCGTCAACGGTGTGACCCGCCGCCTCGCCGACACCGCCGCCGCCGAGCGCGATCTCGGCTTCCGCGCCGAGATCGGCCTCGAAGAAGGGCTCGCCGAGCTCGTCACCTGGTGGCAGGCCGAACAGGCCGCCGCGGCGCCCGCCCTCGCCGGGACGAAGGCAAGCTGATGGACGTCCCGTTCGCAAAGCCCTATCTCGCGGGGGGCGAGGCCGAGGCCGTCGCCGCGGTGATCGCCTCCGGCTGGCTCACCCAGGGCCCGCGCGTGGCCGAGTTCGAGCGCGCCTTCGCCGAGCGCGTCGGCGCCGCCGAGGCGGTCGCGACGACGAACTGCACCACCGCCCTGCAGCTGTCCCTCTACGTCTCCGGGGTCGGCCCCGGAGACGAGGTGATCGTCCCGTCGCTGAGCTTCATCGCCACCGCCAACGCGGTCTGGCAGTGCGGCGCGACGCCGGTCTTCGCCGACATCGATCCCGCCACCTGCAACCTCGACCCGGCCGCGGCCGAGCGGGCGATCACGACGCGGACCAAGGCGATCATGCCGGTCCACCAGGTCGGCCTGCCCGCCGACATGGACGCCTTCGCGGCGCTCGCCGCCGAGCATGGCCTGACGATCGTCGAGGACGCGGCCTGCGCGATCGGCGCCGAGCACCGCGGCCGCCCGATCGGCAGCCTCGGCAACCTCACCTGCTTCTCGCTGCACCCCCGCAAGGTCATCACCTGCGGCGAGGGCGGCATGATCACGACCCAGGACCCGATCGTCGCCGAACGCCTGCGCCGCCTGCGCCAGCACGCGATGGACAAGTCGGCTCTCGACCGCCACGCGGCGGACAAGGTGATCGTCGAGCACTACCCCGAGCGCGGCTGGAACTCGCGGATGACCGACCTGCAGGCCGCGGTCGGGCTGAAGCAGCTCGAGGTCCTCGACCAGATCCTCGGCGAGCGCCGCCGACTGGCCGAGCGCTACGACGAGCTGCTCGCGCCGATCGGCGCGCTGGCGACGCCTCGCGATCCCGCCTACGCCCGTCGCACCTGGCAGTCCTACGCGGTGCGCGTGCTGCCGGACGCCGGCATCACCGCGGCCGCGCTGATGGACGACCTGCTCGCCGACGGCGTCGCGACCCGCCGCGGGATCATGGCGATCCACCTCGAGCAGAGCTACCAGAACACCGCCGGCCCGCTGCCCCACACCGAGGCGGCGGCCGAGGAGGGCGTCCTCCTGCCGCTCTTCCCGGGCCTCACCGACGAGCAGCAGGACTACGTCGTCGAGCGGCTCGCGGTCCATACCGGGGCGGTGGTCGCGACGTGACCTCGAACGCGGCCGGAAAAAGCACCGAGCCGGACCTCGGGCTGCTGCTCGCGACCGATACCCCGCGCGTCTCGGACATCGCGATCCGGGCGCTCGACGTGATCGGCGCCGCCGTCCTGCTGCTCCTCCTCTCGCCGATCCTGGCGGTCATCGCGGTCGCGATCAAACTCGACTCGCGCGGCCCGGTGATCTTCTGGCAACAGCGGCTCGGCCGTGACTTGCGCCCGTTCCGCGTCGCCAAGTTCCGCACGATGGGGACCAACGCGGCGACCGAAACCCACCGCGTCCACGTCGAACGGATGATCCGCGAAGGCCACGGCGACGGCCAGACCCGGCCGATGGCGAAGCTCCACGGAGACCCGAGGGTGACTCGCGTCGGCTCCTTCCTGCGACGCACCAGCCTCGACGAGCTGCCGCAGCTCTGGAACGTGTTGGTCGGTGAGATGTCGCTGGTCGGCCCGCGGCCGCCGATCCAGTACGAGGTCGATGCCTACCCGGCGCGCGCCTTCCGCCGCTTCGCCGTGCGTCCCGGCATCACCGGCCTCTGGCAGGTCAGCGGCCGCAGCCTCACCACCTTCTCGGAAATGATCGACCTCGACGTGCGGTACGTCGAGACGCGTTCGCTGCTGCTGAACCTGAAGATCCTCGTCTTGACGGTGCCGACCGTGTTGCACGGCAAAGGCGCGGAGTGAGCGCCGCGCCCCGGCGCGCTCTGCTGATCTCGGAGAACGCGCCGGTCCCCGGCGACCGCCGGGTCTGGAACCAGAGCCGCGCCCTGGTCGAGGCGGGCTGGAGCGTCGGCGTGATCTGCGCTGCCGCCGACGATCGCGAGGAGCCCGCGTCGGAGACGATCGAGGGCGTCGAGATCCACCGCTATCCGCTGCGCCCCGCGGAGGGCGGCGCCGACTACGGCCGCGAGTACGCGCAGGCGGTGTGGCGGATCCGGTCTTTGGTCCGCGAGCAGCTGGCGACCGCGCCGCCGGACATCGTCCACACCGCGAACCCGCCCGACTTCCTGCTGCTCGCGGCGCGCTCGGCGCGCGCCCGCGGCGCCGCCTTCGTCTTCGATCACCACGATCTGATGCCGGAGCTTTTCCGCACCCGCTACCGGCGCGCCGGCCTCCCTTACAAGGGGCTGCTGGCGATCGAGCGGGGGGCGATGCGGCGCGCCGACGTCGTCATCTCGACCAACGAGTCCTACCGGCGGCTGGCGCTGGCGCGGGGTGGGGTGGACCCGAAGAACGTCTTCGTCGTCCGCAACGGCCCCGACCTCGAGCACTTCACGCCGCTGCCGCCGGATCCCGAGCTG
This sequence comes from Solirubrobacterales bacterium, assembly GCA_036787695.1. Classification (GTDB taxonomy): domain Bacteria; phylum Actinomycetota; class Thermoleophilia; order Solirubrobacterales; family 70-9; genus VAYN01. The sequence continues at coordinate 102 of DAIQOT010000174.1, read as the reverse complement.
CGCCACGGCCGCCGTTTCCTGCTCGGCTACCTCGGCATGATGGGCCCCCAGGACGGCATCGACCACGCCGTCCTCGCGCTCGCCGAGCTCGACCGCCGGCGC
>DAIQOT010000173.1:0-8319 GCA_036787695.1 Solirubrobacterales bacterium | reverse complement strand
CGCGTGGGTGAAGATCGGGAAGACGCCAAGCCCTCCCCACGTTTCCTTCGCCCCCGCGGCTTTATGGATTTCGGTCATTTTCTCGGTCAGGAATTCGGACAGTCGTTCCTCATTCTCGTATGCGCTGAACGTCAGTCGGACGACCGGTATCCCCAAGTCGTCAGTCTTTTCGGGATCGAGGTCGATGAAGTTGGCCTCATAGGGAAGCGTTTCCATGCCGGAGTTGAGCGCCGCGACCGAGCCGGCGTTTTCGTGGACCCAACGCTTGTACTTCGAACCCCACAGAGGCACCCCCGGTGCGACGGTCGCCGACTGGGAGATGGCCATGTTGTTGGTGCCGACGGCTATATCTCCACCTCGGATGAAACCGAGCCCGGTGTGGTCGAAATTGTCGCCGTTGAAATCGTCGATGCAGAAGGTCTGCCCGTTGGTGCCAGACCAGACGTTCAGCTGCTTCCCGGGATAGAGCCCGTGGACGGCGGTGGTGACCTGCGGCCGATAGTACTTGCCTACCTGGTCGTGGTTGTTCGAGAGGCCGCCGGGGTAAGCTTTGGATTTCGAGAGCAGTAACAGACGGTTGTTCTCGTAGATGTAGCTACTGAGGACGACGAAGCGGGCCGGCTGCTGCTGTTCGTTTCCCTTCTCATCGAGATATCTCACTCCGCTGGCGCGCCCGTCCCCGTCGGTCATGATCTGCAGTACCCGACTGTCGGGTCGCAGGTCGAGCTTCCCGGTTTTTTCGGCACGCGGGATCGAGGTGACGAGCGTGCTCGTCTTCGAGTCGTTCCAGCATCCGAAGCCATAGCCGCAGAAGCCGCAGAACGTGCACGGAGGCCGTTCACCATAAATTTCGCTATTAATTGCCGCGGGCTGCTGGAATGGATGCAGGCCGAGGCCTTTCATCGCTTCGCCCATCATCTCGGGATATCCGGAGGCCTGGAGAGGGGGCATCGGATAGTCGCGCGTGCGCGGCGCTTCGAACGGATTCGCTCCTTTTCGACCCGAGACGCCGAGTTCGTACTCGACTTTGTCGTAGTAAGCCTCGAGGTCTTTGTAGGACACCGGCCAGTCAACGATGCTGGTGCCCTTCGGCAGCGCGCTCAGACCGTATTTTTCGATCGTCGACGATCGGACGGTGAAGTCGTCTTCCATGAACCGCCAGTACTGGGCGCCATAGTGCACACTCGACCCGCCGACGCAGTTCGCCATGCCGACCGCCACCGTCGGTTGGGTGGGTTCGCTGGCGGTCGGCCGCCAGGTCGGGATCTCGCGGTTGAACTTCGGGCCGCCGAGGCTGTTGCGGATGCTGAACGACTCACCAATCTCGTCGAATCGTTTGATGAAGTCGGTCTTGTCAAGGCGCGGCCCGGCCTCGAGCCCAACGACTTCGAGGCCGGCGTTGGTGAGGACATCCGCGACGACGCCGCCGACCGCACCCATGCCGATGATGACGACGTCAACCTTAGACAGGGGTGCCATTGTACGGTTCTCCTCCATAGTTCTTTGCGGTCATCTGGGTCGGCGGAACTTTCGCGTCAACTTCCTGCAGTTGCTCGGTGACGGCTAGCTGGATACCCGGATATCCGAGCAGGCTCCACCCGGCCAGGTCGCGATTTCCGCCGTACATCGGGTCGCCGAACATGCCCTCTCGCATGTGCTCGAGTACGAGCTGTAGAAAGCCTTCGGCTTCAGTCTTTGCCGCCGCCGTGACTCCCGGCGTCTTCCCGCTCTCGACCGCTTCGATGAGCTTGATCTGGGCGTCCTGTGGCATCACGGCGAACGAGGACCCGCCTGTCGCCTCGGCGGCCTTTTCGATGGTCGAGAGGAAGCTCTTATAGGCTGGCAGCAGCATCTTGTAGGAACCGGCCAAGGCACGATCGATGTAGTCCGGAACACCCGCTTCGACCGCTCCCGGCCCAAGCGAGTCCTTGGGGAGAAGCTGGGCGAGCAATCCTTCCAGGGTTGCCATCTCGGGAGCCGTCAAGGCGCCCGGGGCGCCGACCCCTTTAGCGCCTGCCGCAGCTTGACTCATTGCGGCGGGCAGCGAGCCGAGGAGCGCCACACCGCCGGCCACCACCCCGGCGCGTTTCATGAATGCTCGGCGACTGACTCCGTCGCGATTGTTGGTCGCGACGGAATTCTCGACGACAGCCGACCTGTCGGCGCCGCTGCCGATCGATAGGTCGGGTCCAGAATCGCCCAACGGCTCGGAGGCTTTTTGGCCGCTCCTCAGGTCATCCGGCGGATCGAGCGTTGGCACGTTATTTCCCCGCTTCCGACGATACGTAAGCTGCCACGGCTTTGATTTCGGACGCGGTGAGGATTCCGTGTTTGCCGTAGGCGGGCATGATCCCGCCGCCATTTCTCACCTGAGTTTCGACCACTCCCTCACTCGGTTTGAGCTGATCGAGGTCCGGACCGTAAGTAGCAAACGTGGCGTTCGCGGCGATCAATTTGTGACATGAGCTGCACTGTGCTTCGAAAACGGCCTTCCCCGAACCCGTCATCGAACTCATGGGTTTGATCGCACTTTCGGATTCCGTCGACGCGGCCGTGGTCGTCCTGCCACCGCTTCCCCCACAGCCCGCGATGAAGACAGTGGAGGCGACCCCAACAATCAACAACAGACAGAGCCTCACGGTGCGAGGTCGATCCTGGTCAAGATTTTCCCTTCCTTCACGGCCTGCCGTCCTCTCATGTCGCTGTCGGTCAGTTCACCGGGAATACATACTGTCTATTCACTGGACAGTATGTATATCACGATAATTTAAGGCACAATCCGGCGGTTCGTCGGCGCACCGGGGCGGGTCCTTCCGCCTCGGTGTCCCGACGCCCGGACGTCAACTGTCGTCCGGTGCGGTGGAAGGTCCCTCCGCGAGCTGTGCGCGCGGCCTCGCGCAGACCTCGACGGCCACCTTGCGCGCAGCGGCGCGGTCCATGTCCGGGTCGTCGCCGGTGACAACGACGACGACCTCAGCTCGCATGGCAGCGGCGAGATGTTGTTCGAGATGCAGACCGTCGCCCGCACCCCCGCCGGGTTCATCGCGTCGCCTGCGCCTGCTCGTCGCCCTCACGCAGCTTTGCCTCACACACGCCCATGTCCGCATCGACGAGCCGGACCAGGTCGAGGTCCTCCTCGAAGCTAGTGCCCGGAACGGTGAAGTCGCACACCGAAAATCCTGGTTGGCAGTCATACGTCGCGGGCCTCCTTTTGCGAGGCCCGCTCCGCCGCCGCGCTCGCGATCATCCGGTCGTGCTCTGCGCGATGACCGGGCTCCCCCACCGGCTCTTCTGGATGCGCTCGGCCTGGTGGTGCCAGGACTGCCGGCAGAAGGTCGAGAGCTGCTGCGAGGGCGGCGGCTGTCCGTCGGTGGCCGAGGTTCTGCCGGTCGTCGAAAACGCGGCGCGCAAGTAGCGCGCGGGCGCTCGGAAACACAACGACCCCGGCACGCCTGTCCGGGGGTCGTCGGTCGGTGGCTAGCCTCCTACGATGCGCGAATCGCGCTGCGGGAGGGTCGGCTGATCGGAGCGGTGCCTCCGTACGCATATAAGGGCAGGCGATGCACAGAGGACCGACCTTTCACGGTTCCCGAGGACCGAACGTCCTAATGAGTTCGGCTGACGACCGGTGCCCCGAATCCGAAGGAGGACCCTCATGGCAGAAGGCAGACACCAGATCGCCGGGGGTCACGCCATGACGCCGGTGGACGAGATCGCGACAATCGTCGTCTGCGACGGAGACCGGCCGACCCCCGACCTGCCCTGCGGGCACCTCATCGAGGACCGGTCCAAGCCGCTCCCCGAGGGGGGCACCGGACGGGTAGTCATCATTCGGCCGCGTGAGGTGCCCGGGGACCAAAGACGGCCGGCGATCCGACGACCTGCAGGCCGAAGCGGCACAGGCCGCCGACGGTGCCGCGAGGTCCCAGACGCTCGAACGGCTGGCGCGTGCCGGCTTTGTCGCCCGCGGCCTCGTCTACCTGATCGTCGCGGTGTTGGTGATCAAGCTCGCGGTCGGCGAACAGGGGACGACCACCAACCAGCAGGAAGCGTTGCGGACGATCGCCGACCAGCCGTTCGGCAAGATCCTGCTGCTCTTGGTCGGCGTCGGCCTGGCGGGCTACGCCCTCTGGATGCTCGTCAGGGCCGCGGTCGGTCATGGGGTCGAAGAAGAGGACGGCGCCTGGGACCGCATCTCGGCGCTGGCGAGTGCGGTCGCCTACGGCATCGTCTGCGTCACGGCCTTCTCGATCGTGGCCGGGTCGGGCGCCGGATCGGGTTCGCCGAAAGAAGCGACGGGTGGCGTGCTGGGCTGGACCGGCGGCACGGTTCTCGTCGCGATCGCCGGAGCCGTGGTGATCGGCGTCGGCATCTACCAGGGCTACAAGGGCTTCGCGAGGAAGTTCATCGAGGAAGCGAACACGGGTGAGATGAGCGAAGAGCTCCGCAAGGGTTACTCCGTCCTCGGGGTTTTCGGCTACGTCGCTCGCGGGGTTGTCTTCGTCCTGATCGGCTACGGGCTGATCAGGGCGGCGGTCGAGTTCGACCCGAAGAAGGCCGTCGGACTCGATGGCGCCCTCCACGAACTCGCCGACTCCTCATACGGCCCGGTCTTGCTGTGGCTGGTCGCCGTGGGCTTCGCCGGGTTCGCGATCTACTCGATCGTCGATGCCCGCTACCACCGGGTCTGAGGGGCGACCCACTCCCTGCCGGAGCGAGCTCAAACGCCCCGCGGCTCACTTCAACCACGGGCTACGCGCACGAGAAGTACCCTTGTGTGGAGTGGCGTCCGACAATTGACCTTATGTCGACCCTAATCGTAGGCGGGCGGCACTTCAGCCTCACGACGCCCGGTCAGATCGACAGGCCGCTGTCGACAGAGACCGTGGTGCCGGTGACGGCGGCGGCGCAGAGGAAGGAGATCGTGGCGGCGATCTCGATCCCCGCCCGGCCACGACCAGCCATCCGTGCTCCTGGGTGCCTCCAGGGCAAAATCGTCTACGGCGGAGACGGGCCGCAGCGAGAGTGTCGACCGGACGCGCAGCCTGAAAAGATCGCACGATGCTCATCCCTCGCTCAGCCCTCTTCGTCCCGGCCGACCGACCCGAACGCCACCAGAAAGCACTGGACTCGGGCGCCGATGCCGTGATCGTCGACCTCGAGGACGCTGTCGCCGGCTCGCGCAAGGACGAGGCGCGTCAGATCCTCGTCGACACGCTATTCGAGCGCGCCGGCTCGACCGGATGCCTGGTGCGGATCAACTCGCCGCTGCTGGATGAGGGTCGGGCCGACCTGGCGGCGGTGCCGCGGATGCGCGCCGACGCGATAGTCGTCCCCAAGGCCGATGTCGAGTCGGTGGAGATCGCGGCCGGGGCCGGGCTGCCGCTGGTCGCCTTGGTCGAGACCGCCGCCGGCATCCTCGACGCCGCGGCGATCGCCCGTCATCCCGCGGTCGACGTGCTGATGCTCGGCCCGGTCGACCTCAGCCTCGAGCTCGGGGTCTCGGCGGAGGCCGAGGGAGATCCGCTCGCCACCGCCCGCGGCCTCCTCGTCCTCGCCGCCGCCGCCGGCGGCATCCCCGGGCCGCTCGACGGGCCCTGCGTGCAGGCCAAGGACCCGGAGGCGTTGGCCGTCGAGATCGACCGGGCCCGCCTCCTCGGCTTCGCCGGCAAGTCCTGTATCCACCCCGCCCAGGTCGAGCCGGTCAACGCCGCCTTCGCGCCTTCGGAGGAGGAGATCTCCTGGGCGAACAGGGTCAGCGCCGCCTACGCGGACGCCGGCGATTCCGGCGTGGTCGTCCTCGAGGGCGAGATGATCGACCTCCCGGTCGTCCTGCGCGCCCGCCGCATCCTCGAGCGCGTCTGAGCGACGTCAGCTCGACGGGCCGCCGACGACCCCGTCGTCGTGGAGGACGCCGATCTCGTTGGTGCTGAGCCCGAGGACCTCGGCGAGCACGGCCTCGGTGTCGGCGCCGAGGACCGGTGCGGGCGCGGCCGGGATGGTCCCGGCGTGCTCGAATCGCAGCGGTGAGCGGGGTGCGAGGTAAGTCCCGATGCCCGGCTGCTCGACCTCTTCGAAGAGCGGGTTGTCGAGCGAGACGCGCGGGTCCTCATTGACCAGCTGGCGGAAGGTCTGGTAGGGCCCCCAGGAGACGCCGGTCCCGGCGAACGCCTCGCGGACCTCGGCCAGATCGCGGGATTCGAACCACGGGCGCAGGACGACGGTGATCATGTCGCGCGCTTCGAAGCGACCGCTCTCTGTCTCCAGATCGTGACCGACGAGGCGGGAGATGCCCTCGAGCGAGCCGCCGATGCCGGTGATGTCGACCAGCGCCCGCCACTGCCGGGCGGTCAGCGCGACGACCATCACGCGGCGCCCGTCGCGGGTCTCGAAATCGTGGCCGAAAGCGCCGTAGAGGTAGTTGCCGTCCTTGGAGTGATCGCGGCCGCCCAGGGTCACCTCGGCGATCCGGCCGAGATTGCCGACCATCGCGAAGGCGACGTCGGAGAGGGCCAGCGAGATCAGCTCGCCACCACCGCCACGGCTGCGCCGGCGCTCGGCCGCGAGCAGCCCGACGGCGGCGAGGGTACCCATAGCCACGTCCCACGCGGGAAGCACGCTGTTCAGCGGCTCGGTGAGGTTGCGGGGGCCGGTCGACCAGGGGAAGCCGGTGGCAGGATTCACCGTGTAGTCGACCTCGCTGGAGCCGTCCGGGTTCCCCTCCAGGGCGACCATGACCAGGTCCTCGCGCTGCTCGCGCAACGACTCGTAGGAGAGCCATCCACGGGCGGGAAAGTTGGTCAGGAACATCCCGGCGTCGGGTCCGGGGGCGGCGATCAGCGCGGTCGCCAGCTCGCGGCCGCGGTCGCTGCGCAGATCGAGCTCGACCGACCGCTTGCCCTTGTTGAGGCCGGCCCAGAAGAGGCTCTCACCGTCGGCGGTGACCGGCCAGCGGCGGTAGTCGAGACCACCACCGATCTGGTCGAAGCGGATCACCTCGGCGCCGAGCTGGGCGAGGGTCATGCCGCCGAGCGGCGCGGCGACGAAGGCCGAGCCCTCGATCACGCGGAGGCCGCCGAGGATCCCGTCGACGCCGCTCATGCCATCGCCCCGAAGAGCCGCCAGTCGAGCACCTCGCGCTCCTCCTCCCCGGGCTCGCCCTGGGCGACGACGCGCGAGCGCAGGCGCAGGAGGGCGCCGCCGGACGGGAGCGGGTTGAGCTCGTCGAGCTCGACCGTGCTGCGCAGGGTGTCGCCCTCGAACACGGGACCGAGGTGATCGCACGACTGCCAGCCGAGGATCGCCAGGAGGTTGGGCAGCACGCGGTTGAGCTGAGCGGCGGCGATGCCGATCGTGTGGCCGCCGTAGACGAGCCGTCGTCCGGCCCGCCCCGCGCCGCGATCGTGGTGGGCGAAGGCGATGTTGAGCGAGAGCCGCGCCAGCTCAGGGGCCGAGCTGACGACGTCGGCGCCGGCGACCTTCCAGGTGGTGCCGACCTCGAGCGCCTCGGAGTGTGGGCCGGGCACCCCGGCGCGGAAGCGATCCAGGTCCCAGCCGGAGAGCGCCCCGACCATCGTGTCGCGGTCGGGCGGTGACCCGATCGTCGTCAGGTCATCGGCAGCGCCGGTCTGCCCATCGGTGTCGTGCAGCGGCAGCATCGCGCAGCGGTGGAAGTCGAGGACCTCACGGCCCTCCTGGTCCGACGTGCGGATGCGCAGGGCCGCTAGGCCGGTCGCGGGACGGCCCGGCTTGGCGCTGTTCTGCCGCAGCCCGACCACCTCGGTCGTCGTCTTCAAGGTGTCGCCGATCAGCGGCAGCCGGTGGAACACGAGGCCGCGGTAGAAGAGGTTGCCGATCACCCGTTGGGTCGGTTCGGTCGACTGACCGATCGCGATGTCACAGACCAGGCCAGGGTGGGCCGGCGGAGCCCCGGCCCCGATCACGTCCCGTGCCAACACCACGTCGAGGGCGAGCCGCAGCCGGTCCCCAAGGATCGCCTGGTGCTGGGCGGCGTGGCCGGTCGTGAGCGTGATCGGCACCGAGGCGAAAACCTGCCCTCGGGTCAGGTCCTCGAAGTAGGGGGCGGTCGCTGTGGTCATCGTGATTGGCGCAACATTCCCGAGGCAAACTACGGATCTTCACACTTGCAGCCCGCGGGGCAGCCGGAAGACCCGACGGTCGGGCAAACGAGGATGGGCACAATCTAGGCGTGGATCGCCCAGCCGTCCACCGCCCTGGCGGCGTCGAGCACGGCCTCGCTCACCGTCGGGTGCGGGTGGACGATGCGCTGCAGCTCCGGCGCGCCGCCCTCGAGCGCCA
>DAIQOT010000172.1:0-8351 GCA_036787695.1 Solirubrobacterales bacterium | reverse complement strand
CGAAAGAGGCGACGCCGGAGACCATGAAGAGGACCGAGCCGACCTGGTTGACGAAGACGATCCACCAGCCGAGGTTCTCGCCGCGCAGGCGCCACCAGGAGCCGGAGATGTCGACCATCGCGAAGTAGCCGGCGATCAGGAAGAGCGCGCAGCCGATGATGTCCGGGTTCCAGACCAGGCGGTCCTCCTGGGTCGGCGTCAGCGTGCCGATCAGCGAGTCGACCAGGTTGATCCCAAAAACGATCGTGCCGGCGAAGAGGATGGCCGCCGCGAGGTAGTCGTAGTTGCGCGGTTCGCGCGCCCACCAGCGCCACGGCATCGACCCCCAGCTGCCGTCGCGGCGGCGGTGCGGGGCGTTGATCGCCAGCAGCACCGAGGCGTAGCCGCCGGTCGAGAAGAAGACGCCGCCGACCATGTAGACGACCGCGGCGAGGCGCGGGCCGCCGATGTGGGCCTGGCTGAGCGCGGCGCCGATCGCGAAGAGGGAGCCGCCGACCAGGAAGGCCGCCGCGGCAACCGCGTTCGCCCTACGGAGCGCCGAAGCTCGCGGGGTCCGGGCCGGTCCGGTGGCCGGCATCGAGTCGGGCGATCGCCGCCAGGTCGTCTTCGGTGAGCTCGAAGTCGAAGATGTCGAGGTTCTCCCGCACCCGCGCCGGGGTGACCGACTTCGGGATCACCACGTTGCCGATCTGCAGGTGCCAGCGCAGGATCACCTGGGCGACGGTGCGCTCGTGATGGGCGGCGATCGTCACCAGCGTGTCGTCCTTCAGCACCTCGCCCTGGGCGAGCGGGCTCCAGGCCTCGGTCGCGATCCCGTGCTCGGCGTGCCAGGCACGCAGCTCGACCTGCTGGAGCAGCGGGTGGAGCTCGATCTGGTTGACCGTCGGCTGGGTCTCGGCCTCGCTCGCGAGGCGTTCGAGGTCCGGGATGCGGAAGTTGGAGACGCCGATCGAGCGAGCGCCGCCCTCGGCGTGGATTCGTTCGAACGCGCGCCAGGTGTCGAGGAAGAGGTCACGCGCCGGGACCGGCCAGTGGATCAGGTAGAGGTCGACCGTCTCGGTGTCGAGCGCTTCGATCGATTTGTCGAAGGCGGCCAGGGTCGACTCGAAGCCCTGCTCGGAGTTCCAGAGCTTGGTCGTGATGAAGATCTCGGAGCGGGGGACGCCGGAGGCGGCGATCCCGGCGGCGACCCCGCGCTCGTTGCGGTAGGCGGCGGCGGTGTCGATGTGGCGATAGCCCGCCGCGAGGGCGTCCTCGACCGCGCGCTGGGTCTCGTCCGGGGGTACCTGGAATACGCCGAACCCGACCTGCGGGATCTCGATTCCGTCATTGAGCCGGACGTTCGGAACGTCGGCCACGGGGTCAGGAACTGGCGAGGCCGATCGCGATCAACGGGAAGGCGAGCATGAAGCCCGACATCGCCCCGATCGCCATGCCGCCGAGGAAGGTGGAGCTCTGCGACCGGGCCCCGAAGAGCGCGCCGAGGACGCAGATGACAGCGGCGAATCCGCAACCGATCCAGAAGATGGAAGGCATCAAGTGGGCACCCTACCGAACCGATACGGCGAAGGAATCCGCGACCGATTCCTGAACCTTGTGAGCAAATGAACGAAACCGCCGGAAAGAACTCGAAACTGATTCTCGCGGCGATGATCTTCGCCGTCTCGATGACCTTCATCGACCAGACGATCGTCGCGATCTCGCTGCCGACGATCCAGGGGGACGTCCACCTCTCGACCACCGGATCGCAGTGGATCATCAACGGCTACCTGCTCTCGCTCTCGGCGCTCTTCGCCTTCGGCGGGCGCCTCGCCGACATCGCCGGGCACCGGCGGATGGTGGTCATCGGCGTGATCGTCTTCGCCGTCTCCTCCGCCCTCTGCGGCGCCACCCCGACCGGCTCCGCCGCCGAGGCCTGGCTGATCTTCTTCCGCATCGTCCAGGGCGCCGGCGCGGCGCTGATGTTCCCGGCGGCGCTGGCGATCGTCCTTGAGTCCTTCCCGGTCGCCGAGCGCGGGCGCGCGATGGCGATCTTCTTCGGCATCGCCGGCGGGCTCACCTCGGTCGGCCCGATCGCCGGCGGCTACCTCACCGAGTGGACCTGGCGCTCGATCTTCTGGATCAACATCCCGGTCGCGATCATCGCCCTCTTCCTCACCTGGAAAGCGAAGCCGGCGGAAAACCGGCACGAGGGCAAGATCGACTACAAAGGCACGGTCCTCGCCTGCGCCGGGATGGGCCTCCTGGTGCTCGGCCTGCAGCAGTCGGCGATCTGGGGCTGGGGCGACGCCAAGACCTGGATCTCGATCGTCGCCGGCGTCGCGATCCTCGTCTACTTCGTCTTCGATCAGCTGCGCGTGCCGAACCCGCTGCTGCGGCTGCGGATCTTCGAGAACCGCGCCTTCGCCGTCGACTGCGCCGTGCTCTTCTTCCTGATGATCGCCTTCGTGCCGCTGTTCTTCTTCGCCAGCGAGTACGCGCAGATCTCGCTCGGCGAATCGGCCTCGGAAACCGGGCTCTACCTGCTGATCTTCTTCGCCGGGTTCGCGACCGCGACCCAGTGGGGCGGCAAAATGCTCGACCGGATCGGGGCGCGGCGGCCGGTGGTCCTCGGCTGCGCGGTCGGCGCGGTCGGCTTCTGGCTCTGGGGCAGCTCGATGACCCACCTGAGCGTCAGCGAACAGTGGTACTTCATCGTGCTGGCCGGGCTCGGGGTCGGGCTGGTCCTCTCCCCCGCCAACACCGACGCGCTCAACCGGGTCGCGCGGGAGCGCTACGGCGAGGCGACCGGGATCACGCAGACGGTGCGGAACTTCGGCTCGAGCCTCGGGCTGGCGATCCTCGGCTCGCTGCTGATCACCTGGAACCGCTCGAACCTGGAGAGCGCGCTCGGCGACAAGGGCGTCTCGAAGGACAAAGCCGACGCGGTCGCCGAATGCATCGCCCAGGGCGAAGCGACCTGCCAGAAGGTCGGCCAGGCGCTCGGCCCGAAGGCGCACGAAGCCTTCTCGGCGGTGCCGATGTCGTTCGCCGAAGCGAGCAAGGACGTCTTCCACGGGATGGCGATCGCGCTCGCCATCGCCTTCGTCGTCGCGCTGAAATTCATGCCGTCGGGGAAAGTCGAAGAAGGCGACGTTCCCGACGAAATCCCCTCGCCTGAAGCCGCTTGAGGAGGTACTTTTGCCGCGTGAAGCGGCCGCGTAGCCTGCTCGTCCTTGTCGCGGCGATCCTGCTCGCGCTGGCACTCGCGCCGGTCGCTCACGCCGAAAAGCCACTGGTGATCGGAGTCGACAAGGGGACGTTTCCCCCGTCCCCGGCGCAGGAACTCGCCGAAAAGTACGTCCCGATCGCCGAGATCCGGGAAGAGACCAACCCGCCCTGCGACACCTCGGGGGAGCAGTACCAGCCGACCAGCGTCGAAACCGTGCTCGGCAATCCCACGGTGTTGCTCCAGCACGACGCCGAAGGCGGCAAGCTCACCACGGTTCGCCACGCGCCGACCGCGCGGCAGATCGCCGGGCTCGGCGAAGGCTGGTACCTGAACCTCGAAGGCAAGGCGCTCGGCAACACCTGCGTCTACGCCAAGGCGTTCAAAAAGCTGCTCGACGAAGGCAAGGCGCCGGCCGTCACCTACGCCCATATCGCCCGCGAAGAAGGGCACACCGGCTTCGCGTTGCAGTACTGGTTCTTCTGGTACTTCAACCAGTTCAACGACCTCCACGAGGGTGACTGGGAGGGGATGCAGATCACCTTCGAAGCGGAAACGCCGGCGGCGGCGCTGCACGAAGAACCGGGCGAAATCATCCTCTTCCAGCACGCCGGCGGCGAGCGCGCCAACTGGGAAGACGGCAAGGTGCAGAAGGAAGGGACGCACCCGATCGTCTACCCGGCGGCGGGCTCGCACGCGACCTTCTACGACTCGGCGGTGTACGTCGAGAACGGCCAGCACGGGTCCGGGCTCGGCTGCGACAACACCACCGAACCGCTGCGCGAACTGACCCTGCGGCCGATCCTGATGCCGGAAGCGGTGAAGTCCAAAGGGCCGTTCGCCTGGACCAGTTACTACGGCCGCTGGGGCGAAAAGGAAAAGGGCTTCAACAACGGCCCGACCGGGCCGCAGACGAAGCACCAGTGGAGCGAACCGTTCGCCTGGATGGCGGCGCAGCGGACGACGAGCCCGCGGCTGCCGGGCGGGACGATCGCCGGGCCGCAGGTGACGAAGGCGTTCTGCGGCGCGGTCGCGACGGCCAGCGAACTGATCAATCTCGACGCCCAGTCGCCGCCGCTGGCGGTCCTCACGATCGTCGTCGCGCTCGCCCTGATCGTCGCCTTCGTCGGCTTCACCAAGTGGCGCCCGGTGGACATCGACACGCTGCGCCGCCGGCGTGAGCTCGGCCAGATCCTGCGCGCCTCGCGCCAGTTCTACGGCCGCCACTGGCGGGTGCTGGTGCCGATCGCGCTCTTCGCCCTGGCGCTGATCGGCGCCGCGAACTTCTTCGCCAGCCTGATCTCCGAATCGGCCCAGCGGGGCAGCTCCGGCTTCCACCTCGCCTGGGCCGACATGCTCGAACAGTTCGTCCGGCCGATCGCGCAGGCGCTGGTCGCGGCGGTCGTGATCGTGGTCGCGCGGGAAGCGCTGCGCTCGCGCCACGTCGGCTTCCGCCAGGCCCTCCGCGGGGTGCGCGAACGCTTCTGGCGCGTCGTCTTCGCCCAGCTCCTGGCGACGCTCGGCGTGCTGCTACTGGCGCTGACCATCATCGGCCTCCCCTTCGCCCTCTGGAAACTGGTCAGCTGGTCGTTCGTCCAGCAGGAAGTGATCTTCACCGACAAGAGCTTCCGCGAGTCCTTCCGGGCGAGCTCGGAGCTGGTCCGCGGCCGCTGGTTCCGCACCGCGCGGGTCGTCCTCGTCTTCTACGTGATCAGCGTCGCGGCGGGGCCGATGCTGGCCTTCGCGCTGATCTTCACAGCGCTGCCGCTGATCTGGATCAACGTGATCGGCTCGCTCGTCTTCGCCCTGCTGATCCCCTTCGTGGCGATGGGCGAGACGTTCCTTTATCTGGACCTAGGGGTGCGCGAGGAAGAGGAACCGGCGGCCCCCCGGCAGCTCTGGCGACCGTTCGCGAGGAATCGATTAGGTTCCCCGGCGTGAAACTTCTCGCTTTTTCAGACCTGCACCGGGACCTGGGACAGGCCGCGAAGCTGGTCGAGATGTCGGCGGATGCCGACGTCGTGATCGGGGCCGGCGACTTCGGCTCGATGCACGAGGGGCTGGAGGAGACGATCGGGGCGCTGGCGCCGATCGAGACGCCGACGATCCTCGTCCCCGGCAACAACGAGACGGTCGACGCGCTGCGCGGCGCGGCGGCGGGCTGGCCGGCGGCGACGGTCCTGCACGGCGAGGGGATGACGATCGACGGGGTCAGGTTCTTCGGCCTCGGCGCGGGCATCCCGACGACGCCCTGGGGATGGAGCTTCGACCTCTCCGAGGAGGAGGCCGCGGAGATGATCGCGCCGGCGCAGGCGGGCTCGGTCTGGGTCCTCCACTCTCCCCCCTACGGGCACTGCGACGGCGGCGACCCCGACACCCACTTCGGCAGCAAAGCGCTGCTCGCGGCGATCGAGGAGAAGGCGCCGCGGCTGGTCGTCTTCGGCCACATCCACGAGGCCTGGGGCTGCGAGAGCACGGTCGGCGAGACGCCGCTGCGCAACCTGGGACCGAGCGGGACCTGGATCGAGGTCTAGTGGAGGCGGGCACCGGCCCGGCCGCCGGGTCGGGCGCGGCGTCCTCTTCCGGCCGGGGCAGCGCGCCGGCCCGGGCGGGGCTGGTGCTGGCGACGCTGATCGGCGTCGCCGGGGTCGCCAACCTGAACCTGGCGGTGGCGAACGTCGCCCTGCCGGACATCGGCGCCCACTTCAACGCGGGCCAGACGATGGTCGACCTGATCGCGGTCGGCTACTCGCTCGGGCTGGCGGCGTCGGTCCTCTACCTCGGCGCGGTCGGCGACCGCTACGGCCGCAAGACCCTGCTGCTGCTGGGGATGGCGCTGACGATCCCGGCCTCGATCCTCGCCGCCGTCGCGCCCTCGGCGATCGTCCTCTTCTTCGCCCGCGTCTTCGGCGGGGTCGCCGCCGGGATGGCGTATCCGACCACGCTGGCGCTGATCACGGCGCTCTGGTCGGGGGCGGAGCGGACCAAGTCGATCGCGCTCTGGAGCGCCCTCGGCGGCGGCATCTCGGCACTCGGCCCGCTGCTCGCCGGGGCGCTGCTCGAAGGCTTCGACTGGGGGTCGGTCTTCATCGTCAGCGCGCCGCTCGCCGCGGTCGCCCTGTTCTTCGCCTGGCGCGTCGTCCCCGCCCACGTCAACGAGGCGACCGAGCCGGTCGACCACCTCGGCGGCCTGCTCTCGATCGGCTTCGTCGCCGCGCTGGTGCTGGCGATCAACCTCGCGCCCGAGCACGGCCAGGGGACGACGGCGGCGATCCTCGGCATCGTCGCGGTCGCCGGCGTCGGCGCCTTCATCCTGCGCGAGCGGCGCACCGACCACCCCTTGTTCGACCTGCGGATCGCCGCGCGGCCGACGTTCTGGGTGGCGGCGCTCGCCGGGATCATCGTCTTCGGCTCGCTGATGGGGGCGATGTTCATCGGCCAGCAGTTCGTCCAGAACGTGCTCGGCTACTCGACCTTCCAGGCCGGGCTGGCGATCCTGCCGGGGGCGATCGGGATGATCGTCGTCGCGCCGCGCTCGGCGCTGCTGGTCGAGTCGCGCGGCTCGCGCTTCACCCTGCTGGTCGGCTTCAGCTTCTGCATCCTCGCGTTCCTGGTGATGCTGATCCTCTGGGACGAGAACGCCTCCTACTTCCCGGTCGGCCTCGGCTACCTGCTGATGGGGGTCGGGGTCGGCTTCGCCGGGACGCCCGCGTCGCGCTCGCTGACCGGGTCGGTGCCGGTGCGCAAGGCGGGGATGGCGTCGGGGACGGCCGACCTCCAGCGCGACCTCGGCGGCGCGATCCTGCAATCGGTCTTCGGCGCCCTCCTCACCGCCGGCTACGCGAAGTCGTTCACCGAACAGATCGCCGCCTCGCCCCACGCCTCGAGCGTCAGCGGCCGCGTGTCCCAGGAACTCACCAAGTCCTTCTCCGGCGCCGTCAACACCGCCCAGCAGTACCCCGAATACGCCCAGGCGATCGTCGCCGGCGCCCGCAAGTCCTTCCTCGACGGCGGCGACTGGACCTACGCCGCGGGCATGATCGCCGTCGCGATCGGCATCGCTGTCGTCTTCTTCCTCTTCCCCAAGCACGACCGCGAGATCGCCCTGCTGGACCGCTTCCACATCGAAGACGCCTAGCCGCGCCGCTAGGCTCCTCAAGTGGAGAGCAGCAACTCGTCCGGGGTCGCATTCCAGAGCACGGCGGGTCGCTGGCTGCTCGCCGTCACCGTCGCCGGCTCGGGGATGGCGTTCCTCGACGGGACCGTCGTCAACGTCGCGCTGCCCGACATCGGCCGGGACCTCAACGCCTCGACCAGCGCGCTGCAGTGGATCCTCAACGGCTACCTGCTGACGCTCGCCTCGCTGATCCTGCTCGGCGGCAGCCTCGGCGACCGGCTCGGGCGGCGGCGGGTCTTCCAGGCCGGGGTCGCGCTGTTCACGGTGGCGAGCCTCGGCTGCGCGGCGGCACCGAACGTCGAGATGCTGATCGTCGCGCGGCTCGTCCAGGGGATCGGCGGCGCGCTGCTGACCCCCGGCAGCCTGGCGATCATCCAGGCCAGCTTCCGCCCCGCCGACCGAGCGCGGGCGATCGGCGCCTGGTCGGGCCTCGGCGGCGTCGCCACCGCGTTCGGGCCGCTGCTCGGCGGCTGGCTGATCGCGGCGATCTCCTGGCGGGCGATCTTCCTGATCAACCTGCCGATCGGCGTCTTCGTCTTCCTCGCGGCTACCCGGCACGTGCCCGAGTCGAGCGACCCGACCGCGACCGGGAAGCTCGACCTCTCCGGCGCGGCGCTCGCGGCGATCGGGCTCGGCGGCTCGACCTACGCGCTGATCGAGGCGCCGGAAGGGATGTCGGCGGCGGTCGTCGCGACGGCGGTGATCGGCATCGGCGCGCTGATCGGCTTCTTCGTCCAGGAGGCGCGCACGCCGAACCCGATGCTGCCGCTCACGATCTTCCGCTCGCGCCAGTTCAGCGCCGCCAACGGGGTGACCTTCGTCGTCTACGCGGCGCTCGGGGTCGTCTTCTTCCTGCTCGTCAGCTTCCTCCAGATCTCGATGGGCTACACGCCGATCGAGGCGGGCTCGGCCTCCCTGCCGGTGACCGCGCTGATGCTGGTCGGCTCGGCGCGGGCGGGTGAGCTG
>DAIQOT010000171.1:0-8374 GCA_036787695.1 Solirubrobacterales bacterium | reverse complement strand
TGTGCAGCGTGCGGCCGGAGATGCGGAGCAGTTGCGCGTATTCGACCGGTTCGGGTTCTTTCGCCTGGGTGACGATGTTCTCCTCGTTCCAGATCTCCCAATGGGTGATCGGCAGGTAGTCGAGCTTCCTGTGCTCTTCCCAGAATTCGCCGTTCGGCCCGTAGCGGCGCGCCGCTTCGCGGAGGAACTTCTGCCACGCCCAGCGCTGGAAGCTCGTCTTCACCGGCAGGTCGACCGCTTCCTCGGCGACCCATTCCGGCGAGCCCCAGACGAACGGCGAGATCCGGACGTCGTCTTCGGCGGCGAGTTCGACCTCCTTGTCGAACCCCGACCAGTCGGGACGCACCAGCAGCGGGCTTTTCCCCTCGATCCCCGACCAGAACAGCGGCAGCCGCACGTTGTCGACGCCGGCTTCCTCCATCAGTTCGAAGTCCTTGTGCCCGAGCGGGTTCTGCGGCGAGATCCCGACGAACCCCGGCGGCAGGTAAGCGGACGCCACTCCAGGCAGCACAAGCAGCGCCGCCAAGACGGCCATCACGATCCCGAACCTGCGCGTCATCTTCGCCTTCAAACCCCCGCACCGGCAAAGTAGCGCGCCCGCTCGGTCGGCCCCTCCGCGCCCCACCACCGACCAGACCGCGCAACCCGGCCGCCCTCTGCGACAATCCGCTCCTCTCGGGGCGTGGCGCAGCCTGGTAGCGCGCACCGTTCGGGTCGGTGAGGTCCCCGGTTCAAATCCGGGCGCCCCGATGACTGAAGTCAGCTGTGGAGCTTTACTCCCTCTATGCGCGAGTAAAGCTCCACAGCCAGTTCACCCGGCGGTGCAGACGCGGGTGGATTCCCCTCGCGCTTCGGTCCCATCGCCGAGTTCGACGCTGAGCGCCGCACGAAGCTCGTCGCGGCGACATTCCGCATCGACGTAGTCGACCGGTTCTCCGTCGCGTGAGAAGACACGGCCGAGTTCGAGTCGTAGGGACCGGAGGAGGCCGTACCCGTCCGCGATCCGCGGAATCTTCACGGTCGCGTCACTGCCGATCCGCCCTTCGGAGACGGATCGGATCGGCACGATCAGATCGAGGTTCGCCGACAGCGGAATCCCGAATGGGATTTCGACCAAAAGGTCGCTCCCCCAGGGACGGTTGCCGGCGAAGTAGACGGTGCCACGTCCAGGAACGGTCATCGCGTCGTTTTCTGGATAGGCGAACATGATCTTCGCTTCCGCACGGCCGACGACGGATCGTCGGCAATCAGTTTCACCCGCACCGGCCGAGTCGATCTGGACGCCCTCGGTCGCCGGAGATCGACAGGGAGGAATCCCGGCCGGATCGAGCTCTATCGCCTTGTCGATCCCGAAGGTCGCCGTGGAGATACCCGGCGGAGTCACCTCCGCTCCTTCTTCTTCGACCCCGAGCACCAGCCTCGCGACCTGTCGCCCGCGCGCCGGGATGACCTTCGGGGTCAGGCCGAATTCCAACGTCGCCGAGGATTCACCTTCGATCGGCACCGTGACCGCCGTTTCTTGACCCGAAGCCGTCCCTGCCAACCCCATCGTCACGATCGCCAAACCGACCACGAATGACGCCACCAAGGCGCCCGTCCTGCCTCCCATCGCACACCTCCCACCGCCACCCTATGCCGGCGTCCTTGGCGGCGCAGCGGCTATTCGGCGCCGTCGGGGCTATTCGACCTTTTTGATCGCGGCTTCGACTTCGGGGAGCGTCGGGTTTTCCTGCAGGGTGACGTTGCCGCCGGGGCCGTTGACGATCATCGCGAGGCCGTAGCGGATGCCGAGTTTGGAGCCGAGTTCCTCTTGGGCCAGGAGGGACTTTTCCATCGCGCTGCCCTTTTCCTTGCCTTCTTCGAAGGCGCTCTCCCATTCTTCGGTTTCGAGTTCCTCGACCCCGCCGGCGAGCGACTCCATGAAGTTTTCGCGCAGGCCCGAGCGGCGGTTTTCGGCTTCGCTGACGCCGACGCGATCGGCTTCGTCCTGATTGACGAAGAAGAGGTAGGCGTACTCCCAGCCCGAGCCCTGTTCGGCCGCCGCTTCGGTGCCGTAGAACCCGTACTCGATTTCGTTTTCGCTGTTGGAGTAGTGGCGGTAGAGGAACTTCGCCTTGCCCGGGCGGGCGTACTTTTCGGTCAGCGTCGGGATCGTTTCGAGGAAGCTTTCCTGGCAGCTCCCACACTGCTCGTCGGCGAAGACCTGGACGACCACCGGCGCGTCTTCGGAGCCGAGCCGCGCGCCTTCCTGCGGCACGCCGCCGAAGAGTTCCTGCGTTTCCCCCACCCCCGCGATGCGGACGATGTTCTTGTTCGGCTTCTGCGTCGCGAGGTTGACGATCGAGTAGCCGATCGCGGTCAGCACGAACAAGCCGATCAGGATCACCCAGATGCGCCCGCGCCGCGGCGCCGGCCGCGGCGGCGGCCCTGGGCTCAGCTCGGGCTCGGTGGTGCCGATATCGCTCACCGCCTCATTATCCCGACCTCGAAGCTCGGGCCTCGGCCCCCCGCCGGGCAACCGTTTTGCAACTGAGGCCCGCACCTGAATAGACTGACCGGCGATGGAGGGGAGGGGGACCCAATCGAAGACGTTGGCGGACCTGTTGCCGCGCTCGGCGGCGGCGTACGGCGCCGACCCCGCGGTGCGCTACAAGGATGGCGACGCCTGGGTCGACCGTAGCTTCCAGGAGGTCTTCGAGATCGTCAAGCCGCTGGCCCTGGGCCTGGTCGCGCTCGGCGTCGAGAAAGGCGACCGCGTCTCGATCCTCGGCAACACGCGCCCCGAGTGGACCTACTTCGACTATGCGGCGCTGTCGATCGGCGCCACGGTCGTGCCGATCTACCAGACCAACTCGCCCGAGGAGTGCGCCTACGTCCTCGAGAACTCCGACGCCAAGATCTGCGTCGTCGAGAACGAGGAACAGATGGAGAAGGTGCGCAAGGTCCGCGCCGGGCTGCCGCAGCTGGAGCAGGTGGTGATGATGGTCGGCGACGCCGACGACGTCCTCTCCGCCGACGAGCTGGCCGCCAAAGGCGCCGAGATCGACCCCGCCGTCTTCGACCAGCGCGTCGCCGCCGTCACGCCAGAGGACATCTGCACCTTCATCTACACCTCGGGCACGACCGGGCCGCCGAAGGGCTGCATCATCAGCCACTCGAACTACCGCGCGATGCTCGACATGGTCAACGGCACCAGCGTCATCGAAGAGGGCGATGTCACCTACCTCTACCTCCCCCTCGCCCACTCCTTCGCGCTGCTGATCCAGCTCTCGAGCTTCGACCTCGGCGCGACGATCGCCTACTGGGAGGGCGACCCGAACAAAATCGTGCCGAACTTGGCGGAACTCAAACCGACCTACTTCCCGTCGGTGCCGCGGATCTTCGAGAAAATCTTCACCGCCGCCAACAGCGGCATGGAAAAACAGGGCGGCGCCAAAAAAGCGATCTTCGACTGGTCGATCCGGGTCGGCAAGCGGATGCGCGAGACCGAACGCGCGGGGAAGAAACCGGGCTTCCTGCTGCAGCGCGAGTACGCCTTCGCCGACAAAAAAGTGCTCTCCAAAATCCGCGGCCTGTTCGGCGGCAACCTGCGCCTGGCGATCTCCGGCGCGGCCCCGATCAACCCCGACATCCTGCGCTTCTTCGACGCCGCGGGCGTGCTCGTCGTCGAGGGCTGGGGGATGACCGAGACCTCGACCGGCGCCACCGTCGCCGCCTCCGACGACTTCAAGTTCGGCACGATCGGCAAACCGTTCCCCGGCTGCGAAGTGAAGATCGCCGAGGACGGCGAGATCCTCGTCCACGGCCCGAACGTCTTCCAGGGCTACCACAAGAACCCCGAGGCGACGGCCGAGACGATCGTCGACGGCTGGCTCCACACCGGTGACCTCGGCGAGATCGACTCGGAAGGCTTCATCAAGATCACCGGCCGCAAGAAGGACATCATCATCACCGCGGGCGGCAAGAACATCACCCCGGCGAACCTCGAGGCGGAGATCCGCCAGCACCAGTTGGTCTCCCAGTGCGTCGTCGTCGGCGACCGCCGCCCCTACCTGGTCGCGCTGGTCACTCTCGACCCCGAGGAAGCCGCCGCCTACGCCAAAGAACACGGCCTCCCGGAGGACCCCACCCAGCTCTCACGCAGCCCGGAGATCCTCAAAGTCGTCGAAGCCCACGTCGCGGAGATCAACAAGAAATTCGCCCCGGTCGAGCAGATCAAGCGAGTCGCGATCCTTCCCCGCGATCTGACCCAGGAAGACGGCGAGCTGACCCCCACGCTGAAGGTCAAGCGCGCCGTCGTCACCGCGAAGCACGAGCAAGAGATCGACGATCTCTACACCGCGGCCTAGCCCCAGGCCGCGGGTTCCGCTCTAAGACGCCTCGCCGGACTGGCGCAGCAACACTGACGTCGTCTGTTCCAGCACCCGCCGCCAGGCTGAATGGCCCTCGGGCTCTGCCTCCTCGGCTTTCTCGACCACGCGGCGGAGGCGGCGCTCGGAGATCTCGAGGCCGTGTTTGGCGGCGACCTCGGCGTAGCGCTCGTAGTCCTGGGAGAGCATCGCGGTCACCGATTCGAAGCCGTGGCGGGCGATGTCGAGGCGGTGGCCGTAGTCCATGATCGGCGTGCCGAACATCAGCTCGTCGGTCTCCTCCGGCTCCAGCAGCAGGATGTCCACGCCGGGGTATTTCTCCTGCCACTGCTCGACCGCCTGGTGGAGCCGGGCGTGGGCGATCAGGCGGAAGGTCTGGTTGCCGATCGCCGGCAGGCCCATGTCGGAGACGCGGCGCACGCGGCTGCCGAACATCGTCGGGATCGTCTTCTCGAAGTCGTTGATGTACGGCACCAGCGGGTTGACGACGACGATGAATTTCGCCCCCGCTTCGACCGCGACGTCGACGTTGGTGGTCGAGCGGATCCCGCCGTCGACCAGCTGCCGCCCCTTCAGCTCGACCGGCTTGTAGACGACCGGCAGCGCGGTCGAGCACTCGACCGCCTTCGAGATCGGCACGTCGCGCCAGCCCTCCTCGCCGAAGACGATCCGCTCGGTGGTGTCGAGGTCGGTGGCGGTCAGGTAGAGCTCGGGATCGATCACCCGGAAGTCGTTGGAGCGGCCGCCGTCGGTCAGCACGCGGCTGATGTAATCGCCGATCCCGCTGCCGTCGTAGAGGCCGGTCGGCAGGTTCTCGGCCAGCGCGACGCCGAGGTCGATCGCCGAGAGCTCGTTGACCCGCAGCAGCGCCCGCACCGCCTCGGCGCTCCGCAACGGCAGCCGCAGGAGGCTCTTCGCGAACCCCATGTAGTTGGGGCTGAGCATCTTCCGCAGCGCCAGGTCCTCGAACTCCGACTCGACCCGCGTGTTGATCACCTGCATCATCTCGTCGGGGGTGACGCCGTTGGCGAGCATCGCGGCGACGAACGACCCGGCGCTGGTGCCGACGTAGACGTCGAAGTTGTTGACCGTGCTGTTGACGGCGAGCAGGTCGAGGGCGCGCAGCGCGCCGATCTCGTAGACGCCCCCGGTGAAGCCGCCGCCGCCGAGGACCAGCGCCGTCTTCGACGGCTTTTTCCGGCGCCGCGATTTACGACGCGGTTTCGACTCGATGTCGACGACTTTGCCCATTGAGGTACCGAAGTATCCCCGATCGGGGCGGATGAACCATCGAATCGGCCCGACCGCGCCGCTACCTTGCGTCCCGCACGTGGTTCTAGGGACGATGAAGAAGCTGCTCCTCCCCGCGCTCGCGGTCTGCGTCGCGCTGCTCGCGCTCGCCGGCCCGGCGGCCGCGGCGACCCCCTGCTCGCAGATGCAGAGCTGGCTGAAGGCGGGCGGCGGCGCCTCCAGCGGCCTGCTCGTCGTCGACTCCGAAACCGAAGAAGTCGTCTGCGCGAGCGGCGCCACCAAGCAGCTGCCGCTGGCCTCCAACACGAAGCTCTTCACCACCTCGGCGGCGCTCACCAAACTCGGCCCGGAAGCGATGATCGCGACCAAGGTGATGACCGACGGCACGGTCGACGCCAACGGCGTCCTCCACGGCAGTCTCTACCTGAAGGGCGCCGGCGACCCGGCGCTCGGCACCCCCGCCTTCTACGACAGCTACCTGGCGGGCCTCGGGACCAACATCTTCGCCCTCGTGCCGCAGCTGAAGCGGGCCGGGATCACCGCGGTCACCGGCCGCCTCTACGGCGACGACACGATCTTCGACCGCAAACGCGGCGTCGCCGACTCGAACTACGCGACCAGCGAGTACATCGGCCCGCTCTCCGGCCTCGACTTCAACTCGGGCTTCGCCGGCAACACCAGCTCGACCCACTTCTCCTCCGACCCGGCGAAGCTGGCGACGCAGACGCTCGACACCAGCATGCGCCACTCGGGGATCAAGATCAGCCCGACGATCGCCCTGCGGCCGACCCCGGCCGACGCGAAATCGATCGCCGTCATCCACTCCCCGCCGATCTCGGAAATCGTCAACACCACCGACGTCTACTCCGACAACTTCTTCGCCGAGATGCTGGAGAAGCTGCTAGGCGCCCGCTTCGGCGGGGCCGGGACGACCGCCGCCGGGACCCAGGTGGTCGAGGCCTACGCCCGCGGCCTCGGCTCCCACATCAGCCAGGTCGACGGCTCCGGTCTCACCCGCACCAACCTCGCCTCACCCGAAGACGTCGTCCACCTCCTCCTCGGCATCAACAAGTCCGAAATCGCCGAAGAATTCATCCAGGACCTCGCCCTCTCGGGCAAGGAAGGCACCACGGCGGGCCGGATGAAGGGCACCGCCGCCTACGGCCGCTGCCGCCTCAAGACCGGCACCCTGACCGGCGTCTCGAACCTCTCCGGCTACTGCTTCAACACCGACGGCAAGGTGATGGTCTTCTCGACCCTGATGGGCAGCGTCGCGAACACCGAAACCGCGCACTACTACCAGGACAAGATCGCCGGGATGGTCGCCAGCTACTGAGTTCGCAGAAGGGGCCGCATGGGGCCCGAAAGTGCGAACTCGCTAGGAGGTTGAGGCCTCGGCGTCGATGTCGGCGTCTGGCTCGTCGCCGTCGTCGGAGTCCTCCGGCGGGGGGCCGTTGGTCAGGAGGTCGCGGAGGCCGTCTTCGTCGAGGACCGGGGTGCCGAGGTCCTGGGCTTTGGTCAGCTTCGAGCCGGGGCTCTCCCCCGCCACCACGTAGTCGGTTTTTTTCGAGACCGAGTTGACGATCTTGCCGCCCGCAGCTTTGACCAGGGACGCCGCCTCCTCGCGGGTGAGGGTCGGCAGCGTGCCGGTGAGGACGATGGTCTTGCCTTCGAGGACGCCGCCCTCGGGGCGGCGTTCGGACTCGTCGGCCTCGAGGCGCAGGCCCTTGGTGCGCAGCTTCTCGACCAGCGCCCAGGTGGCGTCGTCGGAGAGGCTCTCGGCGATCTGCTCGGCCATGATCGGGCCGACGCCGTCGACCTCGACGATCTTCTCCGGGTCGGCCTCGTGGAGGGCGTCGATCGAGCCGAAGTAATCGGCCAGCGCCTCGGCGGTGACGAAGCCGACGCCGGGCAGCCCGAGCGCGTAGAGGACGCGTTTGAAGGGGCGGGCGCGGGAGGCGTCGATCGCCGCGACGAGGTTTTTCGCCGAGGTCTCGCCGAAGCGGTCGACCTCGACCAGCCGCTCCTCGGTGATGTCGTAGATGTCGGCGACGTCGACGATCAGCCCCTGGTCGAGGAAGACCGAGGCCTGTTTTTCGCCCAGCCCCTCGATGTCCATCGCGCCCTTGGAGACGAAGTGTTTGACGTGCTGCCAGTTCTGGCCCGGGCAGCCGGTGCGGTTCGGGCAGATCGTGAAGACCGAGTCCTCGGGCTTCACCGTCAGGGTCCCGCAACTGGGGCATTTCTTCGGCGGTTTGGGTTTGCGGGCGCTTTTGTTCTTGCGCGGCAGTTTCGGCGAGACGACCTGCGGGATCACGTCGCCGGCGCGCATCACCACCACCTCGTCGCCGTTGCGGACGTCCTTGCGGGCGAGGTCCTCCTCGTTGTGGAGGGTCGCGGTGGAGACGGTGACGCCGCCGACGTGGACCGGCTCGAGCATCGCGAACGGCACCAGGTGCCCGGTCCGCCCGACGTTCCAGACCACCTTGTGCATCGTCGTCGTCGCGGTGGTCGGGGCTGGGGTCGTAGCTGAGGTGGCACCGCCGGATCCACTGAGGGCGAGAACCTGGCCGACCATGATCACGTTCGGATTGGCCAAGCTGTTGGCCTGGACCAGCGCCGCCACCGTCGTCCCCTCCGTCGCGGCAATCGACCCGAGGGTGTCGCCCGCCTGGACCGTATAGGTGCCGCTCGTCGCCGCCGACGTTGACGTCGCCGCATCCGTCGTCGCCGAGGTGGTCGTTGTCGCTGGG
>DAIQOT010000170.1:0-8393 GCA_036787695.1 Solirubrobacterales bacterium | reverse complement strand
GGTCGGCGCGGTGAGCGCGGTCGATTCGCCGAGCGCCGGGCCGCCTTCGACCGCGGTCGCTTCGGCCAGCGCCGCGCCGAACGAGCCCTTGCCGCCGCTCTTGCCGCCGGTTTCGACGGTCTGGATCAGCGTCTGAAGTTCGGCCACCCGGGCGGCCGCCTGGCTCGCCGCGGTGAGGCCCGCGCTGCTCGGCCTGATGCTTTCGACGCCGTTCACGGTCGCCTCCGTCGATGGCCGGCCAGCGCCAGCTCGTCGTTGTGGGCGTCTTCGGCGCGCGCCATCTCACGGTTGTGCTCGGCGAAGCGACGGTCGCGCAGCCGGTCGAGCGCCTGGCGCTCGCGCGCCGCCAGCTCGAGGCTCGACCGTTTGCCCTCGACCTCGCCGAGGCTCAGGTTGAGGTCACGGACGGCGACCGCGCGGCGGCCCGCCAGCCGTTCGAGGTAGGCGTTCGTCGCCGCCAGGTCATCGCCCGGCCGCGCCTCGCCACTGCCCGAGGCGACGTCGCGGAAGCGCTCCCGCGCCGCCTCGATCGTCGCGTCGACCTGTCCCAGCGTCCGTTCTTCGGCCGCCTGGACGCCGAGCGCGCCGGCCAGCTCTTCCTGCGCCCCGCGCTCCGCCTGACGGCGGATGTCGTGGACGCGCTCGAGCCGGAACTTGAAGGGCTTCTCAGTCACGCCCCCCTAATCGCCCGCAACCCGCGAGCCTTTAGCCGAACTTACGCAGCGGACACGTGTTGATGGGCCGAAAACACCCCTATATCTCCGGTTTTCGGCCCATCAACAGCGGGGTCGGGAGACAGTGTGTCGGCTGGGGGTTGGACCAGGGAGCCGGAGAGCTCGGCGAGGCGGGCGTCGGCTTCGGCGAGGTCGGACGGCTCGGTGACGGGCTGGCGGAGGAAGTCGTTGATCTCGGGGCGCATGGTGATCGCCAGGTCGACGGTCGGGTCGCCGCCGGGTTGGTACGCGCCGATCGCGATCAGGTCCTCCTTGTCGCGGTAGGCGGCCATCAGGTTGCGCAGCTCGCCCGCGGCCTGCTGCGAGGCCGGCGGCTGGATCTCGCTCTGCAGGCGGGAGACGCTCTGCAGGACGTCGATCGCCGGATAGTGGTTGGCGTGCGCGAGGTCGCGGCTCAAGACGATGTGGCCGTCGAGGATCGAGCGGACCGCGTCGGCGATCGGCTCGTTCATGTCGTCGCCGTCGACGAGCACGGTGTAGAGACCGGTGATCGATCCCCGCGGGCTGGTGCCGGCGCGCTCGAGCAGGCGGGGCAGCATCGCGAAGACGCTCGGCGTGTAGCCGCGGGTCGCGGGCGGCTCGCCGATCGCCAGGCCGACCTCGCGCTGGGCCATCGCGAAGCGCGTCACCGAGTCCATCATCAGCATCACGTCGGCGCCCTGGTCGCGGAAGTGCTCGGCGATCGCGGTCGCCGCGAAGGCCGCCTTGATCCGCACCAGCGCCGGCTGGTCGGAGGTGGCGACGACGACGACGCTGCGCTCCAGCGCCGCCCCCAGGTCGCGCTCGACGAACTCGCGCACCTCGCGGCCGCGCTCGCCGACCAGGGCGATCACGTTGACGTCGGCCTCGGTCGAACGGGCGATCATCCCGAGCAGGGAGCTCTTGCCGACCCCGGAGCCGGCGAAGATGCCGAGCCGCTGGCCTTGGCCGCAGGGGACGAAGCCATCGAGCGCCCGGACGCCGAGCGCCAGTCGGCGCTCGATCCGCGGCCGGCCGAGCGGCTCGGGCGGGTCGGCGGGGGCGCTGCGCGAGCCGGTGGGAGGGAGGGCGGAGCCGTCGAGCGGCCGGCCGAATGCGTCGACTACCTGGCCGAGCAGCGCCTCGCCGACCGGCACGCGGAAGGCCTCGCCTTCGGCGGTCACCGGCTTGCCGGGGCCGATCCCGCTCATCTCTCCGAGCGGCATCAGGAGCGTGCGCGAGTCGCGGAAGCCGACCACCTCGGCGGGCACCGGCTCGCGGTCGCGGCCGGTCTCGATCATGCAGACCTCGCCGACCTCCGCCTCGAGCCCGCTCGCCTCGATGATCAGCCCGATCACGTCGCGGACGCGGCCGCGGCGGACCACCAGGTCGGCGCGGTCGATCGCGCTCGACGCCGCCGCGAGGGCGCCGCTCACTGTGGCTCCGACCGCTCGGCGACGACCTTCGCCGCCCGCGCCAACTGCGCCGAGATCTCGGCGTCGATCTCACCCGCCGCGGTGCTGAGGACGCAGCCGCCGCGCTCGACCCGGCGGTCGGCGCGGACCTTCAGCTCGCCGCCGTGCTCGGAGTGCAGCTCGGCCAGCGAGTCCCTCACCAGGTCGGCGTCGTCGGGGTTGACGAGCAGGGTGGCGGGGAGGGGCTCGGTGAGCCGGCGGAGCGCCCCGCGGATCGCGCTCAGGACCAGCTCCGGCTCCGCCTCGATCGCCCCGCCGAGCACCTTGGCGGCAATCTGGAGGGCCAGTTCGACGGCGACCGGCTCGGCGTCGTCGGCGGCGCTCGCGCGCGCCTCCTGAAGCTCGGCGGCGGCGGCGGCGAGGGCCCGCGCGGCGCCGCTCACCTCGGCGCGCCCGGCGGCGACGCCTTCCTCGTAGCCCGCGGCGTGCGCCCCCCGCAGCTCCGCCTCGCGCTGCGCTTCGGCCGCTTCAAGCTGCTCCTCGGCCGGCCGCGGCACGGCCAGCTCGGGGAACTCAAACGACGAGCTCATCGGCCCCTCGGTGCCCGATCGTCAGGTCGCCCTCCTCCTCGAGGCGACGGACCTCGACGACGACGCGGCTCTGCGCTTCCTCGACCACCGATTTGCGCTGCGGCGGCTGGTACTCGATCTCCTCGACCAGCAGCTCGGAGCGCCGTTCGGAGACGTTGGCGAGGACCCGGTCGCGCACTTCGTCGGGGACGCCGCGCAGGGCCAGCGCCAGGTCGGCGTCCTCGACGCCTTTCAGCACCAGCTGCAGCGAGCGGTCGTCGAGTTTGACGATGTCCTCGAAGGTGAAGAGGAGGGCGCGGATCTCTTCCGCCAGGTCCTCGTCGGACTGGGCCAGCTTCTCCAGCACGTTGCGCTCGGTCGGCCGGTCGGCGTGGTTGATGATGTCGGCGAGCGAGCGGACGCCGCCGGAGCTCGCGTACTCCTCGTTCAGCACGTTGGACAGCTTCTGGCGCATCACCGCCTCGACCTCGCGGATCACCGCCGGGCTGGTCTCGCTCATCCGCGCGATCCGCAGCGACACGTCGGCCTGTTCGTCCTCGTCGAGCCGCGCCAGCGTTTCGGCGGCGAGCGTGGTGTAGAGGCTGGAGATGATCAGCGCCTTCGTCTGCGGCGCCTCGTTGCGGAGGAAGGCGACGATCTGCTCGGGCGGCGTGCGGGCGAGGAACTCGAACGGCCGCATTTCGATCACCGCCGAGAGCCGGCCGGTGATTTCGGCGGCGCGCTCGGGGCCGAGCGCCCGTTCCAGCACTTCGCGCGCGTACTCGACCCCGCCGGCGGCGATCGAGCTGAGCGCCAGCGAGTTCTCCGAGACCTCCTCGAGCACCGCTTCGATCTGCTCGCGCGGGATGTCGCCGGCCTTCGCCATCTCCAGCGAGAGCTCCTCGATCTCCGGCTCCGACAGGTGGCCGAAGACCTCGGCCGCCTTCGACGGCCCGAGCGCGACGAGCAGCACCGCGGCCTTGCGCCGACCGCGCAGCGGCGGCGGGTCGCCTCCGTTGGAAACGCCTCGGCGGGAGGCCGGGACGCCTACGCGCTCGATCGCGACGAGCTCGTTCGGCGCGGGGGCGGCCACCCTAGGACTCCTTCATCCAGGCGCGCAGCTGCTGGGCGACCCGGTCGGAGTCCATCGCGGCGACCTCTTCGGCGTTGTCGGGCAGGCCGGCGCGCTCTTCCTCCCCCCAGTCGTCGCCACGGTGCACTTCGAGTTCGGCCAGCGAGGTCGGCGCGTTCAGTTCGCGCAGCCACAGCGGTTCGGCGAGCACGTCGTCCTGTTTCTTGCGCAGCTGACGCCCGGCGAAGAAGAGGAAGCCGAGCGCCGCGAGGCCGAGCACCGCGTACTTGGCGTAGCTGGTGATCCCGGGGCCGGCGGGCCCGGCGACGGTCGGCGGTTTGGCGAAGGCGATGCGGCTGGTGGTGATCGTGTCGCCGCGTTTCGGTTCGATCCCGGCGGCCGCTTTGACCGCCGATTCGAGCGAGGCGACTTCGCCCGCCGGTACCGATTTGTCGACGATCAGGGCGACGTGCTGCTGTTCGACCGTCCCCGGCGCTTTCTTCGTGTGTTCGATCGTCTTGTTGACGCCGTACTGGGTTTCGTTGTTGTTGCGCTTGTAGTTCGAGGGGCCGCCCGCCGCGCCGGCGCCGGCCGCGTAGCTGGGGATGTTCCCGGCGGTGCCCGCAGCGCCGCCCGCGGCCGCCGCGCCCGCGCCTTTCAGCGACTCGCTTTCGGTCTGCGCCTGCAGCGGCGTGCCCTGGTTGGCGTAAGTGAGTTTCGACTGCGTCGTCTGGTTGGCGTTCAGTTCCGCCTGCACCTGGACGCGGCCTTTTTCGGGACCGATCGTGCGCGCCAGCAGGGCGTCGAGGCGGGTTTCCATGTTCTCGTCGTATTTCGCTTCGAGCGACTGTTTGGTGTCGCCGCCACTGAGCCCGCCGCCTTCGCCCGCGGGCCAGAGCGTCGCGCCGGTGCCGTCGGTGATCGTCACCTGGTTCGGGTCGAGGCCTTCGACCGACGCCGCGACCAGATGGGCGATCCCCTTGGTCGGCCCGACGCCAAGGCGGCCGCCGGCGTCGGTGGAGATCAGCACCGCCGCGGTCGGCTTGATCGCTTCTTCGGAGAAGAGCTGTTCTTCGGGCAGGGTGAGGGTGACGTTGGAGCCCTTCACCCCTTCGACCTGGTCGATCGTGCGTTCGAGTTCGCCCTCGAGCGCCCGCTGGTAGGTCACTTTCTGCTGGAAGTCGGAGGCGCCGAACTGCTGCGAGTCGAAGAGTTCGAAGCCCGGTTTGGCGCCGCCAAGCGCGTCCGATTCGGCCAGCGCGATCCGCGCTTCGGAGACGTTGGCCGACGGGACGCCGACCGCGGTGCCGCTGTTTTCGAGCTTGTAGGGGATGCCCTTTTCGGTCAGGACTTCGGTGACCTGGCCGGTTTCGGAGGGTTCGATCCCGGTCGCGAGCGTCGTGTAGCTCTGCTTCGTCGCCATCTGGAAGAGGACGAAGACGAGGATCAGGATCGCCAGCCCGGCGCCGCCGAGGGCGATTTTGCCGCGCGGGGAGAGCCGGCCGAGGACTGATTTGATCGAGGCCACGTCAGATCTGGGTGTGGAAGATTTCGGTGTACGCTTCGACCGCTTTGGAGCGGACCTGCGTGGCGAGCTCCATCGAGAGCTGCGCTTCCTGCACCGCGGTGACCACCGAGCTCAGGTCCTGCGTCTGCCCGGTCGCCAGCTGAGTCGCCTGGGTCGACGCCGCTTCCTGGGTCTTCTGCAGACCGTCGATCGCGTTCGAGAGCATGCCGCCGAAGCCGCCGGCGGGATCGGTCGCACCGGCCGACGCGCCTGGTTTTTCAGAGCCGCCGATCTTGCCGACGGACCACTCGCCGCCGCCCGCTTTGGGCACGGCCATCTGCGAGACGGGGGAGGAGATCGGGGAGATTGGGAGAGTCATCGGGGAAGTGAGCTCCGGGGTTCGGGGATGGAGTTCGGGGGGTTCGGGGACTGGCTAGAGAAGTTCGATCGTTTTCGAGAAGACCTGCTTGGTCGTCTGCATCGCGGTGACGTTGGCCTGGTAGCTGCGCGAGGCGTCGATCAGGTCGGTCATTTCGCTGACCGGGTTGACGTTCGGCATTTCGACGTAGCCCTGGCCGTCGGCCTCGGGGTTGGAGGGTTCGTAGACTTTCTTGGTCGGCGTCGTGTCGTCGACGATCGCCGCGACTTCGACCCCGGCGGGCGCTTCGCCCGAGCCCATCGCGCCGGCCAGGGAGCCGGCGAAGGTGTCGGAGCCCGACGACTCCTGCAGGATCACGTCCTGCCTTTTGTAGGCGCCGCCTTCGGGGGTGCGGGTCGTTTCCGCGTTGGCGAGGTTCGCCGAGGTGACGTCCATCCGCAGCCGCTGGGCGGTCAGCCCCGATGCGGATATGTTCAACGCATCGAAGAGTCCCATCAGCCCAGGCCCATCGCGGTTTTCATGATCTGCATACGGCTGTTCGCGATCTGGGTGAGGGCGTTCAGTTCGAGGCCGTTTTCGGCGAGCTTGGCCGCTTCGGCTTCGGAGTCGACGCCGTTGCCGTCGGCGCGCTGGGCGCCGGTCCCCAGCTCTTCGGGCGCGAAGGTGACCCCCGCCACCCCTTCCGGTTCATCTTCCAGCGCGTTCGCCAGCGTCGCGTGGAAATCGACGTCGCTCGGCTGGAAGCCGGGCGTGTCGGCGTTGGCGATGTTGTTGGAGAGGACCGTGTTGCGTAGCGTCGCGCCGGAGATGGCGCGCATCAGGGTCATCTGGGTCGGGTCAATGATGCTCATCGGGGATTCCGCCCTCTCATCGGCCGCGGTCGCCGAGCCTTTAGCCCGATCGGCGGTTTGGATGCAAAAAGCCATTCCAAATCGAGGCATCCGGTCAAGTGCCGGGTCTCGTTGTCGATAAGGACCGCAGTGGCCGACTCATCCCAAAATCAGAACTGGCCCGAGGACGAGAAACTCGGCTCCTTCCTCGACCGCCTCGGCGGGGGAAGGGACGACGAGAGCGGTCGGCTGATCGACCGGCTGCCGGTCATCGTCTACGCCTCCGAGCTCGGTGAGACCGGGCGCTGGCGCTACGTCAGCCCCCAGGTCGAGGAGATCCTCGGCTTCACCCCGGAGGAGTTCCTCTGCGACCCGGGCCTCTGGGCCCGCCAGGTCCATCCCGACGACCGCCTCCACGCGCTCGCGGTGGAAAGCCGCGACGCGCTCGGCAACCGCGAAACCGCGCCGGTCGAGTACCGCATGTATACGAAGAGCGGCCGGCTGGTCTGGATGCTCGACGAGGCGGTGCTCGAGCCCGACGGCGCCGGCGTCCCGGTCTGGCACGGCGTCCTCTACGACATCTCCGAGCGCAAGACGATCGAGATCGACCTCCAGCGGGCGCTCGATCAGCAGGCAGTCGTCGCGCGGCTGGGCGGCCGGGCGCTGAAAAACGGCGACCCCGAGGCGCTGATGCACGACGCGGTGACCTTGATCGGCGAACTCGACGGGGTCGAGGCCGCATGTATATGGGAGGTCGGGCGCGACGGCCGCCGCCTCAATCTCTGCGCCGGGCTAGAAGAGAGCCGCCGCAGCTCCGGCCGCCGCGTCTCCGCCGGGCGCGAATCGCACGCGGGCGCGGCGCTCGACGCCGGCGTCGCGGTGATCGTCCCCGACTGGTCGGGCGACGATCGCTTCACGATGCCGCCCGCCGTCCGCGCCCTCGGCGCCGCCTCCTCGCTGGCGGTGATGATCGACGGCAAGGACCGCCCCTTCGGCGTGCTCGACGTCCACTCGCGCGAGCCGGGCCGCTTCGGCCCCAAGGACGTGCCCTTCCTCGAAGCCTCCGCCAACGTCCTCGCCGACGCCTTCGAGCGCCACGCCGCCGACCGCGCGCTGCGCCACCGCGTCCTCCACGACGCGCTCACCGGCCTGCCCAACCGGCTCAGCTTCGTCGACTCGGTCGACGACTCGCTCGGCCGCGCCTCGGTTTCCGGCTCGCCGGTCGGGATCCTCTTCCTCGACCTCGACCACTTCAAGCTGATCAACGACAGCCTCGGCCACCACGCCGGCGACGCCCTGCTGCGCGCCGTCGCGCCGCGGTTGCGCTCGCACCTGCGTCCCGGCGACATCGTCGCCCGCTTCGGCGGCGACGAGTTCGGGATCCTGATCGACCGCCTCGCCGACGACGCCGAGGCGATGGCGATCGCCGAGCGGGTCGCCTCGGCCTTCGCCCAGCCGTTCTCGATGCAGGGGGTCGACCACTTCGTCAACGCCTCGATCGGGATCGCCGTGGCGCGCCTCGCCGACGGCCGGCCGACCAACGCCGAGCTACTGATCCGCGACGCCGACGCGGCGATGTACCGGGCCAAGGAAGGCGGCCGCAACCGCTCCGTCCTCTTCGACGCCGAGATGCGGGCGAGCGCCCAGCGCCGCCTGCAGACCGAACGCGAGCTGCGCGGCGCGGTCGAGCGCGACGAGCTCGAGCTGCGCTACCAGCCGATCGTCAACCTGCGCTCCGGCGAGGTCACCGGGCTCGAGGCGCTGGTCCGCTGGCGCCACAGCGAGCGCGGCCTGCTCGACCCGGTCGACTTCGTCTCGATCGCCGAGGACGGCGGGCTGATCGAGCCGATCGGCCGCTGGGTGCAGGAGCGCGCCGCCCGCCAGGTCCTCGAATGGCACGAGCTGCGCCCCGACGCGCGCCCGCTCGAC
>DAIQOT010000169.1:7396-8399 GCA_036787695.1 Solirubrobacterales bacterium | reverse complement strand
TTGTGGACCGGGAAGCCCGGGTCCATTCCTCCGGCGGAGCCGGCGTCGATGCCGACCGTCTCGCAGCCGTAGCCGACGATGTTGGGGTGCTCGGCCAGCCATTTGGAGCCGGAGACGTCGGGGCCGGGGCTGGTCGGGCCCTCGGGGCCGAGGTTCAGGAACGACGCCTCGTCCTGGGCGCGCGATTCCCAGCCGGTGCGGAAGAGGATCCAGCTGCCGGGGGCGATCGGGCCGTTCTCGGCCTCGAAGGCGTCGAGGTCGGCGGCGGTCAGCAGGTAGCCGTTGTCGGCCTCGACCTCGGCGGTCTTGTCGATGACGACGGCGGGGCCGACCAGCTGCGCGGGCGGGACCGAGGCGACGTCGACGCCGTCTTTGCCGGTGACCCAATGGATCGGCGCGTCGAAGTGGGTGCCGGTGTGCTCGCCGAGCTCGAGGACGCTCCAGGCCCAGGCGGGGCCGAGGTCGTCGTAGTGGCTGAGCTCCTTGCGCGAGAGGTGCGGCGTGTTCGCGAACGGGTCCGGCAGGACGAGGACCGGGGTGCTCTCGCTCAGCGGCTGGGTGAGGTCGACGACCTCGACCTCACCGGAAGCGAGGGCGGCGATCAGATCGGTGACGGTGGAGTTGGGCATCGGTGCTCCTCGCTCTCGGGTTGATGGAAGGCGACTCAGGAGATGATCGCGGAGCCGCGCCTCGCGACGGTCGCCCGGCGGGGGGCGACCGTCGCGATGGGGCACGTCGGCGCGGCAGGAGTGGCACCGTTGGGGGAACGGTGGCCGCACCGTCTGGTGCCTGGTCGACGGGGGGTGTCGATCGGCAGCTTCATGGGCGACATCCTACACAGCGGCGCGATGGTGTGCAGATTATTTTGGACGGACTTTGGGGCCGCGTCCGGGACCGCTGCTCAGGCCGGGCGCGGGCGGGCGAGGAGGGCGCCGTCGGTGAGATCGAGTGCCACCTCGTCGCCGGGCTCGCAGCCGTCGCAGCGGGCGATCACGGGCGGCCC
>DAIQOT010000169.1:0-7386 GCA_036787695.1 Solirubrobacterales bacterium | reverse complement strand
GAGGATCAGGCGGACGGTGCCGAGGCGGACCGTCTCGCCCGAGGCGCCGGGCGCGTCGGTGACCTCGGTGACGGTGCCGGTCGAGGCGTCGACCTCGGTCCACTCGGCGGCGCCGCAGACCGGGCAGGCGAGCCGCGGCGGCCAGACCGCGTGGCCGCAGTTCGCGCAGGCGGGGACGGCGAAGCTCATCCGACCCGCTCCAGGACCGCGGCGTTGTGGGAGGCGCCGTGGCGGTAGAGGACCATCCCGTAGCCGGAGACGAGGGCGAGCTCGGCGCCGGTGCGGCGCTCCTCCTCGACCTTGCCGCGTAGCTGGCGGACGGCCTCGACCAGCCCGTGCATGCCGCCGGCGCAGCCCGCCTGGCCGGCCGAGAGCTGGCCGCCGGAGGTGTTGAGCGGCCAGCCCGCCTCGAGCACGGTCCCCCGCAGCCAGCGGCGCGCGTCGCCGTCGGGGACGAGGCCGAAGTCGAGCGCCTGGGCCAGCACCATCACCGGGTAGTCGTCATATAGGTAGGCGGCTTCGACGTCCTCGGGGCGGGCGCCGGCGGCATCCCAGAGGTCGTCGGCGATCGCGGCGAAGCCGGTCGTGAGGCCGTCGCCCTCCTGTTGTTCGGGGTTGTGGAGCGAGCGCAGGGCGCGGACGCCGGCCGCGGGGCCATTGGCGGGACGCGAGGTGAGGACGATCGCGTCGGCACCGGCGACGACCGGCACGCAGTCGAGTCGGCAGAGCGGCGGCGCCAGCAGCGGCGTCTCCAGGTACTCGGCCATCGTCAGCGGCGCGCGGTAGGCGGCGAGCGGGTTGCTGCCCGCCCAGGCGCGCTGGGCGACCGGGATCGCGCCGAGGTCCTCCCGCCCGAGGCCGCGGGCCGCCAGCGTCCGCTCGGTGAGCATCGCGAAGAGCGCGTTCGGCCCGGCGTAGTCGAGCGGCGCGAGGTGCTCGCGGGTCACCCGGTTGTAGTTCTCGACCAGGTCGGCGAAGGCGGCGCGGTCGAGGTGGTCGCCGGAGCAGAGGACGATCGTCTCGGCGTCGCCGGCCTCGATCGCCCGCACCGCGTGGCTCAGCAGGTTGAGGCCGCTGGCGCCGCCGTGCGGGTCCTCCATCAGCCAGCGGGGGCTGAGGCCGAGCTTCCAGGCGAGGTCGATCGCGTGGTCGGGCTTCAGCGAGAACGAGGCGACGCCGAGCCCGTCGACGTCCCCCAGCGAGAGGCCCGCGTCGGCGAGCGCGCCGAGCACCGCCTCCTTGAGCAGTTGCTGGGTGTCGCGCTCGGGCGGCGCGTGGCGTTCGTAGCGCGCCTCGAAGGAGCCGACGATCAATGGGTTGAATCCCTCGGTCACCGCGTTAATCTACACCGCAGCGCGGTACCCCGTAGACATTTGTTATCCACTCAGCGATCCACCTGGAGGAGACGATGACAGCCTCGCCCGCCCCGAGCTCGTCCGCCGATCCCTTCGCCGACCTGGGAGCGCGGGTCGACGAGATCTCCTCCCGCGTCGTCGACCGGCGCCGGTACCTGCACGAACGCCCCGAGCTCTCCTTCCAGGAGTCCGAGACCTCGGCCTTCATCGTCGCCGAGTTGGAACGGATCGGCGGCTTCGCCGAGATCTCCCGCCCCACCCCGACCAGCGTCGTCGCCGACCTGCGCGGCGGGCTCCCCGGCCCGCGGATCGCGGTCCGCTCCGACCACGACGCGCTGCCGATCGAGGAGGCGACCGACCTCCCCTTCGCCTCGAAGAACCCCGGCGTGATGCACGCCTGCGGCCACGATGGCCACACCTCGATGATGCTCGGCGTCGCCGAAGTCCTCGCGCCGCTCGCCGACTCGCTCACCGGTGAGGTCCGCTTCCTCTTCGAGCACGGCGAGGAGGCGCTGCCCGGCGGCGCCTCGCAGATGGTCGCGGCGGGGGCGATGGAGGGCGTCGACCGGGTGCTCGGCCAGCACCTCTGGGCCTGGTTCCCGCTCGGCAAGGTCTCGGTCCGGCCGGGCCCGGTGATGGCCTCCTGCGACGTCTTCGAGATCGTCGTCAACGGCCGCGGCGGCCACATCTCCAAGCCCCAGGACGCGATCGACCCGCTCGTGATCGGCGCGCAGATCGTCACCAACCTGCAGCATCTCGTCGCCCGCGAGGTCGACCCGCAGGAGATCGCCGTCGTCGGCGTGACCCAGTTCGAAGCGGGCGAGTCGGTCGGCGTGATCCCGCAGACGGCGCGCCTCGAAGGCGGCACCAACATGTTCAGCCCGGCTGTGCGCGACCTGCTCGAGCGGCGGATCACCGAGATCGCCGAGGGCATCTGCGCCGCCCACGGCGCCACCTGCGACATCACCTACACGCGCGGCTACGACGCCGTCGTCAACGACCCGGAGACGACCGAGATCGTCGCCGCGGCGGCGGCGCGGGCGCTCGGCGATGAGGCGGTCTACGAAGGCGAGCTGATCCTCGGCGGCGAGGACTTCTCCGCCTTCCAGGCGCAGGCGCCCGGCACCTTCCTGCTGCTCGGCGCGACCGACCCCGAGGTGACCGAGATCCACGACCACCACCACCCCGAATTCGACATCGACGAGCGGGCGCTGTCCAACGGCGTCAAGGTGATCAGCGAGTCGGTCGTCGCGCTGCTGCAGGAGGTGCAGGCATGAGCGCCGCGACCGGCCCGGCGGCCCCTCGCGCGGTCGGATCGATCGCCGCCGCCGCCGAAGGAGCCCGGCGATGAGCGCCGCGCACGTCCTCGACCCGCTTTCGGCCGCCGAGATCGAGGCCGCGGCCGCGCTGGTCCGCGCCGACGACCGCTTCGGCGAGCGCTCGCGGTTCGTCGCGATCTCGACCGCCGAGCCGCCACGGGCCGAGGCCCGCGACTCGCGCGTCCGCCGCGCCGAGGTTCTCCTCCACCAGCGCGACGAGCGCGCCGTGATCCGCTTCGTCGTCGACCTCGACGGTGCGGCGATCGAGTCGGCGGAGCTCCACGCGGGCTCCGAGCCCGCGCTCGGCCTCGACGAGCTCGAGCGCTTCGAGGTAGCGATGCGGGCCGAGCCGCGCTTCGTCGCCGCGCTCAAGCGCCGCGGCATCGACGACCCCTCGACCGTCGACATCGACCCGGTCCCGGTCGGCCACTTCGGCCTTCCCGAGGAAGACCCCGACCGCCGCCTCGCCCGCGTCCTCGCCTACGCCCGCCCCGGCGACCCCGAGTCGAACGCCTACGCGCACCCGCTGGAGGGCGTCTTTGGCCTCGTCGACCTCGACACCGGTGAGCTCCTCCATTTCGAGGACCGCGAGCCGGTGCCCTTCCCGCCCGACGACGGCGAGTACCGCGCCGACCGGATCGCCCTGCGCGAGGACCTCAAGCCGATCCACGTGCACCAGCCCGACGGGCCGAGCTTCGAGGTCGACGGCTACGCGGTGCGCTGGCAGAAGTGGCACCTGCGGGTCGGGTTCAACAGCCGCGAGGGGCTGATCCTGCACGAGGTCGGCTACGAGGAGGACGGCGTCGTGCGGCCGATCCTGCGCCGCGCCTCGATCGCCGAGATGGTCGTCCCCTACGCCGATCCCGACCGCTTCTACCAGTCGCCGCTCGACATCGGTGAGCTCAACGTCGGCACCTTCACCAACTCGCTGGAGCTCGGCTGCGACTGCCTTGGCGCGATCCACTACTTCGACGTCGCCTACGCCGACGCCGCGGGCGCGCCGGTCACGATCCCGCAGGCGATCTGCATGCACGAGGAGGACGACGGGATCTCCTGGAAGCACACCGACTTCCGCACCGGCTCGGTCGAGGTCCGCCGCGGCCGCAAACTGGTGATCTCCAACATCGTCACGGTCGGCAACTACGAGTACGGGTTCTTCTGGAACCTCGGCCTCGACGGGATGATCCACTGTGAGATCAAGGCGACCGGGATCGTCGCCACGCAGGCGATGGCCGAGGGCGAGACGTCCGAGTTCGGCAAGCTCGTCTCGCCGCGGCTGAACGCGATGCACCACCAGCACTCCTTCTGCGCGCGCCTCGACTTCGAGCTCGACGGCGGGCCCAACTCGGTCACCGAGACCCGCACCGAGTCACTGCCGGTCGGTCCGGAGAACCCGCACGGCAACGCCTGGCGGACGGTGTCGCGGACTCTGGCCACCGAGCGAGAGGCGATCCGGGACCTCGACATCACCGAGGCGCGCTCCTGGACCGTGGTCAACAACGCCAGCCGCAACAACGTCGGCGGCCCGGTCGGCTACCGCCTCCTGCCGGGCGAGAACACCGTCCCCTTCGGCGCCCCCGGGTCCCCCGCCCGCCGCCGCTCAGGCTTCGCCGACCACCACCTCTGGGTGACCCCGGTCGACGACGCCGAGCGCTACCCCGCGGGCGAGTTCCCCTACCAGCACCCCGGCCCCGACGGCCTCCCGATCTGGACCGAAGCCGACCGCCCGATCGAGGACACCGACCTCGTCGTCTGGCACACGATGATCCACCACCACGTCCCCCGCCCCGAGGACTGGCCCGTCATGCCCGTAGCCCGCCTCGGCTTCTCCCTCAAGCCCTGGGGCTTCTTCGCCAAGAACCCCGCCCTGGACGTCCCCCCAACCAACCCCAACGAGGGCAGCTGCCACGCCTAACCCGCCCCGGCCCCCCGCGGTGAGTTCGCACTTAGCCCCGATAGTTGTGGCTAACTGCGAACTCGCTGGTGGGGGCTAGCGGCCCTTCCACTCGGGCGGGCGCTTCTCGGCGAAGGCTCGGGCTCCCTCCAGGGCGTCCTCGGAGCTGCCGACTTCGGCGTTCAGCTTGCGCTGCTCCTCCCAGAGGGCGGCTTCGTCGAGGTCGGGGGCGAGTTGCAGCATGCGGCGCGCGCCAGCGACCGCGAGCGGGGCGTTGGCGGCGATCTTCGCGGCCAGGTCGAGCGCGCCGTCCAGTGCGCCGCCTGGATCGGTCAGTCGACTGACGACGCCGTGCTCGGCCATCCGCTCGGCGGTGACGAACTCGCCGGTAAGGATGATCTCGGCGGCGACCCGCGGCGGCAGCAGGCGCGGCAGGCGGACCAGGCCCCCGCCGGCGGCGAGCAGGCCGCGGCGCACCTCGGGCAGTCCGAAGACGGCCTCGCGGGAGGAGACGATCAGGTCGCAGGCGAGCGCCACCTCGAAGCCACCGGCCAGCGCGTAGCCCTCGACCGCGGCGATCAGCGGCTTCGCGGGCGGCGCCTCGGCGAACCCGGCGAGGCCGCGCCCCTCGATCACCGGTTTCTGGCCGGCGGCGAAGGCCTTGAGGTCCATCCCAGAAGAGAAGTTGCCGCCCGCGCCGGTGAGCACACCGATCTTCAGCGCCGGGTCGGCGTCGAGCTCATCGAGCGCGGCGGCGATCCCTTCGGCGACCGCGAGGTCGAGAGCGTTCTTGACGCCCGGGCGATCGATCGTGATCAGCAGCGTCGAGTCGCGCCGCTCGACCAATACCGGTCGGTCGGCCGCTGCGTCCGGGGCTGCGTCGGGCGGAGTCACCGCGCGACACTCTACATCCGTCCCCGGTGATCTATCGGATGTTTCGAGTCGGTGGGAGCCGGCATCTTGGAGCCATGCCTTCGCTGCCGGAAGCGCTGACCCTCGATGGAGACTCACTGCAGCTGCGGGACTGGCGGGAGGCCGACGCCCCTGCCCTCGAGGCCGTCTGCGGCGAGTGGAACGTGTGTCAGTTCACGTCGGTCCCCTGGTCCTACTCCCTGGCCGAGGCGACCGCCTGGGTGACTCGCAACCGGGAGAAGCGGTCGCGGGGCGAGGTGCTCTCGCTGGCGATCGTCGAGGCCGGCGGAGACGAGGTCGTCGGCAATGTGAACCTCGGTCGATTCAGCGACGACGGCAGCCGGGCGGCCCTCGGCTACTGGCTGGTGCCGAGCGCCCGCGGGCGAGGCCTCGCCTCGGCCGCCGCCAGGACGCTCACGAACTGGGGCTTCCAGGTCATGGGACTGGAGCGGATCGAGCTGGCCATCCTCCCCGAGAACGCGGCATCCCACCGGGTCGCGGAGCGGCTGGGAGCGAAGCCGGAGGGACTGCGGCCGAGCAGCCACGAGGCGGGCGGTCGCTGGTGGGACATGGAGATCTACGTCCTCCACCGACCCGAGGAGACCCGCTTGCGCGGTGCGCTAAAGTAGATGCAGTTGCATATACATCAGCGAAGCCCAGGCGGCGCGAAGGAGTGGTCGACATGCAGTTCGGAATCTTCACGGTGAGCGACATCACCCAGGACCCGACCACGGGCAAGACCCCGAGCGAGACGGAGCGGATCGACGCGACCGTGCAGATCGCGAAGAAGGCCGAGGAGGTCGGGCTCGACGTCTTCGCGATCGGCGAGCACCACAACCCGCCCTTCTTCAGCTCCTCGCCGACGACCTTCCTCGCCTACGTCGCCGCCGCCACCGAGCGGCTCATCCTCACCACCTCGACGACGCTGATCACGACCAACGACCCGGTCAAGATCGCCGAGGACTACGCGATGCTCCAGCACCTCTCGAAGGGGCGCATGGACCTGATGCTCGGCCGCGGCAACACCGCCCCGGTCTACCCCTGGTTCGGCCAGGACATCAACCAGGGCCTGCCGCTGGCGCTCGAGAACTACAACCTGCTCCACCGCCTCTGGCGCGAGGACGTCGTCGACTGGGAGGGCCACTTCCGCACCCCGCTCTCCGGCTTCACCTCGGTCCCGCGCCCGCTCGACGGCGTGCCGCCGTTCGTCTGGCACGGCTCGATCCGAACCCCGGAGATCGCCGAGCAGGCCGCCTACTACGGCCACGGCTACTTCGCCAACAACATCTTCTGGCCGGCCGAGCACTACCAGCGGCTGATCGGCTTCTACCGCGAACGCTACGCGCACTACGGCCATGGGA
Source organism: Solirubrobacterales bacterium (assembly GCA_036787695.1). Taxonomy (GTDB): domain Bacteria; phylum Actinomycetota; class Thermoleophilia; order Solirubrobacterales; family 70-9; genus VAYN01. The sequence goes on along the minus strand of DAIQOT010000169.1, from coordinate 545 downwards.
CCGAGGCGGAGGCGATCGTCGGGCTCGGCGGCCAGGCCTTCATCGCGAAGAACTCGCAGGACGCCAAGCGCGCGTTCCGCCCCTACTTCGACAACGCGCCGGTCTACGGGCACGGGCCCACGATGGAGGACTTCACCGAGGCGACGCCGCTCGTCGTCGGCAGCCCGCAGGAGGTGATCGAGAAGACGCTCACCTTCCGCGAGCACTTCGGCGACTACCAGCGCCAGCTGTTCTTGATGGACCACGCGGGGCTGCCGCTGGCGACCGTGCTCGAGCAGCTGGAGCTGCTCGGCGGCGAGGTCGTGCCGACGCTGCGAAAGGAGTTCGAGAACCGGCGCGCGCCCGAGGCCCGCGCCGAAGCGCCGACCCACGCGTCTCTGGTCGCCGAGAAGTACGGCGACGGCCCGACCCGTCAACCGACGCCGAACGCCAACCAGGGCAACAACCTCGCCGGGCCGTCCCCTTATGAGGACAGCGCCGAGCTCGCGGCCGCGGCGGAAGCCGAAGCCGCCGCCTCGTCCGGCGCGACGGCGGAGGCCGAGGAG
>DAIQOT010000351.1:0-2370 GCA_036787695.1 Solirubrobacterales bacterium | reverse complement strand
GCGGTGAAGCGAGCGAACGGCTCGCTCCGCCGAGGAGCCGGCGCGACGGCCAACGGCGCGGACGCGACTTCGCTCGCGGCGCGCGCGGCGGCGGCGCTGGCGCGTTCGGCGAGGGCGGCGGCGCGGCGGGCCTGCTCGGCGGCCTCCAGCGAGGCGGCGCCGATCTCGAGCGCCGCCTCTTCGGCCCCGCGCGCGGTCGCCAGGGCGACGTCGATCCGCCCTTCCAGCTCGGCGACCGTCGCGATCGACCTCCGCGGCTCGATCCGCCAGTCGTCGGCGGTGTCGCGCTCGGTAGCGTCGTTTGCGGGGGAAGCCTCCATCGCCGGCAATTGTGAAGGCGCCCTAGGCGGAAAAAACCGCTGCACCCACGGATAATCAGACCGATGCCCTCCCCCGCCTCACCCGATCCCGCCCGCGGCCTCTTCGAGACGCTGCTCGTCGCCGACGGCCGCGCCGTCCGCGCCGCCGCCCACCTCGACCGCCTCGAGGCGTCCGCCCGCGAGGTCTTCGGCCAGGGCCTCCCCGCCGAGCTGCCCGCCGCGATCCGCGACGCCGCGGCCCCGCTCGACCTCGGCCGCATGCGGATCGACCTCCTCCCCGACGGCGACGGCGCCCCGCCCACCCTGCGCTTCGAGATCGCCGCCGCGCCGATCGACCCGGCGATCTTCTTCCCCGCCCGTGCCGACGGCGCCGACGTCCGCACAATCCGCCATCCCGACTGGGCCGGCGCCCACAAGTGGGCCGACCGCGACTGGCTCGAGGCGCGCGAGGCCGAGCTCGGCGAGGTCGTCCCCCTGATCCTCAAAGACGACGACGAGGTGCTCGAGGCGGGCCGCGCCAACCTCTTCCTGGTCAGCGACGGCGGCCTCGCGACCCCGCCCGTCGACGGCCGCATCCTCCCCGGCACCGCCCGCGCCGCGACCCTCGAGCTGGCCGCCGACCTCGGCGTCCCCGCCACCGAGCGCCCCCTCCACCTCGCCGACCTGGAAGCGGCCGACGACCTCTTCCTCACCTCATCGCTGCGCGGCATCCGCCCCGTCCGCTCGCTCGACGGCGTCCCGCTTGAACGCTCCGACCCCTTGGTCGAGCGCCTCGCGACGGCGCTCCGGGCACGCTGGCTCGACGAAGCCTAAGTCTGAAGTTTAGGTTGAGGCATAGAAAGAGCGGGCCTCCCGGCCCGCTCTTTCGGCACTGCGGAGTGTCGTCGGGCGACTAGCCCAGGCGCTGCTCGAGCGCGTCGAGCTGGGCGCTCACCTCGGCCGGCAGTTTGTCGCCGAATTTGGCCAGGTGCTCCTTGATCTGCGGGATCGCCTGGCGGTAGAGGTCCTCGTCGACGGTCAGCAGCTCGCTGAGCGCCGCGTCGGAGATCTCCAGGCCGTCGGTGTTGAGGTCGTCCGGGGTCGGCAGCAGGCCGATCGCCGTCTCGACCGCCTCGCCTTCGCCGGCGCAGCGGCGGAAGACCCACTCGAGCACGCGGCTGTTCTCGCCGAACCCGGGCCAGAGGAACTTGCCGTCGTCGTCTTTGCGGAACCAGTTGACGTAGAACACCTTCGGCAGCTGGATGCCGTCTGTCTTGCCGATGTTCAGCCAGTGGGCGAAGTAGTCGCCCATGTTGTAGCCGAGGAACGGCAGCATCGCCATCGGGTCGAAGCGCAGCGCGCCGACCGCGCCGGCCGCCGCGGCGGTGGTCTCCGAGGACATCGTCGCCCCCATGAACACCGCGTGCTCCCAGTCGAACGCTTCGCTGACCAGCGGCACCGCGGTGGCGCGGCGACCGCCGAAGAGGAAGGCGTCGATCGGCACGCCGGCCGGGTCCTCCCACTCGGGCGCGATCGACGGGCACTGCGCGGCGGGCACCGTGAAGCGCGAGTTCGGATGCGCGGCGGCGGTGTCGGAGTCCGGCGTCCAGTCGTTGCCGTGCCAGTCGATCGCGTGCGCCGGCGGCTCGCCGGTCATGCCCTCCCACCAGATGTCACCGTCGTCGGTTTTGGCGGTGTTGGTGAAGATGGTGTTCCGCTCGATCGAGTCCATCGCGTTCGGGTTCGTCTTGTGCGACGTGTTCGGCGCGACGCCGAAGAAGCCGGCCTCGGGGTTGACCGCGTAGAGGCGACCGTCGGAGCCGATCTTCATCCAGGCGATGTCGTCGCCGACCGTCTCGACCTTCCAGTCGGGCACCGTCGGCACCAGCATCGCCAGGTTGGTCTTGCCGCAGGCCGACGGGAACGCGCCGGTCACGTACTTGACCTCACCGGCGGGCGAGGTGAGCTTGAGGATCAGCATGTGCTCGGCGAGCCAGCCCTCGTCCCGCGCCATCGCCGAGGCGATCCGCAGCGCGAAGCACTTCTTGCCGAGCAGCGCGTTGCCGCCGTA
>DAIQOT010000168.1:0-8432 GCA_036787695.1 Solirubrobacterales bacterium | reverse complement strand
CGCTCGTTGGGACGGAACTGGGCTTTGTCCTGGGGGATGCCGAGGGTGAGGTAGGCGAAGTGGGCGGCGGCCAACTGTGGGTCGTCGAATTTCAGGAGGCCGCGGGAGGCGAAGTTTTGAAAGGCCGCGGCGATCGCTTCGATGCCTCGCGCGGGTGCCTGCTCGTAGTAGGCCCGGGCGAGGTCCGGGAACCGTTCGGCCTCGGCGATGACGAGGCGCCGTAGCGACAACACGTTGGGCGCGAGGACGAGCTCGATGTATCGATCGGCGAGACGCTCCAAGGCCGCGCGCAGATCGGCGGCGGTCTCGACCTCCTCCTCCCCCAGGATCGAGGTCAGTTGATCGATGATGCCTTCGGAATTCGCCGTCACGCCGAGCACGATCGCGCGGAAGAGCCGCTCCTTGTCGGCGAAGTGCTTGTAGACGGTCTGCTTCGACACCGCCGCGTCCGCGGCGACCTGATCCATGCTCGTGCTGCGGTAGCCGTCGCGCAGGAAGAGCTTCGTGGCGGCGTCGGTGATCGCCTCGGACTTGAGCGCCGAGCGGCCTTTCGGCGGGTTCTGAGAATCGTCGCGAGGAGGCATTCAGGCGAATCGGTCAGTACTATACCGTCCAGTTCTCAACCTCATGAAAGCGAGACCTCGATGGCAGCGAGAGTGGAGTTCGACACCGTCATCACCGCCACCGGCAACAACACCGGGATCGTCGTCCCCGAGGCGGTCATCGAACAGCTCGACGCCGGGCGCCGGCCACCGGTGATCGTCGACTTGAACGGCCACGAGTACCGCAACACCGTCGGCGTCATGAAGGGGAAGCACATGATCAGCGTCAGCGCCGCCGTCCGCGAGGAGACCGGGCTGCGGGCCGGGGACCCGATCCACGTCACGCTGACCGTCGCCGACACTCCCCGCGAGGTCGAGGTCCCGGACGATCTCGCCGCCGCGCTCGCACGCGAGCCGGAGGCCCAGAAGTTCTTCCAGGGGCTCTCCAACAGTCTCCAGCGCTACCACGCCGACAACGTCGCCGGGGCCAAAGCCGAGGCGACGAGACAGCGTCGGATCGAGAAGTCCATCGGCCTCTTCCTCGAAGGCAAGAAGCGCTGACGACGGACCGAACCCGTCTTTGGGCGCCGGGGAAGGCTGATCAGCGGCGACGGCGATCCGGGTCCCCGCCGTCGGCCGGCGGGGAAGTAGTGGCCGTTGTCGGGTCCGAGCGTCGATTCAGGAGCGGAGGCTCCTCAGGCCGGTGCGGATCTCGTCGACCAGGATCTCGGGCTGCTCGAACGCCGCGAAGTGTCCACCCTTCTCGGCCTTGCCGAAGTGGATCAAGTCGCTGTAGGTGTCTTCGATCCAGGTCCGCGGCAGGCGAGGGATGTCGCGTGGGAACACCGTCACCGCGACCGGCAGCGTCAGCTTCGGCCCGGCCAGGGTCGCCGACTTGTTCTCCCAGTAGATGCGGCCGGAAGACGCGGCGCTGTTGGTGAACCAGTAGAGCGAGATCGCGTCCAGCATGGCGTCGGTGCCGAGCGCTTCCTCGGGAAGGCCATGGTTGTCGGTCTTGGACTGGAATTTCTCGTAGATCCAGGCAGCCTGGCCGGCCGGCGAATCCGCCAGCGCGAACCCGACGGTCTCCGGTTTGGTGCCCTGGACGTGGCTCGATCCGCCGAGATCCCCGGTGTAGAGAGCGGCGGTCTCCACGGCGTCGCGCTCTTCCGGCGACAGCTCGTCGGGGATTTTCGCGGGGAAGGCGTAGGGAGTGTTCAGGTGGATCCCGAGGAGGCCCTCGGGGCGCATCGCGCCGAGGGCGGTCGTCACGACGGCGCCCCAATCACCGCCCTGGGCGGTCCAGCGGGTGTAGCCCAGGCGCTTCATCAGCTCGACCCAGGCGCTCGCGGTACGGGAGACGTCCCACCCGGTCTCGGTCGGCTTGCCGGAGAAACCGAACCCGGGCAACGAGGGGATGACGACGTCGAATGAATCCGCGGCGTCTCCTCCGAACCTGACCGGGTCGGTCAGCGGGCCGACCAATTCGAGGAGGTCGACGATCGAGCTCGGCCATCCGTGCGTCAGGATCAGGGGCATCGCGTCGGGGTTCTCGGATTTGACGTGGATGAAGTGGATGTCCAGCCCGTCGATCTCGGTCAGGAACTGCGGGAGACGATTGAGCTTCGACTCGAACCGACGCCAGTCGTACTCCCGCTCCCAGTGGTCGATCAGGGCTTTGGCGTTCTCGAGTGGGACACCTTGTGACCAGTCGGGGACGGTCTCCGGGCTGGGCCACCGGGTCCTGGCCAACCGTTGCTTGAGATCTTCGACCTCGGCCTCCGTGACGGCGATGGTGAACGGGCGGATGAGGTTCGAGGGCGAGGCGGGGGATGCGGTCATTTCTCCTTCTCCAAGCTTGCGATCCGGAAGTGCGGCGGTCTGCTGCACACCGGTGTGCAATTGCACATTGGTGTGCAAGGTAGCAGGCTGCACACGCGTGTGCAATCATCAACTCGTGCCAACCGAATCTCCCCGGGCGCACTCCAGGGACGACACCCGTAATCGCATCCTCGACGTCGCTCTCGAGGTGCTCGGCCAGAACCCGGAGGCCGGGATGGGCGAGGTCGCCTCGGCTGCCGGCGTGGTCCGGCGCACGGTCTACGGCCACTTCCCCACCCGCGGCGACCTCGTGCGGACGCTCACGCAGCGGGCGGTGGACGAGATCGAAGCCGTGCTCACCGAAGTCGACGCCTCCGCGGGAGGCCCCGAGAAGGTCTGGGTCGATTTCATCGGCGGCCTGTGGCCCTTGACCCATCGCTACCGGGTGCTGTTGGCGCTGCGCCGCGGCGAGTACGGCGAGGAGATCCACGCGATGCTGAAACCGGTCGATCAGATCCTTGGCGATCTCGTGCGGCGGGGCCAGAAGAGCAAGGTGTTCGGACGGCATCTGCCCGCGGACATCCTCAGCCAGATCGCCTTCTCGACCGTGTTCGCGATCGCCGACAACGACCTTTCGCACCGGAACGTCGGCGTCCGGGCGGCGACCATCACGAGCCTGCTCATCCTCGGAGTTCCCGAGGCCCGCGCGGAGGCTCTTACGAAGGAGAGGCCGGATGCAAAGTAGGACTCGCTTGAAGCATGGCTTGGCGGTTTGCGCGATCGTCGCGATGGCGGTGGCAGTACTGGTCGCGGCGAATTCCGGCGGGTCGGGGGCGCCGGTCGCCGACGCGGCTGAAGTGACGCCGGCGTGTGCCGCCGTCGAACCGGCGGCGGAGACGGCGCTGATGAACGCGTACCGGGCGGCCGGGACCTATCCGGCGATACAGACGAACACCGCTCATGGGACTCCGTCGGCGGTGACGGTGAGCATCCCGCCGATCGCGTTCACCGGGCCGGGTCAGTCCTCGACGCTGCCGACGGGTCCGTGCCAGACGATCTACCGGTTCGACTTCCCGAAGGTTCGTACGGCGGACGAAGGGAGTGCGCCGCTGTTCAAGTACGCCGAGGTCGACTGGAACACGGAGGGGCTGCCGCGCGGGCCCCAGGGCTCGTTCGTCTCACCGCACTTCGACTTCCACTTCTATCTGCGGCCGAAATCCTGGGTCGACAAGCATCTGCGCTGCTTCTCGGCGAACGGCAGGACGTGCGATCCGGAAAAGACCTCGTACGCGCAGATGCGCCGATTCCTCGCCGCGCCCCCGGCCACCGACGTGCCGGCGGGGTACTTCCCCGGAGTCGAATCCTCGATCCCGGACATGGGCCTGCACTCTCTCGACGGGCGCGTGCACTACAGCATCGAAGAGGTCAATCACCACCCGGTGCTGCTGTACGGAAGCTTCAACGGCGAACTCCTCTTCGTCGAGGCCTCGGTCACCCAGTACAACCTGCAGGACGTGATGGAAGCCCCGTCCCACACGCTGTCCTACGTGTATCGCCAGCCGCAGAGGTACGAGCAACCCTCGTGGCCGACCCGGTTCACGCTCAGCTACCACCCCGGCACCGGTGACTTCACGGCGGGCTTCACCCGCATCAAGACGCACTGAAGTTCGGCGAGCCTTCGTAACACTCACGGCCCTTCCGGAGATAAGCCTGGTAACGGCAGACACCAGGCACCGGGAGGGACGACGTGATGCAGGGAAGGCGAAGCAACCGTAAGAAGGGGGCGTTCGGGGCGCTGGCCGCGGCGCTCATCGTTGGCTTGGCGGTCCTCGCACTCGTCTCGGTCGTGGGCAGCAGCGGCGCCGATGCGAGCTCGGATAAGGCCGGGGGCGTCCCGTACTCGCCTGGAAAAGCGGGCCAAGAAGGGCTGACGCTGGGGGATCCGGGAGCGCCGGTTGATCTCTACGAGTACTGCGACCTCGAGTCGCCGATCTGCAGGCAGTTTGCCGAGGTGGTGCTTCCCAAGGTGATCCGGGATGAGGTCGATACGGGGAAGGCTCAGGTCACGTTTCGCAACTTCATGATCATGGGACCCGGGTCACCCGCGGCCGCCGCGGCGGCGATCGCGGCCGGCGAACAGGGCGATGGGTGGAGCTTCGTCGAAGCCTTTTATCGGGGCCGGGGCAAGCGGGACGCGGGCTCCGCCGGCGACGCCTACCTCGAAGCGACCGCCACCGCCGCGGGGGTCGAAGACCTCGCCCGGTGGAACGCGGCTCGCGCGAGTCAGGCCGTCCAGGCGCAGGCCAAGGCGAGCACCAAGGAAGCCGAGGGGCTTGGCCTGATCGGGACGCCGTCTTTCGCCGTCAAAGGCCCGGGCACCGATGGCCTCCAGGTCGTGGAAGGGCCCGAGAAGATCCGCCAGACGTCCGCGGTCGTCGCGGCGCTCGAAGGGGCGATCGACCAAGCGGCGGGTTGAGGGGCGGCGCCCGGCGAAAGGGGTTTCCTCAGCTCGCCAATCCGGGTACGTCCCAAGTATGGAGGGGTTGGAGCGGTTCCTTCTGCCGTTGGTGCTGGTCGCGGTCGCGGCCTACGTCTCGCCGGGCCTCGCCGCGTTCTGCGGGGCGTCGCTTCTCGTGATCTGGGGGCTGGTCGGGCTGATCGGGTGCTGCGGGTCCCGCTTCTTCCACGACAGCTGACCCGACCTGCCGGGGGCCGGCTCGCTAGACGCGGTCGTAGGTGACCTGCGACGTCGAGACCTCGCCGAGGTGTTCGATCGCCCACTCCTGGAGCGCGCCGAGGGGCGCCAGCAAGGTCCGCCCCGCATCGGTGAGCGCGTACTCGACCCGGACCGGCACCTCCGGGTAGACCGTCCGGAGCACGAGGCCGTCGCGCTCGAGGCCGCGGAGGGTCTGGGTCAGCATCTTCTGCGAGATGCCCTCGATGCGTCGCCGTAGTTCGGAGAAGCGAAGGTCGCCTTCGCCCAGGGCGCAGACGATGAGGACCGTCCAGCGGTCGCCGATGCGATCGAGGATGCGGCGGGTCGGGCAGTCGGCGTCGTAGGGGTCCCCGAGGAGCACGTGGGCAGGTTACCGCAAGGTGCCTTCTTCCCAAACGAGACCTGGTCTCCTATGGTGACCACATTGGCCCGCTCTCGGGCCGGAGAACTTCCAACGAAAGGCACCCACCCATGTCTCACATCGTCGTCATCGGCGGCACCGGTTACGCCGGCTCGGCCATCGCCCGGGAGGCCGCCGCCCGCGGCCACGAGGTCACGGCGTTCAGTCGCTCGGCTCCCGCCGACCCGATCGAGGGCGTCGACTACGTCCAGGGCGACGCCACCGACGAGGGGGCATTGGCCGCGGTCATCGACGGAGCGGACGTGGTGGTCGCCGCGCTCGCGCCGCGCGGGCCTCTCGCCGGGCCGTTCCGTGAGGTCAACCGGACGATCATGCGCCTCGCCGACGCCGCCAAAGCCCGGCTCTTCGTCGTCGGCGGCTTCTCCTCGCTGCGCCCGGCGGCCGGGGCACCGCGCTTCGTCGAGGACCTGGGTGACGTACCGGCCGAGATCCACGACGAGATCCTCGCCGGCGCCGCGCTCATCCTCGAGGACCTCCCCGCCACCCCCGAGACGCTCGATTGGGTGTTCGTCAGCCCGGCACAGAACTTCGGCTCTTTCGCGCCCGGCGAGCGCACCGGCAAATACCGCGTCGGCGACGAAATCGCCGTCGAACCCGATGGCGGCGGATCGATCTCCGGCGCCGACTACGCGATCGGGTTCGTCGACCTCATCGAGGCGGGCGACCGTCACCGCGCCCACGTCAACCTGGGGTACTGACGCCCGGGCAACCAGTTGGACAAAGCTCTAATCGCCGCACTGTCGACCGGGCCGGGGCGGGCCACGATTAGGACGTGAGCGGAGACGGCAGACCACCAGAGACGGCCACGCCCGCGCAGAGATTCGGCCTCAGCGGGCGGCGGGCGCTGGTCACCGGGGGCAGTCGGGGGCTCGGGCGGGCGATCGCGTTCGGGCTCGCCGCTGCCGGGGCCGAGGTGGCGATCGTCTCGCGTCGGATCGACGCGGTGTGCCAGACGGCGGCCGAGATCGAGGCGGGGACCGGGCGGCGGGCCGTCGGGTTCGCCGCAGACGTCGGGCGCTGGGAGGAGCTGGAGCCGCTCGTCGAGCAGGTTTATGGGGAGTTCGGGGGCGTCGACGTGCTCGTCAACAACGCCGGGAAGTCGCCGCTCTATCCGAGCGTCGAGGAGATCGACGAGGGCTACTGGGACGCCGTGGTGGGGCTGAATCTGAAGGGGCCGTTCCGGCTGGCGGCGCTGGTGGGGAGCCGGATGGCGCGGGGCGAGGGCGGGTCGATCATCAACGTCTCCAGCGTCGCCGCGCGGCATCCCCGGCCCGACTCGATCCCCTACGCCGCCGCCAAAGCGGGGCTCGAGGCGATCACGGTGGCGCTCGCCCATACCTGGGGACCGAAGGTGCGGGTGAACGCGATTCAACCGGGCACCTTCCTCACCGACGTCTCCCGCGCCTGGGACATGGAGGCCTTCGGGCGCCAGGCGGAGCGGTTCGCGTCGCGGCGGGGCGGCGCGCCGGAGGAGATCGTCGGCGCCGCGCTCTACCTCGCGAGCGACGCATCCAGCTACACGACGGGCTCCGTCCTCACCGTCGACGGCGGCTACCTGCCGGACTGACCGGCCCCGGTCGAGCGGATCGGCTTTGGGACTACCTCCAGCGACCGAGGTCGGGCAGGGGACGGGCGGCCCGGCGGCGGCCTAGGTTCATCCGGATGAGTGAGACGCTGCAGGGGCAGACGGGTATCGACGCGCGCCGGGTCACGGCCTGGCTCCAGGAGAACATCGCCGGCGCCGAGGCGCCCTTCACCTTCCGCCTGATCACCGGCGGACGCTCAAACCTGACCTTCGAAGTCCTCGACGCGAACGGCCGCAAGATGGTGCTGCGGCGCCCGCCGCTCGGCGAGATCCTCCCTTCCGCCCACGACATGCGGCGCGAGCACCGGATCATCTCGGCGCTCGAACCGACCTCGGTGCCGGTGCCGGAGACGCTCGGCCTCTGCGCCGACCCCGACGTCAACGGCGGCGCCTTCTACGTGATGAGCTTCGCCGCGGGGGCGATCCTGCGCGACGAGGCCGAGGTCGAGGCGACCTTCGCGCCCGAGCGCCGCACCGCCGTCGCCGACTCGCTGATCGACTCGCTCTGCGACCTGCACCTGGTCGACCCCGACACCGTCGGCCTCGGCGACCTCTCTAAACGCGAGGACTACATCGGCCGCCAGCTGCGCCGCTGGAACCGCCAGTACGAGGCGAGCAACCCGCGCGACATCCCCGAGGTCGCCGAAGCCCACCGGCTGCTGGCCGAGCGAGTGCCGGAGCAGCAGCGGCTGGCGATCGTCCACGGCGACTACCGGCTCGACAACACGGTGGTCGCGCCCGACACCTCGATCGAAGCGGTCCTTGACTGGGAGCTCTGCACGCTCGGCGACCCGCTCGCCGACCTCGGCCTGCTGCTCGTCTACTGGCTCCAGCCGGGCGAGGACGGCTCCTTCATGCTGACCGGCACGCCGACGGTCTGCCCCGGCTTCCCCGACCGCGATCACCTGGTCGCCCGGTACGGCGAGCGCAGCGGGGCCGACCTCTCGGGGATCGACTACTACGTCGCCTTCGGCTGCTGGAAGCTCGCCTGCATCGCCGAGGGGATCCTCGCCCGCTACACCGCGGGCGTGATGGGCGACGACTCGGTCAGCCTCGAGCGGCTTGCCGGGACGACGCCGCTGCTCGCCCGTATGGCGCTCGAGCGCCTCGAGCGCGGCTAGCCACCCCCGCCCGCCCCGTGGCGGGATGGGGCCGGGTCGAGCTGGCGCACGGCGGCTGCGGCCGTCCGAGTTACGCCCGGCCGTCTCGTCCACGGCCCTGGCAGGCTGTGGCCGTGGACGAGACGGCCGGGTGTGTGGGGGGAGTGATGAGAACTTCGTGACGAGCGCCGAGGAGCGTGCGCGTTCCTCCACGAACTGCGCGCTTCTCGTGACGGAGATTCATGGA
>DAIQOT010000034.1:0-23488 GCA_036787695.1 Solirubrobacterales bacterium | reverse complement strand
AGCGTCTCGGTCGGCGCCATCAGCGCCGCCTGGTGGCCCGCTTCGAGCGCCCGCAACGTCGCGTAGACGGCGACGACGGTCTTGCCCGAGCCGACCTCCCCCATCAGCAGGCGCTGCATCGGCTCGCCCGAGTCGACGTCGGCGTCGATGTCGGCGAAGGCGGCGCGCTGGTCGTCGGTCGGGGCGAACGGCAGGTCGGCGAGCCAGCGCTCGACCACGGCGCCGGGACGGCCGAAGCGCGGCGCCGGGCGGGCGCGCCGGTGGCTCGCTTTGCGCGTCGTCAGCAGCGCCTGGTGGAGGAAGAGCTCTTCGTAGCCGAGCCGCCGCCGCGCCTCCTCGAGCTCTTCCGGCGAGGACGGGAAGTGCGCCGCCTTGATCGCCGCGCCGACCGAGCCGAAGCGGTGCTTCGCCTGGACCGCCGCGGGCAGCCCCTCGATCGCGTTGCGCGCCAGCGGCACCGCCTGCTCGGCCCATTCCCGGATCTTCTTGGGAGGTAGGTCTTCGGTCGCGGGGTGGACGGGGACGAACGAGCCGGAGCGCTCCTCGCCTCCCTCATCAGCGTCCTCGGCCCCGGCGACCATCTCCCACTCCTGCACCGCCAGGCCTTTCGGGCTGCGCTTGCCGGTGATGATGATCGTCGCGCCTTTTTCCAGCTTCGACGAGACCCAGGGCTGGTTGAACCAGGTCGCGCGCACGCTGCCGGTCTCGTCGGCGACTTTCACTCCGACCATCGTCAATTTGCCTTTGCGGAACGGGCGCGGCGGGTTGCCCATCACGGTCACCAGGACCGTGCCCGTCTCACCAGGCTGGAGCGCCTCGAGCAATCGGATCTGACGATCGCGGTGCGAGTGCGGGAAGCGGTAAAGGAGGTCACCGACCGTCGCGATCCCCGCCGCGCGCGCCGCCTCGGCCAGCTTCGGGCCGACCCCGTCGAGCGCTTCGAGGCCCACCTCGAGCACGCTCGGGCGCGGCCAATGCACCGGTGCGGCGCGCAATTCGGCGCGGGTCGGCTCGCCCGATCCGGCGAAGCCCCGCACCGCTACTGCCCGGCCAGCAGCCACCACCAGCTCGGCTGGCCCCCCTCGTGCTTCTCCAGCTCGACCCCGTCGGGGACGTGCGCGTCGATCTCCTCGAGCGGGATCGGGGCGCCGTCGCCGCCGATCACGGTGACGATCTCGGCGTCGGTGGCGAGCATCTCGATCGTCGCCAGCAACGTCGACCCGGCGCCGCCCCAGGCGACGATCTCGCCTTCGGCGAAGCCGACCGCGTCGCCGCGCTTGAAGCGTCCCTGGGCGTCGTCGCGGGCCGCCGGGGCGACCCCGCCGGTGGCGACATCGCCGAGCGCCTCCTCGAGCCGCGCCGCGTTGACGTCGAGCGCCGCCGCCGGGTCGAACTCGACCAGCGCCAGCAGGCTCGCCTGCTGCGAGGTCGCCGGGACCACCCGGGCGGGCTTCTCCGACAGCTCGCAGGCGCGCTCCGCCGCCATGATCACGTTCGAGGAGCTCGGCAGCACCAGGACTTCGTCGGCCTCGGTGCCGTGGATCCCGGCCAGCACCTCGGAGGTCGAGGGGTTCAGGGTCTCGCCGCCGTCGATGACGTCGGCGCCGAGCTCGGCGAAGAGCCGCGCCATCCCCTCGCCGGCCGCCACCGCGATCACCCCGGTCCGCCCGGCGGCGACCACCCCGTTGCGGCCCGCCGCCAGCCGCGCGTCGCGTTCGGCGACCTGCTGGCGCATGTCGGCGATGTCGACCTTGGCGACCTCGCCGATCCCGTCGAAGAGCTCCATCGCCTTCTCCGGCGTGTCGGTGTGGACGTGGACCTTGAGCGTCGCTTCGTCGCCGACGACGAGGACCGAGTCGCCGAGCGCCTCCAGCCGCGGCAGCACCGCGCGGTCGTTCAGCCCGGTGCCGGAGACGATGAAGTTCGTGCAGTAGCGGTAGCGGCTGTCCTCGTGGTGGGGCCGGGTCAGCTTCGGCGGCTCGCGGTGGGTGACCTCGGGCAGCGGCGCGCCGTCGCCGCGCAGCCCGGCGACGACGCCGGCCAGGATCAGCACCAGGCCATGGCCGCCGGCGTCGACGACGCCCGATTCGCGTAGCACCGCGAGTTGCTCGGGCGTCCGCGCCACCGCCCGCTCGCCGTCGGCGATCGCCCGCTCCAGCACCTCGGCGAGGATCGCGTCCTGCTGCTCCTCGGAGACGTCGTCGCCGAGCCGCTGTTTATCGGCCGAGAGGTGGGCGAGCTGGCGGGTGAGCGAGTGCGCCATCTCGCGGAAGACGGTCAGCATCGTCCCCTCGGCGGGCTCGCGGACCGAGTCGTAGGCGGCGTCGGCGGCCGAGGCGAAGGCGGCGGCGACCAGCAGCGGGTCGACCAGCTCGCCGGGCCGCGAGGCCAGCTCTTCGGCGGCGCCGCGGACGATCTGGGAGAGGATCACGCCGGAGTTGCCGCGGGCGCCCATCAGCGCGGCCCGGGCCAGCGTCTGCACCAGGACCGTGCGGCCGGTCTCGTCGGGGTCGCCCTCGATGCCCTCGGTCTCGACCCGGTCGAGCTCCTCCAGCACCGCGCGCAGGGTCATCGCCATGTTGTCGCCGGTATCGCCGTCGGCGACCGGGAACACGTTGAGGTCGTTCACCTCCTGGCGCCGGGCCTCGAGCGAGGCCAACGCAGAACTGACGACCCGTCTGAAGCGGGCGATTGATGGATCGGGCATGCGGACTAAAACCTAGCGAGGGTGACGGCGACCGCAATTATCGGTACTTTCACCCTCTCCACCCTTGGGTGGAGCACCATCCCCACGCAATTCCCCCCTGGGGCCGATGAACCGCCCCGCCGATCGCCCTAGTCTCGTCCGAGCACCTGGCGATCACCTGTACCCAGTCACAAAGGAGAACGATGCGCCGCTTCGCCACCTGGACCACCGGCCACAAAAAGACGGTGATTTTCGGCTGGATCGCCGCCCTGATCATCATCGGGGGCATCGCCGGCTCGGCGGGCTCCGACTTCTCCGAAGAATTCAAACTTCCGACCTCGGACTCGACCGAAGCCTACGAACTGCTCGAAAACGAATTCGAAAGCGAATCGGGCGGCACCGCGCAGATCGTCTTCACGTCGGCCGGCGGGGTCCAGTCGCCGCAGGTCAAGAAGAAGATGGAAGGCGTCTTCAAGCAGGTCGAAAAAGAGCCTCACGTAACCAGCGTCAGCAGTCCTTACGGCGCGGCGGGCGGCGCGGCGGCGGTCTCCAAGGACGGCAAGATCGCCTACGCGACGATCCAGTACGACGTCCAGTCGAACGAACTCGAGAAAGCCAGCACCGAACGGATCATCAAGGTCGCGCAGGGGGTCGACAGCGGCAGCGAACTCGAAGTCCAGCTCGGCGGCCAGGCGATCACCGAAGCCGAAGAAGAAAGCGGCGACGCCTCGTTCGCGATCGGCCTGCTGGCGGCGATCGTCATCCTGCTGATCGCCTTCGGCTCGGTGGTCGCGATGGGCTTGCCGATCATCACCGCGCTGTTCGCGCTCGGGGTCGGGATCAGTCTGGTCACGATCGGGACCCACGTCGTCGACACGGCGAACTTCGCACCGGTCCTGGCGGCGATGATCGGGCTCGGGGTCGGGATCGACTACGCGCTGTTCATCGTCACCCGCTTCCGCAACAACCTCGACGAAGGCGACGAGCCCCAGGAGGCGGCGGTCCGCGCCGTCGACACCGCCGGGCGCGCCGTGTTATTCGCCGGGACGACGGTGATCATCGCCCTGATGGGGATGTTCCTGCTGAACATCACCTTCCTCTACGGCGTCGCCGTCGCCGCCGCGCTGGCGGTCCTCTTCACGATGATCTCGTCGCTGACCCTGCTGCCGGCGATGCTCGCCGGGGTCGGGCACCGGATCAACAAATGGAAGATCCCGGGCCTCTCGGGCGGCCAGAACACGGTCCGCGAAGACACCATGTGGTACCGCTGGAGTCGCTTCATCCAGCGCAACCCGTGGCCCGCCGCGCTGATCTCCGGCATCTTCCTGCTGATCCTCTGCATCCCGACCCTGTCGCTGCGCCTCGGCGTCAACGACGCCGGCACCAACTCGACCGGGACGACGACCCGCCAGGCTTACGACCTGCTCGCCGAAGGCTTCGGCCCCGGCTTCAACGGGCCGCTGACGATGGTCGCCGCCCTGCCGAACAAGGGCGCCGACGCGGGGATCGAAACGCTCTGCTCGACGCTGAAGAACGAAGAAGGCGTCGCCTCGGTCACCAAAGTCACCTTCAACGAACAGAAATCCGTCGGCCTCTGCCAGGTCTACCCGACCACCTCGCCGCAGAGCGCCGATACGACCAGCCTGCTCGACCACATCCGCCACGACGTGATCCCGCCGATCGAGGCGAAGACCGGAGCGGAAATGCACGTCGGTGGCATCACCGCGGTCTTCGAGGACTTCGGCGACGCGATCTCCGAAAAGCTGCCGCTCTTCATCGGCGTGGTGATCCTGCTCTCGGCGATCCTGCTGATGGCGGTCTTCCGCTCGGTGCTGGTGCCGCTGAAGGCGATCGTGATGAACCTGCTCAGCATCGGCGCCGCCTTCGGGATCATCGTCGCCGTCTTCCAGTGGGGCTGGGGAGGCAGCATCATCGGGGTCGACAACACCGGCCCGATCATCGCGTTCTTCCCGATATTCCTGTTCTCGATCGTCTTCGGGCTATCGATGGACTACGAGGTGTTCCTGATGTCGCGGATGCACGAGGAGTGGGACCGCACCCACGACGCCCATCAGTCGGTGACCCGCGGGCTGGCGCTGACCGGCCGCGTGATCACCGCGGCGGCGGCGATCATGGTCACGGTCTTCGCCTCCTTCCTGCTCGGCGAAGAACGGGTGATCAAGCTGTTCGGCCTCGGCCTCGCCTCGGCGGTGCTGATCGACGCGGTGATCATCCGCTCGATCCTCGTCCCGGCGATCATGCAGCTGCTCGGCAAATCCGCCTGGTGGATGCCCGAGTGGCTCTCGAAGATCCTCCCCAACCTGGCGGTCGATCCCCCCGAGAGCACCGGCACGGCCCCCGTCACCGAGAGCGAGTAGTCCCGTCCGGCACCGTCTGCACTGACTCGTCCCCACGGCGAGTTGGTGCAGACGGTCCGCATTTACCCCTCCTGAGCGGGGGTAAATGCAGACGCTAAGCGGTGGAGCAGTTCGATCGCCCGTTCGCCGAAGTCGAGGCCGAAGGTGCGTGAGTCACCACGGACGGTCAGTTCCATCGACTCGTCGCAGCCGGACGGCACCCGCTGTGACGCTTCGGCCAACACCGGCCCGCCTTCTCGCGCCTTGAATTTCATCGTCACCACGACCGGATGTTCGTAGGGATATTCGGGGCAGTAGACCACCTGAGGCTGCACCGCGGGGAGCTCGTCGATGACCCGCGCGACCCGGCGCACCCGGCGCGATGACCGGATCACCTGCCAACGGGGCCTGCCGCCACCCCTTGACCGGGAGACGTAAAGGATGCGCGCGGCGCCCGGGACCTTTGCCGCCGCCGGATGGGGCGTTTTCCATATTTGCTGCACTTCGAGGCGGGTAGCGACTCGGCCCTCGGAGAGTCGAGTAGTGGCCACGATGACCCTTGGCGCGTAGACCCGGCGACTGCGCCCCGAGGTCTCGAACCCGAGGAACGAGCCAGGTTCCCTGGGCGAGCCGAGTCCGCCGTGTTGCTCGAGATAGGAGTCGGCAGGAGCGTGCGTGCGAAACCAACGAGCCGTCTCGCGAACCGTCCCGGACGCCACCAGCCACTCCCAGCGCTGGACCAAGTTCGGTTCGCCGCTCGTCTCCAGCGCTTCATCAAGAACCGGCGCCGGCGAAGATTCGACCCGATGCGCCCGCGGAGGCACCTCCACAGAACGCAACTCGCGCTCGGCCTGAACTTCGGCCAGACGCTTATTCGAGGCTTCGGTGCCGAAGACGATCGGTCGCGCCGAGGCCGTTCCGTGCCCTCCACCTATCGCCAGAACGATTGCCGCCGCCAATCCCGCCAGACCCAGCCCCATGTCCCCCGAACACGAGTGATGCCAAATCGACGCGCCGAGCCCTCAACCGCTCAAGCGTGGCCTGAGGCGGTGTGGGCCAGCCTCGCAAGGACGCAGGGAGCGAGCCGAGGGGAGCGCACTAAAAGTGCGTGACCCGAAGGCGAGCGACCGAGGACGCCGCGAGGCGCCCCCACACCGCCTCAGGCGGCCTTGGTGACCTTGTTGGACTTGAGGCAGCGCGTGCAGACGTAGGTGCGAACCGGGCGACCGTTCTCGGTGATCCGGACCTTCTGCAGGTTCGGCTCGAAGCGGCGCTTCGTCGCGACCATTGAGTGGCTGCGGGACTGACCGAAAGCCGGTTTCTTGCCGCAGCTGTGACATACCTTTGCCATAGGACGGAGGAGAATACCGATTCAGCCGACCCGGCGCTTCAGCAGCGCCATCCGGCAGATCGTCAGGGCGGCGTTGCGGCCTTGGTCGCGCTTGTCGCCGCCCGCCCGGGCGAGCGCCTGGTCCATGTTGTCGCAGGTGATCACGCCGAAGGCGCAGGGCACCCCGGTCGTCAGCTGGACGTCCTGGACGCCGCGCGCCGACTCGCCGCAGACGTAGTCGAAGTGCGCGGTCTCGCCGCGGATGACGACGCCGAGGCAGGCGACACCGGCGAAGTCGCCGCTCTCGGCGAGCACTTTGGCGGCGAAGGGAAGCTCGAAGGCCCCGGGGACCGAGTGGTGCTCGACCTGGCCGGCCTGCACGCCCGCGATCTCGAAGCCCGCCCGCGCGCCGGACTGGAGCCGCTGCGCGAGGTCCTCGTAGAAGCGCCCGACCACGGTGGCGAAGCGCAGCGAGCCGAGCTGCGAGCGCTCCTCGACGTCGAACGTCTCGAGGAACGCCCCGTCGCCCTCACCCATCGCCGTCCACCGAGGCGCGCTGCTCGTCGCGCACCTCCTCTTCGTGGATCATCTCCTCGTCGAGGTCGAGACCCTGGTGGTGGAGGATGTGGCCCATCTTGTCGCGCTTCGTGCGCAGGTAGGCCTCGTTGTGGATGTTGGGGGCCGCCTCGATCGGCACCTGCTCGGTGACCGAGAGCCCGTACCCCTCCATGCCGACGATCTTTTTCGGGTTGTTGGTGATGATCCGGATGCTGGTCAGCCCGAGGTCGCCGAGGATCTGGGCGCCGATGCCGTAGTCGCGCAGGTCGGCGGGCAGGCCGAGCTTGAGGTTCGCTTCGACCGTGTCGGCGCCCTCCTCCTGCAGTTTGTAGGCGCGCAGCTTGTTCAACAGGCCGATCCCCCGTCCCTCCTGGGACAGGTAGAGCAGGACGCCGCGACCCGCCGCCTCGATCATCGACAGCGAGGCCTCGAGCTGCTCGCCGCAGTCGCAGCGCATGCTGTGGAAGACGTCGCCGGTGAGGCACTCGCTGTGGACGCGGACGAGCACGTCCTCGACCCCGTCGACCTCGCCTTTGACCATCGCGACGTGGTGTTTGTCGTCGACCAGCGAGCGGTAACCGACCGCCTGGAAGTCGCCGAAGGCGGTCGGCAGCGCCGTCGCCACGACCCTTTCGACCAGCTTCTCGGTCTTGCGCCGGTAGGCGATCAGGTCGGCGACCGTGATCATCAGCAGCCCGTGCTTCTCGCAGTACGGCTCGAGGTCCGGGACCCGCGCCATCGAGCCGTCGTCGTTCATCACCTCGCAGATCACGCCCGCCGGGATCAGGCCCGCGAGCCGCGCCAGGTCGACGCTCGCCTCGGTGTGGCCGGTGCGCTCGAGCACGCCGCCCTCTTTCGCCTGCAGCGGGAACATGTGGCCGGGGACGACGATGTCGCGGGGGCCGGAGTTCGGATCGATCGCGACCTGGATCGTGTGGGCGCGGTCGTGCGCCGAGATCCCGGTGCTGACCCCGCCGGCCGCCTCGATCGAGACGGTGAAGGCGGTCTGCAGCGGCGCCTCGTTCTTCGCCGCCATCAGGTTGAGGCCGAGCTTGCGGCAGCGCTCCGGGGTCAGCGCCAGGCAGATCAGCCCGCGCGCCTCCTTGGCCATGAAGTTGACCGCCTCCGGCGTCGCGAACTGCGCCGCCATCACCAGGTCGCCCTCGTTCTCGCGGTCTTCGCCGTCGCAGACGACGACCATCTTGCCGCGGCGGATCTCTTCGATCGCCTCCTCGATCGTGGCGAAGGGGCTGCCGGAATCCTGCTCGTCGGCGGGGGTCACGCCGGGGGCGTCGATGGCGGTCTCCTTGGTGGTGTCGGTCTCGTTGCTCACGCTTGGTCCTTTCCCGCGAATGGTGACAGCAGCCGCTCCACGTACTTGGCGATCACGTCGACCTCGACGTTCAGCGGGTCGCCGACGGCCACGGATCCTAGATTGGTGCGCTCGAGCGTCTCCGGGATCAGCGAGACCTCTACCCAGGTGGGGCCGAGCTCGGCGATCGTGAGGCTGACGCCGTTGAGCGCGACCGAGCCCTTGTCGACGACGTAGCGCAGAAGATCCTCGGGAAGCTCGACCCGGACGCGGCGGGCGAAGCCGTCCTCGGTGATCCCGATCACCTCGCCGGAGCCGTCGGCGTGGCCCTGGACGATGTGGCCGCCGAGGCGCTCGTCGGCGCGCGTCGCCAGCTCCAGGTTGACGCGGGCGCCGGGCGCGAGCGCGCCGATCACGGTCACCTCGAGCGTCTGGTTCATCGCCTCGGTGGCGAAGCCCGACGCGTCGGCCTCGGTCGCCGTGAGGCAGACGCCGTTGACTGCGATCGAGTCGCCGAGGCCGATCTCCCCTCCCAGCTTCGTCGCGATGCGAAGGCGCGAGCCGTCGGCGCCGCCCTCGACGCTCTCGACACTGCCGATGTCCTGTACCAGTCCGGTGAACATCACCACTCCTTGAATCGGGTCCGGATCAAAGTGTCCTCCCCGACGAGCTCGGCCTCGGTCGCGGTGCCTTCGAGGCGGGTCGGGATGCCGGGAGCGGGGGCCGGGCCGCCGAGCAGCAGCGGGGCGATGAACACCCGCGCCTCGTCGATCTGGTCGGCGGCGGCGAAGGCCGCGAGGAGGGTCGCGCCGCCCTCGAGCAGGAGGCTGGTGAGGCCGCGGCGGCCGAGCTCCTCGAGCGCCGCGGTGACCCGCCCGGTCGCGGCCGCGCCGGACGCGAGGATCGTCTCGACCCCGGCGGCGAGCAGCGCTTCGAGCCGCGCCGGGTCGGCGTCGGGGCCGTGGACGACGGTCAGCGGCGCCTCGTCGAGCGTCGCCACCAACTGGGAGTCGAGCGGCAGGCGCGCTTCGGTGTCGAAGACGACGCGGACCGGCTGGCGCGCTTCGCCGAGGCGCGCGGTGAGCAGCGGGTCGTCGGCGAGCACGGTGCCGATCCCGACCGCGATCGCGTCGCATTCGCCGCGCCAGACGTGGACCAGCTCGCGGCTGCGCTCGCCGGAGATCCAGGGCGAGGCGCCGGCCGGCGTCGCGGTGCGGCCGTCGAGCGACATCGCCGTCTTCGCGACGACCAGCGGCAGGCCGGTGAGCCCGTGTTTGCGGAAGGGCTGGTTGGCGAAGCGGGCGGCGAGGGCGATCTCGTCGGCGGGGGCGACGAAGTCGACCTCCACCCCGCTCGCGCGCAGCGCCTCCGGCCCGCGCCCCGCCGCCTTCGCGGTCGGGTCGTCGCTGGCGATCACGACGCGGGAGAGGTCGGCCTCGAGGATCGCGTCGACGCAGGGCGGCTGGCGGCCCTGGTGGGCGCAGGGCTCGAGGGTCACGTAGATCGTCGCCCCCGCCGGGTCCTCGGCGCGGCCGGCGGCGTCGGCGAGCGCCGCCCGCTCGGCGTGGAGGCCCCCGAGCGCGGCGTGGAAGCCCTCCCCGATAACCTTCCCGTCGCGGACGATGACCGCGCCGACGAGCGGGTTCGGGCTTACCCGACCACGACCGCCCTCGGCGAGCGCGAGCGCCTTTCGCAGAAATTCAGAATCGGCTGATGTTGTTGACTGACCAGTCAATCAGTCGATTCTAGCCACGCTTCGACCCCCGCCCCCCGTACTCTGGGGCACGCCTTGAAGTTGATCATCCAGATTCCCTGCCTGAACGAGGAAGAGACGCTGCCGGCGACGATCGCCGATCTGCCGCGCTCCCTCGCCGGCTTCGACACCGTCGAGCTGCTCGTCATCGACGACGGATCGACCGATCGCACGGTCGCGGTGGCGCGTGAATGCGGCGTCGACCACATCGTCCGGCTGACCAACAACAAGGGGCTCGCGGCGGGGTTCCAGGCGGGGCTCGACGCCTGCCTGAAGCTCGGTGCCGACGTCGTCGTCAATACCGACGCCGACAACCAGTACATGGGCGCCGACGTCGCGAAGCTGGTCGCGCCGATCCTCGCCGGCGAGGCCGACATGGTCGTCGGCGACCGCCAAGTTGCGGGGATCGAACATTTTTCCGACGCGAAGAAACAGCTACAACACTTCGGTAGCTGGGTTGTACGTCGCGTGAGCAACACCGAGGTCACCGACACCACCTCCGGCTTCCGCGCCTACAACCGCGAGGCGGCGCTGCAGCTGTCGGTGGTCGACAACTTCACCTACACGCTGGAGAGCCTCGTCCAGGCGGGCAAGATGCTGGTCGCCGTCGACGAGGTGCCGGTCGGGACCAACGCGCAGACGCGCGAGTCGCGGCTGGCCGGGTCGACCGGCGACTACGTGCGGCGTAACACGCCCGCGATCCTGCGGATCTACGCACGCTACGAGCCGCTGCGGGCCTTCGTCACCGCGGCGATCGTCGTCGGCGTGCTCGCGGTGCTCGCCTGGCTGCCGTTCCTGATCGACGCGATCTTCAACGGCAACTCCAACGGCCACATCCAGTCGCTGATCCTCGGCGCGGTGCTGATGATCGCAGCGGTGCAGCTGTTCGCGCTCGGCGTGATCGGCGACCTGCTGGCCGGGCAGCGGGTGATGACGCAGCGGGTCTTCGAGCGCGTGCGGCGGGTCGAGCTGGCGCTCGGCGTGCCGCCCTCGCACTACGAAAAGGGCGCGACGCGGCCGTCCGCCTCCGAGGCCGAGACGGAGCTGCACGATGCCGCCCCCGGCGAGGAGCCGACCCAGGTGGTCGACGGATGAGCGACACGACCCGCAACGGCAACGCCACCAACGGTCACGCGCCGCAGGCCCCGCAGGTCGACGCCGCCGGCTCGACCGAGGAATACGGCAAAACCGCGGGCTTCCTCGCGGTCGGGGTGGGCCTCACCGGGATCATGACCTACGGGTTCTTCCTGGTCGCCTCCCACACCCTCTCCAAAGAAGATTACGGCCAGATCACGCTGCTCTGGTCGGCGGTCTTCATCACGATCTCGGCGCTCTGCTGCCCGGTCGAACAGCTGCTCTCGCGGCAGGTCTCCGAGCGGATGGCGAAGGGCGAACCGGTCAACCAGACGATCCGCGTCGCGGCGACGCTCCAGTTCGGCCTCTCGCTCTGCTTCATCGTCGTCGCCCTGGCGCTGCGCGGGCTGATCCAGGACGACCTGCTGAGCGGCAACGAAACCCTCTACTGGGTCTACTTCTCGGCAGTCATCTTCTACGCGGTCAGCTACTTCGCCCGCGGCTTCCTCGCCGGCAGCCAGCGGTTCGGGATGTTCGTCGGCCTGATCCTGTCGGAATCGTGCTTCCGCACCCTCTTCGCGGTGCTGGTCGCGGTCGGCATCCTCAGCGGCCAGTCGGCGGTCGCGATCGGGATCGTCGCCGCGCCGGTCCTCGGGCTGATCATCGTCCCGACGATCTTCTTCCGCCGCCACCGGGAGGAACGCGCGGCGGCGCCCGCGGTGCCGGTCGAGGAAAGCGGCAGCGTCGAGCGCCTCTCGATCAAGCACGGCGGTGGCTTCGCCGCGGCGGTGCTGCTGATCATGTTCTCCGAACAGACCTTCCTCAACGCGGGCCCGATCATCATCCGCAGCCTCCAAGGCGCCACCGAGGCCGGCTTCATCTTCAACGTGCTGATGCTGGCGCGGGCGCCGCTGCAGCTCTTCCAGTCGATCTCGACCTCGATCCTCCCCCACCTCACCCGCCTCCATAACAGCGACGAGCCGGACTCCGGCAGGGAATTCGGCCACACGGTGCGGATGGTGCTGCTCGGCATCCTCGCCTTCACCGCGCTGGTGACGGTCGTCGTCCTGATCGCCGGGCCGAAATGTATGCAGATCGCCTTCGGCAAAAAATTCACCTACGACCGCATCGGCCTGCTGCTGATCACCTTCGGGATGGGGCTCTACCTCGCCTCGGTGACCTTCAACCAGGCCTGCGTCGCGATGGGCCAGGTGCGTCGCTGCGCGGGCCGCTGGCTCACCTGCGCGGTGGTCTTCATCGGCTGGAACTTCCTGCCGATCGTCAGCAACGAGCAGCGCCGGATCGAGGTCGGCTTCCTGCTCGCCGCCGCCGTCCTCTGCGGCCTGCTCTGGTGGGTCTACACCCACCCGAAGGAAGCCCACCCCGAGGACGTCCCGCAGCCCGGCTCGAGCGAGGAGCTCGAGGCGCGGTTGGCGTCGATCGACGAGGTCGTCTAGCAGCCTCTCGCTCCCCTAGGGTCCCCGGATGGGCCACCACGACGCCATCCTGATCCTCATCGCCGGCGTCCTGCTTGCCGCCGGGATCGGTGGAGCGTTGCTGGCGGACCGGGTCCGCGTCCCCGCCTTGCTGCTGTTCCTCGGCCTCGGCATGCTCGCCGGGTCGCAGGGGATCGGCGGGATCGACTTCTCCAATTACGACCTGGCGCGGACGCTGGGGACGATCGCGCTGGTCCTGATCCTGTTCGAGGGCGGGCTCACCTCGGGCTGGTCGGAGATCCGCCCGGTGCTCGGCACGGCCGCCTCGCTGGCGACGGTCGGGACGCTGGCGACGGCGCTCCTGGCGGGCGTCGCGGCGAAAGTGATCTTCGACCTCAACTGGCTCGAAGGGATGATCGTCGGCTCCGCGATCGCCGCCACCGACTCGGCCGCGATCTTCGCCGTGCTGAGGAACTCGACCCTCGACAAGCGGGTGGCGCGCTCGCTCGAGGGCGAGTCGGGGATGAACGACCCGGTCGCGCTGCTGCTCGTCATCGGCTTCATCGAATGGCTCCAGCAGCCGAACTACGGCGCCCTCGACATGGTCGGGCTGATCGCGCTGAAGATCGCCGTCGGGATCGTCGTCGGGGTGATCATGGGGAAGGTGGCGGTCTGGGTGATCACCCGGATCGAGCTGGCCTCCGACGGGCTCTACCCGGTGGCGACGGTCGCCGCGGCGGCGCTCGCCTACGGGATCTCCGAGGTCGCCCAGGGGTCGGGGCTGCTCGCCGTCTACCTCACCGCGCTGGCGCTCGGCGCGGCGCGCCTGCCCGCCCGGCGCAGCGTCGTCTCCTTCCACGAGGGGCTCGGCTGGGTCTCCCAGATCGGCCTGTTCATCCTGCTCGGGCTGCTCGTCTTCCCCAGCGACCTCGACAACGTCGCGGTCAAGGGCCTGGCGCTCTCGGCGGCGCTGATCTTCGTCGCCCGCCCGATCGCGACCTTCCTCGCCACCACCTTCACCTCGTTCAACGTGCGCGAGAAGGTCATGCTCGGCTGGGCCGGCCTGCGCGGCGCGACCCCGATCTGGCTGGCGACCTTCCCGGTCGTCGCGGGCGTGCGCTCGGGCGAGGAAGAGTTCGCGATCGTCTTCTTCGTCGTCGTCACCTCGACCCTGGTGCAGGGGGCGACCTTCGAGCCGCTGGCCAAGCGCCTGCGCCTGACCACCGACGAGCCGGCCCTCCCCCGGCGCCTCCTCGAGTCGGGCCGGATTCGCGAGATGGGCGGAGACGTGGTCGCCTTCCGCCTGCCCGAGGGCGCGGCCGCGGCCGGCCACCGCGTTCGCGACCTGGGCCTCCCCCGCGACGCCCTGCTCAACGTGATCGTGCGGGAAGGCGGCGCGATCCCGCCGCGCGGCTCGACCGAGCTGCACGAGGGCGACGAGCTCCACGTCCTCGTCCGCGGCGAGGTCCGCGACGAGGTCGAGCGCCTCACCGACACATGGGTAAAGGGCCCGATCGGCAAACCGCCCCCACCCCCGCTCCCCCGCCGAGCGACCGCCCAGGTCTTCACGGTCCGCCCCCAGCGGCCGGGCGAGGAGGTGGTGTCGCCGGTGGAGGTCGACGGCGTCGCCGTCGTCGCCGTGCTGAGGACGAGGAACGACAGGCCGGGCGCGATGGCGGCACTGGCGGACGGCCGCTACGCGGTGACCGGCCAAGAGGTGGTCGCGATCGGGGGACGCCGAGCGTTGGCGGGTTGGTGCGAGGAGCGGGCGGAGCGTGAGACGGTGACCGGCGAAGAGCGAGCGTGGTGGCAGGAGGTCACCGGAGCACTGATCGCGCGGGGACGCAGGCGCTGAGGCTCGGGTCCGCTGGCGTGAGCGGATGGGGATGACCCTTCACTCACGAACTGCGGGAGGTTCGCTCAGGGTCATCCCCATCCGCTCGGACTACGAACCGCGCTCGCGCAGCCCCGTGTGCGGCTGACGACCCCGGGGCTGGATCCGGGCCTCGAAGCGGGCCGGGATGGCCCCTGAACGAACCTCCACAGCTGTTGTGAGAGAAGGGGCCATCCCGGCCCGCTCTCGCTAAAGCCCTAGATCGCGGACCCCTTGCTCATCCCAACCCAGATGGTGGGCGACCTCGTGGCGGACCGTTCTGACGATTTGCTTGCGGAGCAAGTCGTGGTCCCAGCCGAAGTCTCGTTCCAAGGTGTCTTCGTAGATGACGATGTGGTCGCGGAAGTTGTCTCGGGCCACGGTGTCGCCTACGTAGAGGCCGTAAGCGCCCACCTCTTCGCCGAGGCGAGAGATCACGATCGGGACGTCGGCGAGGACCTCGTGGAATTCAGGCGGCAGCTCGTCGATCGCTTCGATCACGAGTTCTTCGAACTCGCTGGGCTGGTCCTGTCCGGGCGGCATCTGGGCCATCAACTCGCTCCGCTGGTGGATCCGCCGGAACTCCTCCTCCGGCATCTCCCCTCTCCCGAGCAGCATCGCGAAAAGCGACGTGATCAGCACGACGCCGACCCCTCCGGCAACGAGCTTCAGCGTCCCGCTGATGTGGTCCCAAGAGAAGGGATCGAACAGCAGGATCCCGAGCCCGATCAAAAACGCGACCGTGACGATGATCCGCGCAGACGGAGCGAGCCGATTCCGCGCCGTTGGAGCAAGCCGCTCGTCCATCCATCAAGGGTAGCTGCGTAATGAGCCCGCCCCACCCACCGGGAGACGGGGATGACCCTGAACGAACCTCCCCGCAGTTCGTGAGAGAAGGGTCCGCCAAGGTGCGTTCGCACTCCCCCGCGCTATCCGCGGGTTTCTGCGAACGCGACTAGGAGGCGCCGGCTGCCGAAGCGATGGCCTGGTATGCGGCGGCTGGATCATCCGCACCGAAGACCGCCGACCCGGCCACGAAGAGCGAGGCTCCCGCGGCAGCCACCGACCCCGCGGTCTTGACATCGACCCCGCCGTCGACCTCGATCACCGCGTCCCCGACGATCGGCCGCAGCCGCTCGACCTTGTCCGGCGAGGACGGAATGAACGACTGCCCGCCCCACCCTGGATTGACCGTCATGCAGAGGACCATGTCGGCGAGGCCGCGCAGCTCGGAGAGCGCCTCGACCGGGGTGCCGGGGTTGATTGCGATCGCGGCGGAGCAGCCGAGCTCACGGATCGCCGAGAGGGTGCGGTTGGCGTGCGGGGTCGCCTCGGCGTGGAAGGTGATCGAGTCCGCGCCGGCCTTGGCGAACTCCTCGATCTGGCGCTCGGGGGTCTCGATCATCATGTGGACGTCGATCGCCCCGCCCGCGTCGTGGACGAGGTCGGCGATCGCGCCCGCGACGAGCGGCCCGATCGTGATCGGCGGGACGAAGTGCCCGTCCATGATGTCGACGTGGATGACCCGCGCCCCGGCGGCCATCACCTCCTCGACCTGCGAGCCGAGCTTGGCGAAGTCGGCGGAAAGGATCGACGGTGCCACCCGCGGCACAGTGGTCAAGTCACGGAATCGGTCAGTCACCCGGCGCACCCTACTGAGTCGATCTGGGCCAGCCTGGCAAGGACGCAGGGAGCGTGGTGTGCTCTGCACACGAGCGACCGAGGACACCGCCAGGCGCCCCCAGATCGACTCAGGTTGGTTTCAGCATGGATGCCCCACACATTTGGCATTCCATGTCGGCGGTGTGGGTCATGCGGGCGATCGTCTGGTGTTCGCCGCACTCGGGGCACTGGGAGACGAGTTCGAAGCGGCTGAGGCAGTTGACGCAGCGCAGGCGACCGGGGAGCTGGGTCGGGCGCAGCCAGGGCTCGCCGCAGTTCGGGCACGGGGCCCGTCCCAGGACGTTGGTGGTGCCGGTACCGGGCTCGGCCATCGTCAGATTGTGGCGGGTCCGGCGGCCGGCGTCCGTCCGACCTTGACTGAATCGTCAATCAGCTTTGCGGGTGAGGCGGCTGATGAAGAAGCCGGTGGTGCGGTCGCGGTCGGGGCGCAACTGGAGCGTGCGGGGCTCGTGGGGCGACGAGAGCTCCGGCGCCAGGGCGCCGAGGTCGTCGAGTTCCAGCGGCGGCGCCTGGCCGGCGGCGCTCGCTTCGAGCAGCGCCGCGATCCGGTCCTCGTTCTCGCGCCGCGAAATCGTGCAGGTCGAGTAGACGAGCGTGCCGCCCGGCCGCAGCAGCTTCGCCGAATTCAGCAGGGCCTTCTCCTGCACCCCCGCGACCCGCTCGATGATTCGCGGCGATTTGCGCCAGCGCGCGTCGGGGCGGGAGGCGAGCGTGCCGAGGTCCGAGCAGGGCGCGTCGAGGAGGATGCGGTCGAAGCCCTCCGGCAGCGGCAGGTCGGTCGCGTCGCCCTCGAAGACGGAGACGCTGTGGAGGTCGAGGCGGGTCGACTGGGCGGCGATCTCGGCGGCGCGTTTCTCGTCGAGCTCGACCGAGATGATCTCGCCGCGGTCCTCCATCCGCTTCGCGATCTGGCCGGTCTTGATCCCCGGGCCGGCGCAGAGGTCGAGCACCGTCTCCCCCGCCCGCGGCGCCAGCGCTTCGACCACCGCGGCGGACCCGCGGCTCTGCGGCGTCAGCGCGCCCTCTTTGACCAGGATCGGCACCAGGTCCCCGAGCCGCCCGGCGAAGACCATCGCCTCCGGCACCGCGAGCGGCCAGCCGCCGCCGGCCGGCGAGACGTCGACGCCCTCCCCCCGCAGCCGCGCCACCAGGTCGGCGCGCGCGTCGGCGTCGGCGGCCCGCATCGCCACCTCGGCGGGCTCGTTGCAGGCGGCGAGCAGCGCCCGCGCCGCCTCGGGGCCGAGCTCCTCCCACCACATCCGCGCCAGCCACAGCGGCGCCGAGTGGGCGGTCGCGGCGGCCTCGGGGGTCGAGTCGTCGCCGAGCAGGTCGGCGGTCAGCACCTCCCGTTCCCGCGCCGCCCGCCGCAGGATCGCGTTGACGAAGCCGGACGCGTGCCCGGCCTTGGCGATCTTCACCAGCTCGACCGCCTGGTCGACGGCGGCGTGGTCCGGCGTCCCGTCGGCGAACAGCAGCTCATACAGGCCGAGCCGCAGCGCCGCCGCGACCGGTGGGTCGAGCAACCGCATCGCCCGCCCGCTCAGCTTTTCGATCGCCGCGTCCGAGGTCCCGCGCCGCTGTACCGACCCGTACGCGAGCCGCTGCGCCTGCGCCCGGTCCCGTCCGACCAACCCGAGCCGCTCGGCCCCGGCGCGGAAGACCAGCTCGGTATGGGCGTGCCGCTCGAAAGTCTCGCGCAGCGTCTCGAACGCGAGCGCCCGCGGCCCCTCTACCGGCATACGGGCCTCACGCTAACGTCGGCGCCGGGCGGCCGCGCAGGTAATCGGCGACCGGCATCGCCTTACCGCCCGGAGGCTGGACGACATCGAGCCGTAGTGCTCCGTCGCCGGTCTCGACGTCGAGCGCGTCGCCGCCAGCCGCGACGGCGACCGCCCCGGGAGCAGGTCGCTCCGCCGGAGACACCGCAGTCACGCCCTCGAATTTGACCGGGTCGACAGCGTGAGCGGCGCGCACTCCCAGCCGCTCTCCGCCCTCCAGCTCCAGGTAGGCGCCGATGTGAGGCGTCAGCGCGCGCACCTTCGCCGCCAGGTCCTCCGCCGATTGCGTCAGGTCCAACCGACGATCCTCGGGGCTGATCTTCTCCGCGTAGGTCACGTCCGCCTCGTCCTGCTCGGTGAACTCCAAGGTCCCGTCGGCGAGGAGGTCCAGCGCTTCGACCAGGAGGTCGCCGCCGAGGTCCGCCAGCTTTGGCGCCAGCGTCCCGTAGTCCTCCTCGTCTCCCAGGTCTACCTCTCCCCGCAGCGCCACCGGCCCCGAATCCAGCCCCGCGGTCAGCCGCATCACACAGACGCCGGTCTTCGGGTCGCGGGCCATGATCGCCCGCTCGATCGGCGCCGCGCCGCGCCAGCGCGGCAGCAGCGAGGGATGGACGTTGAGGATCTCGGTCAGGCTCAGCAGCGGCTCGCGGATCAGCTGGCCGAAGGCGCAGACGAGGAGCGCCTCGGGCTCGGCAGCGCGGATCCGCTCCAGCGCGCCCTCCTCGTTGACGCTCGCGGCCTGCAGCAGATCGATCTCGAGCTCCCCCGCCAGCTCCGCGACCGGCGGCGGCGAGACCTTGCGCCCGCGCCCCTGGCGGCTGTCGGGCGGGGTGACGACGAGGTTCGGCTTGTGTGGGGAGTCGGCCAGCCGGCGGAGGACGGTCGCGGCGAAGTCCGAGGTGCCGAGGTAGACGGTCCTCACGCGTCGGTGCGAGGCTCGCGGAGCTCCTCGCCGTGATCGTCCTCGTCCTCGACCGGTGGGTGGTAGCTCTCCCCCGACCGCAGCGCCTTCAGCGCCGCCTTGCGCTGCTTGCGTTCGGTGCGGTCGAGGATCAGGACCCCGTCGAGGTGGTCGATCTCGTGCTGGAGGACGCGCGCCTCGAGGCCCGAGGCCTCGATCGTGACCGGCTCGCCGTCGACGTCGCGGCCGGTGAAGCGGGCGTGCAGCGGGCGCTCGACGTCCATCGTCACCCGCGGCAGGCTGAGGCAGCCCTCCTCGGCGATCGCCAGCTCGTCGGACATCCACTCGATCTTCGGGTTGATCAGCGCCGAGGGCTCGTTGTCGGAGCCCGCCTGAAAGACCAGCAGCCGCCGCAGCACGCCTAGCTGGGTGGCGGCGAGGCCGACCCCCATGCCGTCTTGCATGATGTGGACCATCCGCTCGACCTCTTCGCGCAGCTCCGGGCCGAACTCGGTCACCGGGCTGGCGCGGCTCTTCAGCACCGGGTCGCCGAACTTGACCACGTGCGCCAGCGCCGCTTCGCGTCGCTCGATCAGCTTCTGGTGAAGCTCCTCCTGCTCGCGGTTCTCGTTCTCGTCGGCGCCGATCGCCTGCTCTTCGCTCACCGGCCGATTGTAAGCGTGGCGCGGTGCCGTGGGGCGCGCCGATTCGCCTGATCCGGCTTCAGGGGCGGGCGGGCGCTACTGCGGATCGACGTCGACGCCGATCGAGACGTCCTTCAGCGCCCGGTCGGCGGCGCGCCGCTCGACCGTCGCCCGCGCCGCGTTCACCGTCCCCGTGCGGTCCTGCGCCTTGACCAGGATCCGCCGCCGGTGCCGTCCCCGCACCCGGAACATCGGCGCCGGCCCGAGCAGGTCCGAGTCGGCCGGGAGGCGGGAGCGCAGTTCGCCGGCGATCGCGCCTGCCGCCGCGTCGAGACGTTCCTCGCTCTCGGAGCTGAGGTTGACGCGGAGGAGGTGCGAGTAGGGCGGGTAGCGGAGGATCCGGCGGCGCTCGAGCTCCCCGGCGAGGAAGCCGGTCGAGTCGTGGGCGGCGGCGCTCTCGATCGAGGCGGCGTGCGGGGCCAGCGTCTGCACCATCACCTCGCCCCCGGCGGCGCCGCGCCCGGAGCGCCCGGCGAGCTGCGCGACCATCGCGAAGGTCCGCTCCTCGGCGCGGAAGTCGGGGAAGCGCAGGGTCGCGTCGGCGTCGAGGATCGCGCTCAGCGTCACCTCGGGGAAGTCGTGGCCCTTGGCGACCATCTGCGTGCCGACCAGGACGGCGCTCGCCGCCTCGCCGAATTCGGCCAGGATCCGGGCGTGGGCGCCGCGGCTCGCGGTGGTGTCGGAGTCGAGGCGGAAGACCGGCATCGGGGCGAGGCGCGCGGTGAGCAGTTCCTCGATTAGCTCGGTCCCGGCGCCCGCCCGCGCAAGCGTCGTCGAGGAGCAGACCGGGCAGGCGCGCGGCGCCCGTTCGGAGTGGTTGCAGTGGTGGCAGACGAGGCGGCCCGACTCGCGGTGGACGATCAGCGAGACGTCGCAGTTGGGGCAGCCCCAGTGGTGCCCGCAGGAGCGGCAGGTGAGCCAGGGCGCGAAGCCGCGGCGGTTGACCATCACGATCGCCTTGCGCCCCGCCGCCCGCACCTCCTCCAGCGCCGTCCAGGTATCGGCGTGCAGTGGCCCCGAGCGCGGGTCGACTTCGCGCATGTCGACGACGTTGACCGGTGGCATGCGGAGGCCGTCGACGCGGCGCGGCAGCTCCAGGCGGGGGAGCTCGAGCCAGGTCTCCGGGCGCGGCGTCGCGGTGCCGGCGACGAGGACGGCGCCCCGCTCGCGCGCCCGGTGGCGGGCGACGGCGCGGGCGTCGTAGGTCGGGTCGCCCTCCTGCTTGTAGCTCGCGTCGTGCTCCTCGTCGATGACGACCAGGCCGAGGTCCTGGACCGGGGCGAAGATCGCCGAGCGCGGGCCGACGCAGACCTGCGCCTCGCCGCTGCGGAGCCGCTGCCACTCGTCGAAGCGTTCGCCGTCGGAGAGGGCGCTGTGGAGGACGGCGAAGCGGTCGCCGAGCCGGGCGCGGAAGCGGGCGACGGCCTGCGGCGCGAGGCCGATCTCGGGGACGAGGACGATCGCGCCGCGGCCGCGCTCCAGCGCCGCCTCGACCGCCGCCAGGTAGACCTCGGTCTTGCCCGAGCCGGTGACGCCGTGGAGGAGCTGCTCGCGGGGCGCGCCGGCCTCGCCGTCGAGCGCCGCCACCAGGGCGTCGACCGCGGCCTGCTGCTCGGGGAGGAGCTTGGGCGCCTCGACCGCGGCGTGGAGGCGGGACGCGGCGGGGGCGCGGCGCACGCTCGAGTCGCGGGTCGCGATCAGGCCGCGCTCGGCGAGCCGGCGGACGATCGCGGCGTTCGAGCCGACCGCGGCGGCCAGCTGGGGCGCCGAGGTCTCGCCGCCCTCGACCAGCGCCTCGAGCACCGCCCGCTGCTTCACCCCGAGCCGCTCGCCGCCCTCCAGCGCCGCCTCGCCGGCGGGCGTGATCTCGGCCCGCAGCTCGGTCTTCGCCCGCACGGTGCGGGCGGCGCGCCCGGTCCCGGTCCCCGGCGGCAGCACCAGCTGGAGCCCGCGCGAAGGGGTCGAGCAGTACTCCCGCGCCACCCACAGCCCGAGCTCCACCAGCTCCGCCGAGGCGCCCGCCTCGAGCGCCTCGATCGGCTCCGCGAGCCGCTCCGGCGCCAGCTCCGAGGACTCGGCCAGCTCGACCACGACGCCGAGCAGGCGCCGCGGGCCGAACGGCACCCGGACCAGGCTGCCGACCTCGAGCCCTGCCATCGAGTCCGGCCGGCGGTAGTCGAACGGCCCCCGCAGCGCGCGGGCAGTCGTCAGCGGCTCGACCTTGAGGATCGCCATCGCGAACGAGGTTATGGGTGTGCGGGGACGGGCGCCCAAAAAGCCGGCAGACGCCGCCTGGAGCGCTTATGCTGCCGCGCGTGGCCCTCAACCTGACCGATGGCGAGCAGATCATCTTCCAGGGACATCCCTCCTGGCGGGCGATCCTCGGCTTCTACCTCAAAGGCCTCGCGATCGCGATCGTCCTCGGCGTCATCGCCAAGCTGGTCGGCAGCACGAGCGACGTCTTCATCGTCGTCATCGTCGTCCTCGCCCTGACCGTCGCGGTCGGCTTCCTCAAACGCTGGGCGACGACCTACACGATCACCTCCCGCCGCCTCAACATCAAACGCGGGATCGTCTCGCGGGAGATCCAGGAGACGCGGCTGGAGCGGGTGCAGGACGTCAACTACAGCCAGTCGGTGTACCAACGGATCATGCAGATCGGCGACGTCGACTTCAACACCGCCGCGAGTGGCGGCGACTACGACTTCATCTTCTACGGCGTCGCCAATCCCGAGGACGTCGTGCAGCGGGTGGACCGGGCGACCGGCGCCAACGCCGCCGGCACCCACGGCCTCGGCGAACCGCAGTCCCCCGGCGTCTAGACCAGCTTCCGCACCCGCGTCAGGACCTCGGCGACTTCGTTCGGCGCGTGGGCGATCTGCCAGTGGGTGAAGCGGAGGACGCGGAATCCGTGTGAGGTGTGCGTCTGGTCGCGTTTGACCATCCGCGCCTGCTGTGCCGGGGTGCGGTGATAGCGGAGGCCGTCGGTCTCGACGATCAGGCCGTGGTCGGGGAAGTGGAAGTCGACTTCGAAGCCGAGGACCCACTGTTTGGAGAGCGGCATCGGGAACCCGGCGGCGAGCGCGAGGGGCCGGAAGTAGATCTCGAGGTCCGAGTCCGAGAGCCGAAAGGTGTGCCGATCGAGCATCGTCCGCAGCGTCCTGGCGCCGGGCATCCCTACGTAAGCGTCAAGGGAGCGCCGGAGGGTCTCCGGGTCGACGAGGTCGTGCACGTCCGCCTGATTGACCGCCCGCTCCAGCCGTAGCGGCTTCAGTTCGGTCGCGAGGTCTACGAGCGTCTGCGTCGGGTTCGTCACCGGAATCCCGAACCGCCGCACCACGCTCCCCTCCGGCAGTGACGCGCGGGCGCGCACCTTGAGTCCGGCGCGTCTGATTCGGCATTCGCGCCTCACGGTCAGATCGATACGTCCCCGCTCCTCCTTGCCGATCCCCCACAGGTCAGCAGCACTTCGGTGACTGAGTGCAGCCCCATCGCCACACACGAGCACGGCGGCCATCCACCGACCGTGGGGCGTCAGGTCGGGTCGGCCGACCGCGTAGAGGCCGCGCGCGATCGGGTGCAGGCGACCACTCTTGACCCGGTGCTCGATGCTCCGCGGGCCAAAACCGAGCGCCAAGAGTTGGACGCGGGTGATCACCCCGTGCTGCTCACGCACGAGTCGCCACGCTGCCCGATCCCGCGCACCGGAGTTTGACCCCACCATGGTGTGGTCAAGGTCCGGAACGCTCCGTTCTCACCCCCTCCGGGACCGGACCGGCCCCGGAGATGCCGCTAGCTCCGCGTTACGCGGCGGCGGTCTCGACGCCGGCGGCGGACTTCAGGGCGTCGGCGCGGTCGGTGCGCTCCCAGGTGAAGTCGGGGAGCTCGCGGCCGAAGTGGCCGTAGGCGGCGGTCTTCTGGAAGATCGGCCGGTGGAGGTCGAGGTACTGGCGGAAGGCGCCGGGGCGCATGTCGAACTCGGCTTCGACGAGCTGGGCGATGCGCTGGTCGGAGAGCTTGCCGGTGCCGAAGGTCTCGACCAT
>DAIQOT010000167.1:0-8518 GCA_036787695.1 Solirubrobacterales bacterium | reverse complement strand
ACGCACTTGTTTCGCGGTTGAGGAAGGCGACGTCCGCGGGGTCGGCGCCGCCGGATGGGTGTGGCACTCGAAGTAGGTCTCGCCGGCGGCGACCGCGTGGATCGCGTCGACCAGGCGCTCCGGCGGGCACTCGCGGCAGACGCCGCCGTGGACGCCGAGCCCGCCGACCGCGTCCTCGCCGAGCGGGTTGTCGCCGATCAGCACGACCCGGGCGCCGTGGCGGCGGGCGGCGGCGCCGGCGAGCTCAGGCTCGGGGGCGAAGCCGGCGAGGAGGACGACGTCGGGCCGTGAGGGCAGGTGGTCGCGGCCTTCCTCTTCGGGCAGGACGACTTCGATCATCTCCGCCCGCAGCAGGGCGGCGAGGCCGGCCCGGGTGATCGCCCGTTCGGCGTAGATCGCGGCGACCGGGAGGCGGATCGGCAGCGGCGGGCGCGCGGTGGCGTCGGCAGGCTCGCCGAGGACGAACGCCGTCGGCGGCGCCGGCGGCGCGCTCGAGGGGGAGAAGAAGCTCGTCATCCGAGGCGCACGTAGCCGGTCGCGCCGCTGCCGCCCGGCGGATAGGTCCGCTGGGCCACTTCGTCTGATGAGTTGCCCTCGATCGTGTGGATCGTGCCGTCGGGGTCGACCGATTCGACCAGGCCGACGTGCTCGCCGCCCCAGACGATCAGGTCGCCCGCTTCGGGAGTGCCGCTCGTCGCGGGGACGGCGCGGCCGCTCGATTCGGCCCAGCTCCAGAGGGCGGAGACGGACTGGAAGCCTTCGCCGTTGTCGCCCAGCGGGGTGCCCGCCTGGGCGGCGCACCAGGAGGCGAAGTCGGCGCACCAGGGGCCGACGACGGCGCCCTGGACGGCACTGCGGTATTCGCTGATCCGAGGCGATTCGTTGGAGCCCGGCGGCATCTCCGCCTGGCCGACCTGGGTGCGGGCGGCTTCGACCGCGGCGAGCCCGGGGGAGGACGCGGCCGTCGTCGTCGGCAGGCCGAGGAGGGAGGGGCTGCCGCCGAGCGTCGCCTGGCCGAGCAGCTGCGAGAAGGTCTGGGAGGAGGCGGAGGAAGGGGAGACGTAGGCCGAGGGAGAGGCGCTGCCACGTTCGGCGGGGGAGGTGCCGGTGGCCGCCGAGGAGGCGGAGACGCCACCCGTTTCGGCCGGTTTCGGGTAGAGCGCCGTTTCGATCGCGGCGATCCTGGCAAGCGTCGTGTCGAGGCTCATCGCCCCTGTATTCGGCCACGGGTCAGCGAGTCTTTAACCGGAATAAGACCGTTACTCAAAAGTGGTGCAATTCGGTTTGCCAGGCTCTTAGGAGCCCGTCACAAGAAGTAGAAAAAGGCGGCCGGCCCACCCCGGACCGACCGCCTTCCCACCGAACTGCTCTAGCCCTGGAGCAGCGAAAGCACCGACGACCCGGACTGCTGGGCCTGGGCCAGCATCGCCGTGCCGGCCTGCTGCAGGATCTGCAGCTTGGTGAATTCGACCATTTCGGAGGCCATGTCCACATCGCGGATGCGGCTTTCCGAGGCGCTCAGGTTTTCCTGGTAGACGGACAGGTTGTTGAGGGTGTGTTCGAGGCGGTTCTGCACCGCACCGAATTCGGCGCGCTGGCTGGAAACCGATTCGATCGCTTCGTCGATCTGTTTCAGATCTTCTTCGCTGCCGAATTCGAACGCTTCGGCTTTGACCGCTTCGCCGAGGCTGACGGTCGCGACGCTGATCGTCTCACCGTCGTTGGCGCCGACCTGGAACGTGATCGTGGTGGCTTCGTTCAGGAGTTTGATGCCGTTGAATTCGGTGTCTTCACCGATCTGGGCCACCTCGCTCGCGAGCTGGTTCACCTCGGACTGGATCGACGTTTTGTCCGATTCCGAGAGGCTGCCGTTTTTGTACTGGACGGCGAGTTCCCGGGTGCGCTGCAGCATCGAGTGGACCTCGTTGAGGGCACCTTCAGCGGTCTGCACGACGGAGACGGCGTCCTGGACGTTGCGCTGCGCCTGGCCGATGCCTTTGACCTGAGCCTTCAGCCGTTCGCTGATGGCCAGACCGGCAGCGTCGTCCGCGGCACGGTTGATGCGGTAGCCCGAGGACAGGCGTTCCATCGCTTTGCCGATGCCTTCGGACGTCGACACCAAGTTGCGGTGCGCGTTGAAGGCTTCCATGTTGGTCTGAATACGAAGGGACATTCGATCTCACTCCTTGGATCGTTTGTTGTTGGTCCCGGGGCGACTTCCGTGTCACCCCATGGTTTTGCAGTCGAGTGATCGGCCGCGCCCATCGATCCTTTAAGCGAATTTCGATGGCGACGAGCTCAGACGTTCGTCCGGGCGGCCGGCTCCCGGCCGTCCGAGGTCGCGTCCCGGGCGTCTCGTGACGGCCCGGGCAGGCTGTGGCCGCCACGAGACGCCCGGGACGTGAGGCTTCCGCCGGGAAGTCCACAGGTCGCCACGTTCGTGACCCTTCCGTGCGCCCCCCAGGTTGATGGGCCGAAAACTAAAGCCATGGTTGAGTTTTCGGCCCGTCAACCACGGATGCCGGGCCGACCCGTGGCTTTTGAGGTCGGCCCGGTTTCCGTGGCAGGTCCGAGTGGGAGGAAGGTGCGCGAGGGTGCGGAGGCGGTGTAACGAGGTGCGCAAGTCGACACTGAGACGTGTGGGGCGGCCGACGGCTGGTCAGTTGAGCCGCCTATGACCGGCTCAAGTGCACAGTCGTCGCGGCGGTCAAGTTTCGTGCGCACGGGCCGACGTCCGTTCACTTGTCCACTCCCTGGTGGGGACAAGTGAACAGACGTCGGGCGGACCGGTCGCGATCTCGTGCGTCGGCCCGGGACGACTGGTCGATTGAGCACACCCTGGTGTGCCTAAGTGCACTGACGTCGTCCCGGCCGCACGGCTCCGTGTCGACTTGCGCGAGTCCGTGGCCGAGACGGCCATGTCCCTCGCTGCTTTGGGCGGCAGCCAGCCGGGATCGCCGCTAGGCCGGGTGGGCGAGGAGGAGGTACTGGTACGCCGTCAGGCGCTGGCGGGCGGCGTCGCTGCCCAGGGCGGCGAGGAACTTGGCTAGGTGGTCGACGGCGGCAGGGGGGTCGGTGGGAAGGCGGGTGGAGGCGGCGCTGGCGAGCTTGAAGCCGCAGTCGCGGAGCATCAGCTCGGCCTCGGCGAGGGTGAAGAAGTGGACGTGGGTGCGGTCGAGGAGGCCGGCGTCTTCGTAGTGCCAGCGGTCCTTGGTGAGGAGGGGGAGGACGACGGACCAGTGACCGACGTTGGGGACCGAGAGGATCAGCGCGCCGTCGTCGGCCAGCCAGGGGCGGAGGACTCGGAGCAGGCGGTGGGGGTCGTGGAGGTGCTCGAGGACGTCGCCGAAGACCATCGCGTCGAAGCTGCCGCGCTCGTGGGGGAGGTCGTCGAGCTCGTCGAGATTGGCCTCGAGCACGCCGTCGAGGCGTTCGCGGGCGCGCGCCGCGGCGTCGGGGAAGAGCTCGAGGCCGAAGACCTCGGTCCCCTCGCGCTCCTCGCGCAAGGCCGCCCCGAGCGCGCCGGCGCCGCAGCCGACGTCGAGGACTCTGCGGGCGTCCTCGGGCACTAACGCCCGCACCTCGG
This sequence comes from Solirubrobacterales bacterium, assembly GCA_036787695.1. GTDB lineage: Bacteria > Actinomycetota > Thermoleophilia > Solirubrobacterales > 70-9 > VAYN01. The sequence continues at coordinate 4,932 of DAIQOT010000167.1, read as the reverse complement.
GCCGGTCGAATTCGAAGTAGGCGTCCTCTTGCGGGCTCATATGACGCTGACCGCCGGGTGCTTGCGTTCGAAGGCCGCGCGGTCGGCGGTGATCGTCGCCTCGATCCAGGCGCGCAACGCTGGGTCCTCGCTGCGGACCGTCGCCGAGAGGGCGTGGCGGATGTGGGAGGCGCGGACGAGGAGCGGCGGGCGGCCGATCGCTCGCAGGCGCACCAGAAGGTCGGAGTCCTGGAACCAGATCCGCAGGGCGGGGTCGAAGAACTCGCCGGGCGCGTGGGACATCTCGTCGATCGTCTCGGCGCTGAGGCCGAAGCACCAGGCGGCAAAGTCCTCGCGCATCACCCCGTCGATCGTCTGCGGGAAGGCGACCGCGGCGCCCCCGTCGAGAGCGGCGCGGAGCGGCTCCCACCAGCCGTCCATCACTTCGACGTCGTCGTTCATCACCACCGCGTAGGGGGTGTCGACGGCGCGCAGGCCGGCGTTGACCGGGGCGGCGAAGCCTTGCGGCGGTGAGCCGTTGTCGACGAGGACGACCTGGTGCGGGGCCGGGGTGTTGGCGGCGATGGCCGCCAGGCACGAACGGACGCGGGCCGACGTGGCATCGAGGGTGGGGACGACGATCGTCAGCTCGGCGCGCTCGCCGGGCGCGCGGCGGGCGGCGATGGCGGAGGCTGCCGGGGCGGCGAGCGCGGCGGGGATGGAGATGACGCGTCCGCCCCGCGCCAGCTCGACGCAGATCGCGGCGAGCTCCAACTCGGCAGGGGCACCGAGGGCGGCGCGGAGGCAGTCCGCGTCGGCGCGACGAATTGCGAGGGCGTGGGTCGCGGTCGGGTGGGGGAGAGGAACGGCGAGCGCGGTACCCTCGGCGCCGGGGTCGCCTGGATGGTTCGTGATGTTGCCGTTGGTCCGCGCGCCGGTGCGGTCCGATAGGCCGTCGGCGTCGCGGCCGTCAAGGGCGAGCGGCGAGAAGTCGGTATCGGTCAGGCCGGGCGGCGCGGCTCCGTTTCCACCGGGCGCGCCCGAAGCCCTTCCCTCGGTGCTGCTGTTCTTGTCGATCGCGGCGGCTCCGGCGCACTCGGGATCGGTCAGCGCCTCGACCAGGGCGGCGAGGGCGTTCGGATCGAGCAACGGGGCGTCGCGGAGGAGGATCAGGACCTCGGCGCTCGCGGCTTCGGCGCCGGCGATCGCGCAGGCCAGGAAGCCGTCGCGCCGCTCGCGGCGGAGCACCTTCACGTCGCCGCTCAGCCCACCGATCAGCTCGCCGAGGTCGGGGCTCGCGTCGTCGACGATCACCGCCTCGAAGCTCGGCTCCTCGGCCAGCCCGGCGAGCGCCTCGAGGCAACGGCGCGCCCGTTCGCGGCCGCCCTCGAGGTGGACGATGACGCTGACCGCAGGCATCCCGAGCTCTCGACCTCAGGCCGGTTGGGCGACCGGCTCGCCGAGGCCGGTGACGGCGTCGATCCGCACGGCCCACTCGTCGTCGATGATCTCGAGCTCGCCGTGGCCGAGCCGCAGCCCGTTGACGTAGAGGTCAATCGGGTCCTCGAGGCGGCGGTCCAGCTCGACCACCGCGCCGACGCCGAGGGCGACGATCTCGGTCAGCGAGAGGCGCGCCTGGCCGAGCTCCGCCCAGACCCGCACCGGCACCTGCTCGAGCGAGTCGCGGATCGCCGCGTCGGGCTCGACGTCGGGGCGGCTCCCTCCCCGGTGCGAGGTGGCGAGCCGCGCCAGGCTCTCCGCCGCGGTCGGCTCGATCGCTTCCAGTACCTGGACCGCGCGCCGGCTGCCGCTGCGCCCGGGCTTCGCCCGCAGCACCCGCACGCCGTCGACGCAGAGCCCGAGCCCTTCGCCGACCCGGCCGCCGAGCCGCAGCGTCGCCCCCGGCGCCAGCCCGAGGACCGCCGAGGCGGGAGTCTCGGGGCCGGCGATCTCGGCCCGCAGCGGCACCTCGATCCCGGCCATCGCCTCGCGCAGCCGCAGGCCGGTGATCGGGTCGGGAGCCTCCTCGCCGTCGCCGCGCCGGCCGAGGATCCGCTCCTCGATCGGGGCGATCGCCCGGTGCGGCAGCAGCAGCGTCATCGCGTAGTCGTGCCCCAGCATCTTCGCCTGGATCGCCAGCTCCAGCGTCGGCTCCGAGACCGGCGCGACCCCAGCCGTCTCCAGCTGCGAGTCGATCCCGAGCAGCTCCAGCTCGGTCCCGGTCAGGTCGCGCCAGACCACGGTCAGCTGGCCGAGCATGTCCTCGAAGAGCCGCCGCGCCAGCGCCAGGTCGATCTCCGAGAGCCGCCGGTCGGCGACCGGCTCGTCCGGCGCGCCGCTGAGCAGGGACTCGATCCCGGTCAGCATGAACGCCGAGTCGACCCCGAGCAGCACCTGCGTCCCGGTCGGCCGCAGCTCGACCACGCCGCAGAGCGCCGAGGAGTCGAGCCGGTCGTGGGCGTTGGCCCAGGTCAGCTGCGTCGCCTCGACGAACTCGAGTTCGATCGGCAGCCGCAGCTCGGCCGAGAGGCGGGTCGAGCTGGTCCGGCAGAACGCCGCCAGCGCCCGCCCCAGCCGCCGCTCGTGGTCCGGCGTGAACTTGGTCGGCCGGGTGAAGTCGATCGTCTTCATCGCGCTCATCAGAGGCCCTCCTCCTGTTCGGCGAGGCTCGCGCGCCGCCGCTCGATCTCTTCAAGAAGTGCCGAGCGCCGTTGTTCGGCGGCGGCCCGCGCGGCGCCCTCCTCGGCGACCGCGAGATGGCGCCAGACCGTCACGGCGGCGCCCCAGCAGACGATGTAGCCGACCACCCCGGCGAGCAGCGCGCGGATCCCGATGCTCACCGTCGGCACCCCGGCGTGGTAGCCGAGCAGGGCGACGAGGGCGAAGGCGCCGATCCCGCCCCAACCGCGGGCGAGCTCGATCTGCCGCATCGCCCGCGGGTGGTCGGAGAGGCGGATGACGACCTCGCTCGGCGGCGTCTCCAGCCCTTCCTCGATGCCCCCGACGGTCCGCATCGGGCTCACCGGACTACCTTCGACGCCAGCGCACGCGGGTCGGCGGGGGCGATGTCGACGACGGTCTCGGCGACGTAGTGGATTGGCAGGGTGGTGCGGATCGCGACGTCGACGGCGGCGCCGATGTAGGTGGTGTCGGCGGCCGAGCTGACCAGGATCCGGTTCGGGCCGAGCGGCCGCAGCGTCTCCAGCATCTCGACCGCGGCGGGCGAGGCGGTGCCGGCGCGGACGGCGAGGTGGATCTCGTCGAGGCCCGCCGTGGCGAGCGTCGCGGCGAGCGACTCGACCGTGTGCGCGGCGCCCGCCGAGGCGCCGGGGGTGTCGACCAGGACCAGCTCCGCCGACTCGCCGAGCAGGGCGACGGCGAGCTCGTCGCCGCTGATCACCTGGACCGGGACGCCCGAGCCCTCGAGCAGTGCCCGGAGCGCGGCGCCGTGGTCGGCCGGTTCGACGCTGATGCAGGCGACGTCCTGGCCGACCGCCGCGTGGGCGGCGGCGATGCGGGCGACCGCGGCGGTCTTGCCGGTGCCGGTCGGGCCGACGACGGCGAGGCGACGGCGACCGGGGCCGGGCGCCGGGGCGACCGGCAGGCGCAGGGAGAGCTCGTTGCGGACCAGCGTCTTGAGCCGGCCCGGGGTGGAGAAGGGGGCGACGTTGCGGACGACCGAGTCGACGACGTCGGCGGCCTGGTCGGTGCCGAGGCCGGTGGCGACCATGCCCTCGCGGAGGTTCGAGACCCGCTTCGGCTCCTCGACCGGCTCCGCTTCGGCGTCGAATTCCTCGACGAACACGGGCTTCGCCGCGCCGGCGCGCACGCCCGGGGCGGGCAGCCCCTCACCGATCGGTTCCGGCGCCCGCGGTTCGACGGAGGGCGCCGCCGCCATCTCCTCGAGCAAGTCGGAGAACGGTTTCGACTCACCGACGAGCCGCTGCATCTGCGGCGTCGCCAAACCTTCGCGGGTCGCGACGTCGTTGCGCACCGGGTGCTGTTCGCTGGGAGTCGGTACTTGAAGAACCGTTTCGGTCTCCTCGACCGCCGGCTCTTCGTCGTAGACGTCGATCCGCGGGCCGCCGGGGCGGGCGTCGACCTCGACGCAGCGCTTCTGGAAGAAGCCGCCGATGCCGCCGACCAGACCCTCGCGGCGGCTCGTGATCACCGCCTCGGGACCGAGGTCGGCGCGGATCTGCGGCAGCAGCTCCTCGAGCGACTTGCCCCGGTAGGTCTTCACCTTCGGGTCGGGCGCGGCAGCGGTGTTGGTGTCGGTGCCGGCGACCTGGATCGGGTCGGCGGCGGTCAGCGTCTCGGTCATACCTGGACAACCCCCATGTTCTCGACCCGGACTCCGGGCACGATCTCGTTGTAGGAACAGACAGTCAGTTGCGGCAGCGCTTGCTCGACCAGCCGCCGCAGGTGGCGGCGGGCGCGAGCCGAGCAGAGAAGGACGGGACGGGCGCCCTGGGCGAGTGCGCCGTCGAGCTGTTGCCCGAGCGCGGCGATCAGCGCCTGGGCCCGGTTGGGCTCCATCGCGAGTTGCTCGCCGTCGGGCGTCTGGGCGATCGATTCGCCGATCTCCTGCTCGATCGCCGGGTCGAGCGAGATCGTCCGCAGGCGCATCGCGGCGTCGAGGTGCGGCGCCGTGATCGTCCGCCCGAGCGCCGCCCGCGCGTACTCGGCGAGCACCGCCGGGTCGCGGGTGAGGCGCGACTTGTCGCCGATCTCCTCGATGATCGCGCCGAGGTCGCGGATCGGCACGCCCTCGCGGAGCAGCGCCTGCAGCACCCGCTGGACCTCGCCAAGCGAGAGCTGGTCGGGGACGACCTCCTCGACCGCGGCGGCGTTGGTCTCTTTCAGCCCGTCGAGCAGCTTGCGCGTCTCCTGGCGGGTGAGCAGCTCGGCGGCGTGGCCAGCGTGGACGAACGGGGCCAGGTGCTCCATGCC
>DAIQOT010000166.1:0-8542 GCA_036787695.1 Solirubrobacterales bacterium | reverse complement strand
GAACGCAGCGAGTACGGCCGACCCGGAGCAGCGGGCGCGGATCGCCGAGGAGCTGCGGGTGGCCGGCGCGAAACCCCGCCGCCGGGCGATCTCCGGCCCCGACTCGCTGACCCCGGCCGAGCGCCGCGTCGCCCTCGCCGCCGCCACCGGGGCGACCAACCGCGAGATCGCCCAGGACCTCTTCGTCTCCCTGCGCACGGTCGAGATGCACCTCAGCAACACCTACCGCAAGCTCGGCACCCCGAAGCGCGGCGACCTCGCCGACGCCCTCGGCGAGGCGGAAGCCCCCGAGGTCTCCCTCTAGCCGCTCGGCCCGCGGATACATCCGGGGACGGACTTCCCACGAATGGATAGTCGTGCTCGTCGTCCTCATCGCCCTCCTGGTCTTCCTCCCCGGAGGCGAATCGCACCACCGTCACTCGTTCAAGGTTCCGTACGGCGAGGAGATGACCGCCCACGACTTCACCGAAGTCCACCTCGGCGAAGAAGACGCGGTCGTGCTTGAACGGCTGGCCGAGAGCGGGCGGCCGGAACGCCTGGTCGAACCGTACGTGCTCGTCCTCTTCCCGCCCCGCGAAGAAGGCACCTACTGCACCTACTTCGAGTTCTCCGACGATCCCAAGATCTTCGCCCGCCTCTGCTTCTCCGAATCGAGCGGCGAACTGGTCGAAAAGCTCAAGCACAACGTCTTCAAGCCGCTGCGGTCGGCGACGCCGCCGCGAGGGCAGGCGGTCTGAGCACGCGCGCGGTCGCACAACGTTGGTTGCAAACGGCGGCTTTCGTTTCAGAAACCGGCTTGTCATGTCGATTCTGTTGACGTGATCGTCCGACGCCTCGTCCTCATGTCCCTGCTCATCAGCGCGCTCGCCCTGGCCGTCGCCGGCTGCGGTGGCGGCTCGTCCTCCACGTCCTCGTCGAGCAGCAGCTCGACCAGCTCCACCGCCGCGGCCGCCGACACCGGCTCGGAACCCGGTGGGGGAACCGAAACGACCGCCGACTCTTCCTCCACTTCCGAAGGGACCGGCGAGATCAAGGCGGTGTGGCAGAAGCCGCGCGGCGAAGAAAACAAGGTCGGCTACGAACTGCTGAAAGCGAGCGAAACGCGCTACCTCGCCAAGTCCCTGGCCTCGGCCTTCGAACTGCCGAACACGCTGACGATCAAGGGCGTCAACGGCTTCGGCGGCGGCCCCTTCTACAACCCGGAAGACAACTCGATCACGCTGCCGTACGAATTCGCCACGGTCGTGCTCGGCGTCATCGCTCAGGCCGACCCGGAAGAGAGCCAGTATGAATGGGGCGAAGCGGTCGGCGCCGTCGACAGCTTCATCCTCGCCCACGAGTTCGCCCACGCGCTGATCCACAACTTCGAACTGCCGGTGCTGGGGCGCGAAGAGGACGCCGCCGACGGGGTCGCCACCGTCCTCCTCCTCAAAGCTCCCGACGGCGCGACGTACGCCGCCGACGCGGCCGAATTCTGGCTCAACTTCTCCGGCCGCCAGAACCCGCCGCAGCTGGCCGAATACGCCGACAACCACTCCTTCGACCGCCAGCGCGCCGACAACATCCTCTGCTGGATCGGCGGCGCCGAAGAAGAACTCCTGGTCGCCTTCGTCGAAAACGAAGTCCTCCCCGAAAGCCGCGCGGTCAGCTGCCCCGGCGAATGGGAACTGCTCCGCCGCAGCGTCGAACAGGTGATGGAACCCCACCTCGAACACCCGCTCAACCTGCAGCCCGGCATCGGCGCCGAAGTCGAACGCGAAGAAGCCGAAGAAGAAAAGAAGTCCGCCGCCGAAGGCTAGGCGGCGGGCCGCCCGGGACGTGAGTGTTGCGGCGATGGCTGAAGGGTTTTGGTTGCTATAGGACCAAAACCCTGCAGCGAAGATAACGGCTGAACACTTTCTGTCCCAGGGGAACCAAAAACGTTCAGCGAAGCCACGCCTGGACACTTTTCGTCCCATGGCAACGAAAAGTGTCCAGCGACGGGTGGGGCGGCCGACGAAGATGGGACGGACCGTGACCTTGCCCCGCTCTTTGTGCCCACACACACGGCCGGGTCCCTTCACCTCGGGACGGCTTCCGGGCCGACAGCGCCCGCATCCTCCGCCTGGCAGGCTGAGCGGTTCTGAACCTTCGCTTCGCTCCCATCCTCCCCGGCGCGACCGTTCGTGGTCGGGCCTTTGCCTGTCTCGGCGCGGTCGTCGGGATCGGGCTCGCCGGGCTGGTCGCGGCGCTGATCCATGGGGACGGGGAGGCAACGCCTTGGCTCGTGGCGCCGATGGGGGCGAGCGCGGTGCTGCTGTTCGCGGTGCCGGCCAGCCCGATGGCGCAGCCGTGGCCGATCATCGGCGGCAACTCGCTGTCGGCGCTGACCGGGTTCGCGGTCGGGCAGGCGCTCGGGCACGGGGCTGTGGCCTGCGGGATCGGGGTCGGGCTGGCGATCGGGGTGATGTCGGTCACCCGCTCGCTGCATCCGCCGGGCGGCGCGGCGGCGCTCACCGGGGTGATCGGCGGCGGCCTCGTCGACCCGGCCGGCTGGTGGTTCCCGGTCGCTCCCGTCGCCCTCGACGCGGTGCTCCTGGTCGGGGTCGGCCTCCTCTTCCACCGGCTCTCCGGGCATCCCTACCCGCACCCGGCGCACCCGCAGCCGCCGGCCCACGAGGCGCCGGCGCCCGCGCCGCTCGATGTGAGCGACGCGGACCTCGACGCCGTCCTTGCCCGGGTCGGCGAGACCTTCGACATCGACCGCGAGGATCTCCGCCTGCTGCTCGCCGAGCTCGAGCTCCAGGTCCAGTCCCGTCCCGGCTAGTTGCCGATGCGGACCGCCTGGGCCGCTTCGGCTTCGTCGGCTTCGCTCGGGGCGGCGCCGACCGTCTCGTACCACTCGACCGCCGCTTCGTCGCCCTGCGTCCAACCGCTGACGTTGAAGTAGGACACCGGGCGCCAGCCGTCGTCGCCCTTGCGACTGATCACGAGCTGGGCGCCTTCGACGCCTTCGACATCGGTCGGCAGCGGGGTCGCCGTGACCTTGGTGTCCTCGTCGTTCAGCAGCTTCGTCATGCAGTCGATGCCGTGGTCCGACGTCATTTCCTTGACGAAGTCGGCAGCCTGATCGGCGTTGTCATAGGTGGTGACGACCGCGCCGACGCCTTCGTCGCCGCCTCCGCGGACTACCTCTTCGGTGTTGACGTCGCTCGGCGAGGCTTCCTTGCCGGTCTTGCCGCAGTCGGCCGCTTCCGTGCCGTCTTCGATCAGCTTGCCGGCGATGCCGAAGTCGCCGATGTCCATCGACTTCTTCCAGCCGGCGTTGGGAAGGGCGCCGAGCTTGACCGAGCCGTCGCTGACGTCGGGCTGCCGCGGCTCCTGCGAGCTGAGCTTGCCGGTCAGCGAGATGATCCCGACCTGGCCGGCGATGTCGTCATCGTCCCTGATGACCTTGGTCGCCGCCGGGCCGTCACAGGCCCAGGTGTTGGCGTCGCGACTCGGCGCTTCGATCCGGCAGCTCACCGTTCCCCGCGGGGAGGTGACGTTCATGAAGGCGCGGCAGCCCCAGGACGGCACGATGGTGCCGTAGTTGGTGAAGGCGTCGAAGCCGTTGGTCTGGATGCCGGTGACCGCGCGGGCCGCGTAGAGCGCGATGCTCGCTGGGGAGGTCGGCAGCAGCGGCGTGTAGACGATCGGCCGCACGTTCCCCTGGCTGCCGGTCTTGTTGGTGGCCAGGATCGTGCAGTTGTCTTTCAACGCGGTGGCGTGGGCATCCGCCGGTCGCATCGCGGCCGCCCCGAACGACACCGTCCATGGCCCGGTCGCCGCGTATCGGCGCCGCGAGCGGGCGGCTTGACCCGATTTTCGAAACGTGATTCCTGACGAAAGCCGGGGTCGATCGGGGGGGACCTAGGTCTATTTCGGGACGGCGTCGATCCTGGCAGGATCCCGCCGATGCGCATGAAGAACACGGTCGCCCGGCGCGGCCTCCTCGCGGTCCTGGTCCTCGGCTTGGTCGTCGTCCTGGGGGTGAGCCCGGCGATCGGCGCCACCACGACGACGGCGGCGCGGGCCGGCACCGCCGCGACGAAGCCGGGCAGCGTGCCCGCCTACGGCGCGAAGTTGCGGACGCTGATCCCGGAAGCGATGAAGGCGAACGCGATCCCCGGCACCGTGGTGCTGATCAGGTCGCCGAAGCAGGGGAACTGGTCGGCGACCTTCGGCACCGCCGAACTCGGCAAGCAGGTGCCGATGTCGCTCAAGGACCACTTCCGCATCGGCAGCAACACCAAGACGATGACCTCGACCGTGATCCTTCAGCTGGTCGGGGAAGGCAAGCTGAAGCTGAGCGACCCGATCGGCAAGTTCGTCCCCGGCGTCCCGAACGGGAACCGGATCACGATCCGCGAACTGTCGGAGATGCGCAGCGGTCTGTTCAGCTACACCTTCGACCCGGGCTTCAACGCGACGCTCGACAAGAACCCGAATAAGGGCTGGACCTCGGCGGAACTGCTGAAGATCGCCTTCAAGCACAAGCCGAACTTCGCCCCGGGCAAGGAGTACGAATACAGCAACACCAACATCGTGCTGCTCGGCGTGGTGATCGAAAAGCTGACCGGGATGAGCGCGTCGGAAGCCCTCGAGGAACGGATCTTCAAGCCGCTCGGGATGACCCACACCGAACTGCCCGCGCGCACGAACTGGCGGCTGCCCGAGCCGCACGCGGAGGGCTACCAGTTCGGCAGCAACGTCGAAACGATCGACTCCTACGCTGTTCCGAAAGCCGAACAGGCGGCGGCGCTCGACGGCTCGTTGAAGCCGCTGAACGACACCGACGCGAACCCCTCGTGGGCGTGGACGGCGGGCGGCGCGATCTCGACCCCGGCCGACCTCGCGACCTACGTAAAGGCGATGGTCGGCGGCGGGCTGCTCTCGCCGCGGATGCAGAAGGTGCGGATGAACAGCATCCGGCCGATCGTCCCCGGGATGAAGAACGGCGTCGGCTACGGCCTCGGCATCGCCCAGTTCGCGCCGAACATCCTCGGCCACGACGGCCAGCTGCCGGGCTTCTCTTCGTTCATGGCCTACGACCTCAAGACCGGCGTCACGGTGATCATCTCGGCCAACCTGTCGGCCTCGCCGGTGACCGGTGAGAACGCCGCGGTCGAACTCGGCAAGGTCGTGCTCGGGACGCTCTACGGCAACGCGATCGTCCCCAAGGGGGACGCCGCCGCGCCTCCGGCGAGTTGACGTAAGCGCGGCGGCGCGCCCGGCCGACGTTTCAAAAGGCGCATCTCGTGGAACCAAGAAAATGTGGCAACGGGGAATCGGAGGGATCCCGGATCGACAGGCGCCCGCGCGGCGAGTGCCGTGGCGATCGTCGCGTTCGTCGCTGCGCTGATCTTTCCCGCCGCGTCCGGCGCCGCGGCGGGCCCTCAGCCGGGAGGTGACGGCGCGGGCGGCGGCGCCTTCTCGCTGACCGCCACCTCGACCGGGTCGAACTACGCGCCGACGTTCACCGGCGACGGCGTCCTCGGCGTGCGGGTGCCGCCGGAAGGACAGGGCTACGCGGCGGGCACCGTTCCCGCGTTGTCGGAGCTGGCGGGCTTCTACGCGCAGCCGAAGGGCGAAGTCCAGCAGCGGGCGAACATCCCGACCTGGTCGACGCTCACCTTCGGCGAGGGCGGCAAGACGTTCGCCGGGCCGGGGTCGGGGACGAGCGGCTGGCGCCAGTGGCTCGATCTGCGGACCGGGGCGATCGCGACCAGCGCGACCTGGCGCGGGCCGGACGGCCACGTCAGCGACCTGCGCTACGAAGTCCTCACCGATCGCGCCCGTCCCAACGTCGGGCTGGTGCGGTTGCGGGTGACGCCGCACTGGTCGGGGACGGCGACGGTCGAGGACCGCTTCGACGGCAAGCCTGCCGAGCTGAACGTCGAAAACAAACCGGGCGGGCTGACCGAAGGGGTCGGCAAAGGGTTCGAAGCCGAAGGTGAGTGGGAGACGGTGCGGGCGGTCGGGACGCGGGTCGAAGCGACGCTCGCCGATCGTCTCGTCGCGGGCGCCGGCGTCACGGCGACGGCGGCGCAGCTCGAACCGAAGCAGCCGATGAGCATCGGCCGCCGGCTCCAGTTCCCGGTCGAAGCCGGCCATACCGACACCTTCACCAAGTACGTCGACGTCGAGAGCTCGGGGGAAGTCGGCGACATGCTGACGGCGGCGCGCGAAGGCGCGGCGGCGGCGGCCGGGCTCGGGTGGAATGCACTGCTGGCCGAGAACGAGGCGGCGTGGGCGAAGCTCTGGCGCGGGCGCATCGAAGTGAGCGGCGACCCGTCGCTGGCGCGAAAGGTGAACGCGAGCCAGTTCTACCTCTGGTCGAGCACCAACGACGGAGTCGACTGGAGCGTCTCACCGGCCGGCCTCTCCTCCAACGGCTACAACGGCCACATCTTCTGGGACGCCGAGACCTGGATGTTCCCGTCGCTGCTCGCCCAGCATCCGGAACTGGCGGCGGGGATGGACGAATACCGCTTCCAGCGGCTCGCCGCGGCGCGCGCCCACGCGAGCGAAACCGGCACCGACGGCGCGCGGTTCCCGTGGGAGAGCGCGCTCGACGGAACCGAGCAGATCCCGCCGCCGGTGCGGCTGAACAGCGAGGGGCTCTACGAGCAGCACATCGTCGCCGACATCGCGCTGGCCCAGTGGCAGTACTACCTGGCGACCGGCGACACGGAATGGCTGACGAAGAAAGGCTGGCCGGTGATCAGCGGCGCCGCCGAATTCTGGGCCGGCCGGGCGCAGAAAGGTTCGGACGGCGCCTTCCACATCACTCACGTCACCGGGCCCGACGAGGAGAACCCGAACGTGAACGACGAGGCGTACACCAACGTCGCGGCGAAGACGGTGCTCGAGGACGCGACCGCGGCGGCGAAGATCGTCGGCGCGTCGGCCCCGGCGTCGTGGTCGAAGATCGCCGCCGGCCTCGTCGTCCCGGTCGACAAAAAGCTCGACATCCACCCGGAGTTCGCCGGCTACGGCGGCCAACTGGTGAAGCAGGCCGACGTGACCTTGATGCAGTACCCGTGGCGGTTCCCGATGCCGAAGTCGGTGGCCACGGGGGACCTGAACTACTACGTCCCCCGCAGCGATCCCGAAGGGCCGTCGATGACGGACGCGGTGAGCATGATCGACACGGCCGCCCTCGGCGTCCCCGGCTGCTCCTCTTATGTGTTCACCCGGCGCAGCTACGAACCGTTCATCAAAGATCCGTTCGACCAGTTCTCGGAGACGCGGACCGGCGGCGCGTTCACCTTCATGACCGGGATCGGTGGCTTCCTGCAGGAGTTCCTCTACGGCTACTCGGGGCTGCGGTGGGAACCGAACGCGGTGGCGCTCGACCCGAGCCTCACGTCCCAGCTTCCCGGCGTGGTGCTCCACCAACTCCATTGGCGCGGCCGCACGTTCGACGTCAAGGTCGGCCCGCACCAGACGACGGTGACCCTGGACTCGGGGGCCGCCCTGCCGGTCAAGACCGGTGGCCAGATCCACAAGGTCCGCGCCGGCGCTCCGCTGACGATCCCGACCCGCCGCCCGGACCTCACGCCGACGACCGACCCGCTCCGCTGCCAGGCGGCGAAGGCGACCTCCGCACACGCCGGCGCCCCCGCCCTGGCGGCGGTCGACGGCAGCCCGGCTACCGACTGGGAACCGACCTCCCTCCCCGCCAAGCTGACCGTCCCGCTCCACGGCACCCATCGTCTCGACGGCGCGACGCTCCGCTGGGGCCAGACCTGGCCGCCCGCGCCGAAGCCGAACGTCCATCCCCCGGCCAAGCCGGTGAAACCCCGCCGCGCCACCGCCTACGTCCTCGAAGGCTCCTCCGACGGCCGCCACTGGCAGCGCCTCGCGAGCGTCAAGAACCGCGCCAAGGGCACGGTCGACCGCCTCCACTTCGCCCCGACCGCGGTCAAGTTCCTCCGCCTCGAGGAGACCGCCGCGACCGAAGGCGAACCGCCGCTGCTCGAGGAAATCGAAACCTCGGGCTGAGTGCGCGTTTGCGCTTCGCCGGTTCGCGAGCACCGAGACCGGGAGGTTCGGCGAGCCATCCGGCGGCTAGCATGACGGATTCTCTTCTGACTAAAGGATCGAGTTAGACCTGCCCGGCAATGACCTCAGTGCTGTCACCCTTGTGCGGCGAGGATATTTTCCGCGCGAGTTGCCCCCGCCGTTCTCGACCGAGTCGTTTGCGGACTTGGTCGAAAGAGATCGGCGCGCACTTTCACGGAAAGCATTCAAAACTCAGGGCGCCCGGCACAATCTCACGCGTCTCGACGGGTCTCGTCGTCCCCTCCATATTCCGAACCCGAAGAGCTACCTGCGCCTCGCCGAGGTGCTTGAGTCACAGTGGACGACGATAAAAAGCCACTTGGGCGGACACACCTTCTCCATCTCGCGGCCGGTGGTCACTCACAGTTTCGAACGTGCCATTCGCCCTCGGTACCGGCTGAGTGAGATGGAGCGACTCCGTCCCAAAGATTGGAGGGGACATAGATTCGTGCTC
>DAIQOT010000350.1:0-2419 GCA_036787695.1 Solirubrobacterales bacterium | reverse complement strand
GAGGTTCTTGGCGTTCTCGACGTCGAGGCGATGCGATCGATCCTTCGGCGCGGTCGGAGGCGCCGTGGCGTCGCTCGACTGCGACTCGTTATCGACTCCCTTCACCCGCAGACGAAGAGGACGCGCGGCGACCTCGAGCGACTCTTCCTCGGCCTGTGCATCCGCGCCGACCTGCCTCAGCCTGAGGTCAACATGTGGCTCGACGTCCCGGGCGGCAAGCCACTGCAGGCCGACTTCCTCTGGCGCGATGCTCGATTGATCGTCGAAGCCGACAGCCGCGAATTTCACGACACCGCGTCGGCCTTTGAGTACGACCGCAAACGCGAGCAGCGATTCCAGGCGGCAGCCTGGCGGGTCACCCGCTGCACCTGGGCTCAGGTCGAACGCGAACCTCAACGCCTCGCCGCGACGATCCGATCACTCCTCGCGCAGGCCTCGGACTGAATTCCGCGACCAACCTTCCACACCGCCCTGTTGATGGGCCGAAAACCTCCCTATATCTCCGGTTTTCGGCCCATCAACATCGAGGGGCGGTGCTCGCTGGGGCTAGGGGGTCTTGGGCTTGGGTTGGAGTGGGGGGAGGAGGCCGGCGTTGTATTCGGCGTAGGGGAGGAAGGTGGCGCGGCGGATCTTCGTGGCCAGGGTTGATGCCGTTTGGGGGTAGTGGGCCAGTTCGTAGGTGTTGCCGTAGCCGAAGCCCTGGTAGTAGGTGAGCATCTGGACGCGCTTGTGATTGACGACCCAGCTGATCAGCTGGTTGACGAATTTGGGTTCGTCCTTTTCGGACATCGCCCACTCGGTGATCGCGATCGGCTTGTTCTTCCATTGCTTGGCGGCGTAGAAGCGGTTGAGGTCTTCCCAGACGGGATATTTGGCGTAGAAGTCGGTCCCCACCCAGTCGACCCATTTGCTCCCGGGCCAGTAGTTGCCGGGGAAGTTGCCTTTGACCCGGGGCGAGCCGGCGGGGAGCGGGCTCCAGATGATGCTCACCGGCGCGACCGGCAGCGAGACGGGGTTCGCGCCCTTGCTGCGGTGTAGGCCCGGCAGGCCGATTTCGGCGAGCTCGGCGTTCAGCGCTTCGGTGGTGAGGCCGCCGCGGGTGATCGCCGCGATCCGCCGGAACGCCTCCTTGTACCAGTAGGAGTTGTGTTCGCCGTCTTTCAGCGTCCCGTCGCATTCGACCCCCGCCCAGGCGTTCAGGCAGCGGTTCGGCTCGCCCAGCGGCCGGATGTAGGCGGGCAGGTTGTGGGTGGCGAAGAACTGGTTCAGCTGCAGCAGGTAGTCGTCGCCGTCGCCCATGGCGATCTGCTCGGGGGTGATGATCTCTTCCAGCGTCTGCGCGTTCTGGGTCGAGATCGCGACCACCGGCCGCGTCTGCGTTTCGCGCCAGCGTTCGTAGGCCTTGTTGGGCGTGTTGCCCCAGCCGAAGAAGGTCTGCATCAGCGCCGGGTGCTTGCCGGTCAGTTCGGCGAAGGTGTTGAACTGTTCGGTCGAGCCGCGGTCGGAGACGCCGAGCAGGACGTCGGGCTTCGGCGGGACCAGGGACATCGCGGCGCTCGCGGGGCCGGCGCAGACGAGCGCCAGGGCTGTCGCGAGGAGCGCCAGCCAGAGCGGGCGCCGGGCGGCGATGCGGCGGGCGACGCCAGGGGGCATCCGTCTAGGCGCCGGCGAGGACATCACGCATCCTTCGCGGCTCGACCCCGAGGGCCTGCGCGTCGCCGGCGCCGCGGTCGCTGACCATCGCCACCTCCATCAGCTCGGCCTCCTCGTAGGTCGCGAAGACGGCCTCGCCGAAGACCGCCCGCAGCGCGCCGAGGCTCGCCTTCACCGCCGGCAACGGCACGTGGACGAGCGGCCGCGGGCGCCCGGCGAGGCGGCTGACCAGGTCAGACATCTCGTCGTAGGTCATCGTCTCCGGCCCGGCGAGCTCGTAGCGGGGCGCCAACTTCTCGCCCGCCAGCGCGGCGTCGACGCAGCGCGCCACGTCCTCCGACCAGATCGGCTGGAAGCTCGCCCGCCCCTCCCCGGACACCGGCAGCACCGGCAGGAAGGAGAAGCGGCGCAGCAGCGTGATCCAGGGGTCGTCGCGGTCGTAGACGATCGAGGGGGCGAACACGCTCGTCTCCAGCGGCGAGGACTCGACCGCCCGCTCGGCCACCCACTTGGCGCGGAAGAAGCGGGTCCGTTGGGCGGCGCCGGTGTCGAGCGCGCTGAAGAAGACGAAGCGCCGCACCCCGGCCCGCTCGGCCGCCTCGAGCAGACGCACCGTCGCCAGGCCGTTCAGCTCCTCCAGCCGCCGCGGCGGCTGGTCGCGGATCGACGCCGCGAGGTGGACGACGGTGTCGACGCCGCGCAGGCTCTGGCGCATCGTGTGGGGATCGGCGAGCTCCCCCAGGTCGCCGAGCGCGATCTGCACGTC